>JAGMCH010000070.1 GCA_023129255.1 Dehalococcoidales bacterium
GAGTTGATTAGAGGCGAAGGCTTATCCAAACCTATGGCAAAGAGGAAGCTCTTCTTACCTTTGATGGTGCAGATGGTTGGAGTTGGCGAGGAAACAGGTAACCTTGATAACACGCTAGCTACTGTAGCTCAGAGCTATGAGGTTGAGGCTGATGATAGGACTAGCTCCGCTGTGGGGCTTATTCAACCAGCTATAACCATAATCATAGGCTTACTAGTTGGTTTTATTGCTATAGCTCTGATTTCAGCTATGTATTCTATCTATGGGCAGGTGAGTTTGTAGATGCTAAGGTCGATGAAAAACGAAAAAGGCTTCACCTTAATTGGGGTGATGATAGCCCTGCTTCTACTGGGCATAATTGCTGTTGCCCTTCTTGGTGCCCTGGCTACTGCATCCAATGCTATCTTTATTGCCGATGAGCGAGCCACTGCTGAAAGCCTGGCTAGAACTGAGATGGAATATATTAAGAACTGCGAGTATGAATACCTTTCTGCCCCTTGGTCTTATGAACTTCCATCTAATCCTCCGTCATGGGATACGACTCATGCTCTTCCTGCAGGCTACGATGGGTATTCCCTCACAGTCGACGGTAACCTCTTCGACGCCGATGGTGATGATGATGTCGATCCGGACGATGAGGGCATTCAGAAGATAATAGTGACTGTTAAGCACCACGATAAGGAAGTAATCACACTAGAGAACTATAAGGTAGAGCGATGATATTTCACAGGTTAAGGTTAATGAATAAAAACCAGAGGGGTTTTACCCTGATTGAGCTGATGATAGCTATCGCCATTGCCGGAGTTATCACTGGTGCTACTACTATAACCATCTTCCAGGTGATTGACGGGAGCACACACACCTCCAATCATATGACCGCCGTCAGGCAGGTGCAGAACGCTGGCTACTGGGTCAGCCACGATACTCAGATGGCTCAGGATGTTGATACTGGTAATGACCCGCTAGGCACAGGATTCCCCCTCATCTTAACCTGGACTGAGTGGGATAGCAGTGATGAGTATTGGATTGTTTACAGAATAGTAGACAATAGTCTCCGACGAGACGAATACATTAATAGGGAGCCAGATGGGGATCCAGACGGAACCCTTGTGTTTGAATACATTATTAATACTGACCCTGACACAGGAGAGCTTAAAACTTATTGTGAATTTCCCGATGGCGTGCTTGTTTTTACGGTAACTGCCACGGTGCAGGAACAAAGTGAGACCAGAGTATATGAAATTCTTCCCAGACCAAGCTCATAGTAGCCAGAATTGGTAAAGGAAAGGACTGATGAAGAGAACATTAAATAAACTAATAAGAGGTGAGAGGGGACAGGCTCTTATCATAGTCTTAATTCTGTTACTTCTAGGCGGGCTTATCACCGCTCCTCTTCTGGGTTTTATGAGCACCGGGCTTATAGCGGGTCAGGTCTTTGAGGTGAAGATGGAGGGGCTCTATGCCGCCGATGCCGGTATAGAGAAGGCTTGTTGGAAACTACTAAATGGGGAGACTCCCGCTGTGGGGATTCCCTTCGTAAAGTTGACAGATGTGAACGAAATGAACGGAATGGATGTAGACGTAATACACCTAGAAAAGCTTGTGGTTGGAGGTGGGACATTTTACACCTTCCAATCTACCGCTTTCTTAGCAGGAGAAACAGAACCTAAAGCTGAAATAATAGCCCAAGTACTGGTGACAGGGGGGACTGTAGCAGAAGGTGGAGAGGGTGGAGAGTTCGACCACAACCCGGATATGGTAGCCCTAAGTGTTATCGATGATTATACCATAATCTTTGCCACCCAGCAGAAAGCTGAATTCTGGGGGCGAGAGGACGACAAGCTCGGGCCCGGGACCGGGACGGCAATTGAAAAAGAAGACCTCGGGTTGCTGAATATAGCTACAGGCACAGGCGCACTATACCTTGATGGTGATGCTCTTGGGTTACTGAGTAGTCCTAAGTATGAGTTTAACAGCGTCCATTACTATAAGGATGGCGGCTTAGACTACCTTTTAATGTCAATAAAGACCACTGCTGATGTTGGGCCATATGAGTTCAACAATGATGACATAATTAGACTTGAGGTGGACGTGAACGGAGATGATCCGGCTCATCCATTTATACAGTCGGTGATTAATGTCGACCCCAACCCCTTGCACACTATTCCGGGTGCCAATATAGTTGCCCTCAGCCGGCGGGATGATGGTACCATCCTTTTTTCCTTCTCTAACTCGTCAGTCACTTTAGACGGTACTGAGTTTCATAGAGGTGAGGTAATTGAATACGACCCCAGCACAGGGGATTACTCACTCTTATTTAATGTTAATGATATTCTGGGGGTTATTCCGGGCAACCCTGCTAATCTGGAACTTGATTGTCTAGCTGTAATGCCGGATCCGGACGACCCGCGACTGCTGCTTTCATTCGACGTTGACCCTGTAACGGGCAGCGATGGCTTTTCAATCAAGTCCCAGGACATTGCCATCTGGGACCCTAGCGACGACACGATAACTCTTCATATAAGCATGAGCGAAGAGACAACGATCATAGGGGGTGGAATTACAGTGGGCATTATCTCCTGGGAGATTAGTTAATAGGAGTAACTAATGAGGTTAAGTAAGACAGCTTGGTTGATTCTAGGTATCGGCATTTTCGTTATTGCCTTCGGCAGCCTTTTTATGGGCTATTCTCGGCAGTCTGGCGAGCAGGAGAGGTTGGAGAATAGCTTGTCTGTGGCTCAAGCTGCCTTGCCCGAGCGTATTGCTGAGAGGGAGGATTTGGAAAGCCAACTGACCTCCTTGGAAAGCCAACTAAGTCAAGCCACATCATCGCTTAGCCGCAGTCAGGCAAAATTCCCCGAAGCAGTGGAGAGCATTGAATACGACGAGGAATTATTTTTGAGTGCTCATGATTGCAACCTGGAAATAGTCAGCCTCACTGTGGAAGAGCCGAGAGACGAAGAGGTAGAGGATGTTACCTACGCTGTTACCACTTTTGAAGTAGAGGTGCGGGGTAAGGTAGCGGATATGCTAGACTTTATTAATATCATAGCCACAGGTGGGTATTTCACCACTGCTACCGTGGACTCGGTAGATATGAAAATTCCCGAACCTGACAAGAAGGAAGAGCCAACGGCTATCATCAAGCTAACTATCTATAGTTATGAAGGTGAATAACTATGGCTAAAAAAGTTACTACATTATTCATTAGAGATGACGCTGTTAACCTACTGGTAATGGGGGGCAAGCGAGTAGAAAAGTGGGCTAGCTTACCTCTGGAGCCAGGCCTGGTCAGCCAGGGGCTAATCCTTGACCAAGCTCAAGTAGCGGAAAAGCTCAAGGAGCTATTTAAGCTGGGGAAAGTGGGCATGGGGAAGGTCATCGCCGGTATAAGTGGGCACAACTCGGTATACCGTATAGTAGCCCTCCCCGAGCTGCCTGAGGCGGTATTGCCTGAGGCGATAAAGCGTGAGGCGAGAAGAGTGATACCTGTACCTTTAGATGAGGTCTACCTTTCATACCAGTCTCTTCCTGCCACCAAGGGAGAAACACTCGTTTTCTTAGCCGCTTTCCCCCGCAATATAGCTGACGCTTTGTACCAGACGCTGCACCAGGCAGGTCTTCAGCCACATATTTTGGATTTAGCTCCTCTAGCCCTGTGTCGAACCGTGAATGAGCCCAGGTCCATAATTGTAAATGCCAGGTTAGACCACCTTGACATTATGGTTATGGCAGAGAGGGTCCCACAACTAATCCGCAGGCTATCCCTACCCGGCGAGGCTGAATCGTTATCAGAAAGGTTACCAACTATCACTGAAGAGATTGATAGAACTATTGCCTTCTATAATTCCAGCCACCAGGAGAAGCCTTTAGATTCAACTGTGCCCATGTTTGTTTGCGGTGACCTGGCACAGGCACCGGATAGCTGGCAATCACTGGCTGGTAAGTCAGCGTGCCCAGTGTCAATATTGCCATCGCCTGTGGAATCCCCTGAGGGCTTCAACCCGAACGAATTTATGGTCAACATAGGGCTGGCACTCAAGGAGCTATTGCCCGAAAAAGGGGAGGCTAACTTTTCATTAGTCAATTTTAATGCCCTGCCTGAGGTCCACCTGCCCAAGGCTATCCGTTTATCAAACATCCTTGTCCCAATTGGTCTCACCATCGGTATTGGCTTACTCCTCTATATGGGATTTCTCGTTTACAACAAGACTACTTATATCAGCGTATTGCGTTCTGAACTAGCACCTATTGAGAGTCTTATTGCCCAAGAGAATGAGGGAATAGCGACACTGCGGGAACAGGTTCAGCAGATGGAACCGCAGATTGCGGCGCTAGAAGCAACTACGGGTATTTTTGATACTACATTTACCTCTCTGGGAGAGGTTCGTGAAGAGGTTGATGGAGATTTGAGCCAGATTGTAAGCCTGCTGCCCGGGAAAGCAGACTTGACCGGGGTTAATCATATGGGTGATACTGTAACGGTAAGCGGCATATCCCCAGGCGAGTATAGCATTTTCAAATATGCCAGAGATTTAAGAGCCGGCGACAGATTTTCTATGGTGATTATCTCATCTATAAAAGCTATAGAGGAAGATGAGATAATCACAGGGTTTGAATTTGAGTTTCTCCTCAAATAGAGAGGTAGAGAAGTGGATATTTTTTCATTACTTTATACAGCTAAGTCAAAGGCTGCCTCTGATTTGCACCTGGTTGCCTCCAGCCCGCCATTGCTGCGCATTGATGGCTCCCTAAAGGCAGTAGATAGTATCACGCCGCTAACTGATGACGAGATAAGTCAGGCTTTTCTCCAGATAACTACCCCCGAGCAAAGGGAAGATTTCAGCAAGAATTTGGAGCTTGATTTTAGCTATATCCTACCTGGCATTGGTCATCTGCGGTGCAATGCTGCCCAGCAACGCGGGGCTATCAGCCTCGCCATACGCCTGTTGCCGCCAAAAGTCCCCACCATAGATGAGCTTGAGTTGCCTCTGATATGTAAGCAGCTTGCCTTAAAGCAGAGAGGGCTGGTAATAGTTACCGGACCTACCGGCAGTGGTAAAACCACCACCCTGGCAGCTATGATTAACCACTTGAACATCAATGAAAGCCGCCATGTAGTTACTATTGAAGACCCTATAGAATATGTCCACACCAATGTAAAGTGTGCTATAACCCAGCGCCAGTTAGGCAGTGATACCCTATCCTTTGCTACCGCCCTGAAGCATGTCTTGAGACAGGACCCGGATGTGATTCTGGTGGGTGAGATGAGGGATTTGGATACCGCTACGGCAGTGCTTACCATAGCTGAGACCGGGCATTTGGTATTAAGCACCGGTCATGCCCCCAGCGCCACTCAAGCAATGGAGAGGATAATAGATTTATTCCCACCCGAGGAGCGCCATCTAGCCCAGACGCGGTTAGCTTCCTTACTGATTGGTGTGCTATGTCAGACGCTTGTCCCCCGGGCTAACGGCTCAGGGAGGATAGCTGCGGTTGAGGTTATGCTGGCTAATCCACCGGTGAGGAACCTCATCCGCGAGGGCAAAATCTACCAGTTACCCAATGTAATCCGCACTCACCGGGAAATAGGTATGATTTCGCTTGATGAAGCCCTGGTCAACCTCTATCTTAAACAGCTCATCACCGGCGAAAACCTGCTCGCTTTCTGCAACGAGCGCGAGGAAGTAGAAAAGCTCATCGGCAAGGTGGAAATCAAATAGCCCCCCACCTCTACAGGCTTTGCCACTCTTTCTAGGAAATTTCCCTACCTATAATCTGTTCCACCTCTTTAAGCAGCATCCTAAGCTGGGCTACGGGGTATTCAGGATTAGTGGGAAGGGTCAGGGTGTATGTCGCATATAAAAATGGCGCCCACCCGGCTCGGGTAGGCTGAAACCTAAGCTGCCTAGTTTCTTTATGAAAGTCCTTCTTTTACATGGCGACCACCTAGCCATGGGCTACAATTTCCTTGAGGGTTGGTATCCCCTTATTCAAGTCAACCTCATCTATGATAGGTAGATGGTCACCGTGCCTTATCTTGACTAGCAGCCAGCCTTCAAGAACTGATTTTAATTCATTCTGACACTGGTAAAGCGTGTTACCAAATTATCCTCTTCGTCAAGCACTACTCTGGCTCAAGCTTTCAAAAAACATCTAGCTACGCTACATATACGGTATACCTTATTATGAGCTAGCGGTGAAGAGCAAATTGTCAAAAACTCTTTCCTTGGATTATTATGAACCCTATCCCCTTTATCCCCTTCCCCTTGATAAGGGGAAGGGGAGGAAAAAAATTAAGAGGGGCTAACGCCCCTCTTAAACACCCTGGTTCACCAGAAGACAAACAATGAATAGAAAAGCTCATCGGCAGGGTTGAGCTTAAATAACCCCACCGATAAGCTTTTCCGAATTGCTTGGCTTAATCTGAAGCTTCAGGAAATTACGCTACTTATTGTTTCATCCACGTATGAGAATCAACATCCCACTTTACATTAGCGTCATCAGGCCAGGCTGTGTCATCTGTGACAGAGACCTTACCATTACCATCAAATGCGTAATTATATACCGCGTCAGCGCTGAGATAGACAGCAGTACCTGGACCGTCGCGTAATGAGTCGTTAGCCCCGGTAGTGTTGGTAGAGGTCGGCCAATCACCATTGGTATCAGCGTAAAAAGCCAAGGCCGCCGTCTCCACATTGGCTACCTCGGTATTAGCTGCCGCCACTTGTCCCGTGCCCAGGAAAGTGGCCAGATTAGGCACAATCACAGCCGCCAGGATACCCAGAATGGCAACCACTATCAGCAGCTCAATCAGGGTGAAGCCCTTCTGCCCATAGCGAAACTGCTTCCTGAACTTCCTCATAAACCTCCCTATTTTCATTTGTCACCTCCCTTCTTGGTTATTTAGACTCAGTTTAGCCTATTAATAGTTAGGTATGTTTATGATATAACGAGGCCATTTTTATGTCAATAGTTCACTAGTAATGGTTAGCAACGGTAAGATATAGTAATATAGGGCTAGAAATGTGGGAGTTTTTCATGTCAATAGTCCATTAGTAATGGTTAGTCAGCGGTAACAGGGGGCTAGCTAGAGGGCTCCAGTTCCTCGGCTTCATAGACCTTGATTCTCTGCCTCTGAGCAAATTGCTTGGCTTCCCTGGCCAGCCCGGGAACAGCAATGAAGACCTTATCCAGAATGCCTATATCATAGCCTTTATTGACTTTATCGGCAAAAGCATACAAAATAGAGACCGTGATTGAAGCTATCTTTATAGTTATTTTCATCCTGTTAGGCATGACTATAGCTAGCTTCCTCAATGTCTGTATCGACCGTCTGCCCAGCAACGAGTCACTCCTTTTCCCCGCCTCTCATTGCGCTTCCTGCAATCGCCGCCTGGCCATAAAAGACCTGATTCCTGTTTTCAGCTACCTATGGCTACGCGGCCGCTGCCGCTACTGCCAGGCTCCCATTCCCAGACGAATACTCTGGGTGGAGATTAGCACTGGGGTCCTGTTTGGCTACCTCTACTGGCACTATGGTTTGAGCATTGAACTGGCCGTTGCCGCTTTTTACTGCTGCCTGTTCATTACTCTTATGGTCATTGACCTGGAGCACGGGCTTATCTTGAACAAGATAGTTTACCCGGCTGCGGCAGTGGCTTTGCTCATCAGCGCCTTTTTGCCTCCGTCCAAGGTAGCTCATCTCAGTGGGGAAGCAGCTTCACTGGTCAATACCTACTTACCTCAGCCGGGGATTGTTCAAGCTGTTATTGGTGGCGGCACCGGTCTGGTATTGCTTTTACTAATAGTTCTTATCTCCAGAGGGGGCATGGGCTGGGGAGATGTTAAGATGGCAGCCTTGATAGGCATAGTTACTGGCTACTTGATATTGGTTGCCCTGCTTCTGGCGGTAATTTTCGGCGGTATAGTGGCTGTGATTCTGCTCACCCTTAAGATAAAGAAACGGAAGGAGGGCATTCCCTTCGCTCCCTTCCTCTCCTTAGCTACTATAATTACCCTGTTGTATGGAAGCGACATCCTCAATTGGTATCTGGGACTATTTTAGCCACATATTTTGGCTACCTCTTGACAAACACCTCTTTACTAGGGTAGGATATAGCCCACTAGTAATAGGTCAAAAGTACTAGATGGTAAGCAGATAATGAAGATAGAACGCCGAAGGTCTAACATTGAAGTGATAGCCGATATGTTAAGGCTAGGTGAAGCTGGCAAGACTGAAATAATGTATAGTGCCAATATGAGCTATAGCCAGCTACAAAAATATCTCCACTTCTTGCTGCAACTGGGGCTAATAAATAAAGTAACGGTGGGAAACCCAGTTGTGACCTATAGAGTGACCAGAAAAGGTCTCAGGCTACTGAGAAATATAGATAGTATCCTAGAAATGCTTGAGTTGGTAGAGGAGGGCTGACCTTCAAGTCCTCTCATCTTTTAAATAAAGGTGGAAAAAGGAAAGCGCTACTAGTATTCATCAACAGGGTGGTAGCGCTAAAAATTGTCTTAACGCTTTAAACGCTACCAGCGATAAGCAACACCAACTGAGGGAGAGATTTTATGGGTGATAAAAGAATGCTGATAATGCCGGCGGAGGTTGTTAAGAAAATCGATGATAACCGTGGGGATATGAGCCAGGCTGAATTCATCGATTTTTTGATTGATGGTCAACTAAAAGAAGAGGTTCAAGAGCAACAGTATGCCACCAAGGAAGAGGTTTATTCTTTTGAGCAGGATATAAAGAAGCTCCTTAGAAGCTTCCTCGACTTCTTTGTTAGCTATGGGCTTGAGTTGGGCAAACAATCGCCAAAAACTGAATTTGAGGAGATGAGCAGCAAGCTAGAAGAACTGGAAAATCACCTAGCCCCTGAAGGTAAGGGCCCTGAAGGTAAGGGCAAAGAGGCTAAGATTAAATGGAAATAGTTTAAGTTTAGAAGCCGGAAGCGATTTTGAACCCCTTCTCCTCTGGAGAAGGGGTTTTTTAATTAACTTCAAGGGGTAGAACATTGTTCTAGAACATAAAACCTTCCCTTTGCTAGTGCAATCTGCCATATTCAGAATAAGGAATTCGCCACTTGGCGAAGATGAGGATATAGGCAAAGGGCAGCGCTAGCATGATCTATATAGCTTTAGGTAGCCTTGGTTTCCTAGTAATACACATTTTTGACATCGTCTCCCTAAAAAGGATTCCGGGGGCAAAACCAGTTACCTGGATAGCAGGTAGTGGCTTACTGGCTTACTCAGTTATAATGGCATGCCTTACCCCAGATAAGCTGCCACTACCTATCTGGTCAACCTGGTTAGGCTGGGCGCTACTTTCAATTTCCTTCTTCCTGCTGATATATTCCCTGTTTATTAATCTCCCTTTCCGCAAGACATATGTTGCCACCGGTGTCGGCGACAAGCTGGTAACAACCGGGCTGTATGCCCTTGTCCGTCACCCAGGGGAGCATTGGCTTATCCTGGTCATGCTCTCTCTAGTTCTAGTTTCAAGGTCAAGCCTAATGCTCATCGCCTCACCAATATGGATTTTGCTGGATATCCTGCTAGTGACTATTCAGGACAGGTTCTTCTTCGGCAGGATGTTTGAGGGATATGACACCTATAGGCGGCAAACGCCAATGCTTGTGCCCAACCGACGGAGCATAAGCGCCTTCATAAACTCTCTAAAGCAAGCCGGAGCCTAAAATCTGGAGCCAAAGGAGAAAATAAAATGACTACAGAAGCTGAATTACTGGTCCAGGGTAAAAATGAAGAACTATGGCAAAAGTGCTGCAGCTTTATTGACCTGAGCTTAGAGGATTGCATGAATATTCAGCGGCGGTTACTCTTGGAGCAGCTAGAGCTACTTAAAAGGAGTAAGCTGGGCAGGAGTATCATGCGTGGGGCTGAGCCCAGAACTGTGGAGGAATTCCGCAGTCAAGTGCTACTAACCACCTATGCTGATTATGAACCATTCCTCTTAACCAAAAATGAGCGGGCGCTGCCACAGAAACCGATGTTTTGGCAACACACCTCAGGCAGGTCTGGTGAGTATCCTTTCAAGTGGATCCCAGTTACTGCCAGGCAGTTTGCCGAACTGCGAGCCCTGATCTTCGCCTGCCTAGCCTTCTCCTGCTGCCAACAAAAGGGCGAAATCGCCTACAAGAGAAAGGACAAAATCCTTTATGCTCTAGCCCCCCCACCCTACACCACCGGCTCGCTAATCCACGCCGCCCCTCATGAATTGTTTGACTTTCTGCCCCCGGTAAAAGCAGCCGAGACTATGTCCTTTGAGGACAGAGTGCAGCTCGGTTTCAAAATGGCTCTATCTGAGGGGCTGGACATATTTTTCGCCCTGTCCAGTGTGCTGGTAGCCATTGGCGAACGCTTCAGCCAGAGAAACAGGAAAATCGAGATTAAACCTCTACTGGGTAACCCCAAGGCTCTATCCCGCCTACTAAAAGGATTAATAAAAAGCAAACTGGCTCGCCGTCCAATACTACCCAGGGATATCTGGAAGCTTAAGGGACTAGTCTCAACCGGCTCAGATGGCTCAGTATTCAGGGAGAAGGTCAAGGAGATGTGGGGGAGGTATCCCCTGGATGTCTATGGTGGCACCGAGGGCATAATTATGGCTACACAAACATGGGATTATCAGGGTATGACTTTCATACCTCACCTCAACTTCTTGGAGTTTATTCCTCAGGAAGAAAGCCTGAAATCCAGAGAGGACCCCTTCTACCAACCGAGCACACTACTTCTAGATGAGGTTAAGCCGGGAGAAATGTATGAACTCGTCATTACCAACTTCTACGGTGGACCGCTTATCAGGTATAAGCTCGGCGATATGATTGAGATAACATCACTGCGCAACGAACAGCTCAACATAGACATCCCTCAGATGGTATTTCACTCTCGGGTGGATGACATGATTGACATCGCCGGTTTCACCCGGTTAACAGAAAAGGTTATCTGGCAGGCTATAGAGAACACAGGGGTAGCCTATAAAGAGTGGACAGTGCGCAAGGAGGTCAGGGAGAAACCAATACTACACCTGTACCTTGAGCTCAGGGAAAACGGGTATGTTACTGAGGAGCGAGTAGCTAAATTGGTACACCACGAACTTAAAAGGTTGGATGCTCC
>JAGMCH010000071.1 GCA_023129255.1 Dehalococcoidales bacterium
CAACTGGATAAGAACAAGAAACACTCCATTGAGGTGGTGGTGGACAGATTGGTAATTGGGCAAAGCGACCAGAGTCGCATTGCTGACTCGGTGGAGACTGCCATTAAGCTTGGGGCTGGGGTGGTACTGGTGTCTGTTGCTCAAGGTGAGGAACTTTTGTTCTCGGAGCACTTTGCCTGCGTCCACTGCGGGGTTAGCCTGGGTGAGATTGCCCCCAGAACCTTCAGCTTTAATTCGCCTCATGGCGCCTGTCGTGCCTGCACTGGCTTGGGGGTTAAGCTGGAGATAGACCCGGAGATGATTATCCCCAATAAGGAACTGTCCATAGCTCAAGGGGCGATTCATCCCGGGTGGTGGTATTCCTGGCATGCCGGGGAGCTGGAGATGCTTGCCCGACGCTATGGGTTTTCCACTCATAGCCCGGTAAAGGAGCTAGGCGAGCATCACCTTAAGGTTATCCTTTATGGGGAGGGGGGGGAGCTGATAAGATACCGCAACCGCTTCGGGCGGGTGAAGGGATACTTTACCGGTTATGAGGGAGTAATTCCCTATTTGGAGCGGTTGGGTCGGGATACCCAGTCTGAGCGCACCCGGACTGAGATTGAACGCTATACCGTCTCCCGCCCCTGTCCTGTTTGTCAGGGTAAAAGGCTTAAGCCGGAGTCGCTGGCGGTGACCGTCGGTGATAAGAATATCGTTGAGGTCAGCTCAATGTCGGTCACTCAGGCAATGGGGTGGGTGGCGGCTATTGGCGGTGATGGTAAGAAGGCGGTGCTCAAGAAACGGGAGCAGACGATAGCTCACCAAATCCTCAAGGAAATTCAAGCCCGCTTAGGTTTTCTCAAGGACATTGGCCTGGACTATCTTACCCTTGACCGCCCCTCGGCTACTCTGGCTGGTGGTGAGGCACAGCGCATCCGGCTGGCGACCCAGATTGGTAGCGGGCTTATGGGTGTGCTTTATATCTGTGACGAACCGACAATAGGTCTGCACCCCGCCGACGACTTTCGTTTGATTGAGACCTTGAAGCGGCTGAGAGACCTGGGTAATACCATACTGGTGGTGGAGCATGATGAAGCTATGATGAGGGCGGCTGACCACATTATTGATATGGGACCCGGAGCCGGCGAGCACGGGGGGTGGATTGTAACCACAGGCAAGCTAGCTGATATTGTGGGCTGCAAGGAGTCAATAACCGGCCAGTATCTCAGCGGCGCCAAGCAGATTCCTCTACCCCCCAAGCGCCGCCCCGGCTCGGGCGAGGAGATAGTTATCAAGGGGGCGAGGCAGAACAACCTTAAAGATATAGACGTCCATATTCCCCTGGGCAAGTTTGTCGGTGTCACCGGCGTTTCCGGCAGTGGTAAGAGCACCCTTATTGACGATATTTTGTATAAGAAGCTGGCACAGCTCTTCTATCGTTCACGGGAGAGGGCGGGCGACTGTGATGGTATTATCGGTGTTGAGCATATTGATAAGGTAGTCAATATTGACCAGTCGCCTATTGGGCGTACCCCTCGTAGCAATCCCGCCACTTATACCGGGATCTTTACCCCTATCCGTGAGCTTTTTGCCACTGTTCCTGAGGCTCGGATGAGAGGCTATGCTCTGGGCAGGTTCTCGTTTAATGTTAAGGGCGGGCGCTGTGAAGCCTGCCGCGGGGAGGGGTTTATTCAGATTGAGATGCAGTTCCTGCCCGATGTTACCGTTGCCTGCGAGGTGTGCAAGGGGAAGCGCTATAACCGTGAGGCTCTGGAGATTAGGTTTAAGGGCAAGAACATCGCTGAGGTGCTGGATATGACTGTGGAGCAGGCGCTTGCCTTCTTTGACCATTTCCCCAAGGTGAAAAATAAGCTGCAGACACTGCGGGATGTGGGGCTGGGCTATATTCGTCTCGGTCAGCCGGCGCCCACTCTCTCCGGCGGTGAGGCACAGCGGGTGAAGCTTGCCACCGAGCTATCGCGGCGGTCTACGGGAAGGACACTTTATATCCTTGATGAGCCAACTACCGGTCTCTCCTTTGAGGATGTGGCTGCTCTGCTACGGGTATTGCAGCGTCTGGTTGACGCCGGTAATACGGTGGTGGTCATTGAGCATCACCTGGATGTGATTAAGAATGCCGACCATATTATTGACCTGGGACCGGGGGCTGGCGACCGTGGCGGCTATATTGTCGCCACCGGCACCCCTGAGGAGATAGCTGGTGAGAAATCCTCAGCCACCGGTCAGTATCTGGGTCGGGTATTGCATAAAGATAAGGATATGGAGTATGCTTTGAGCGGTTAGCCATTTCTGCCCGGCAGCAAAGGAGGTGATGGTGACTCGAGAAGAAGCACTTGACTCTATCAAAGCCAATGTTGAAAACCAAAACACGATAAAGCACATGCTGGCTACCGAGGCTATAATGCGGGCTCTAGCCAGGCACCTTGGCGAGGGTGAGGAGGAGTGGGGACTTACCGGGCTGCTGCATGATATAGATATGGAGCTCACCGAAGGCGATATGAGCACCCATAGTAAGCTGGGGGCTGACCTGGTTAGGGAACTGGGAGCCAGTGAGGCTATGGCTCATGCCATACTATGCCATAACCCAACTCATGGCATTCCCCGGGAGACAAATCTGGACAAAGCCCTGTTTTGTGCCGACCCGCTAACCGGCTTAATAATTGCTGCTGCCCTGGTTCGCCCGGATAAGAAATTAGCTGGTGTTGAGGTTAGGTCGGTGAGGAAGAGGTTTAAGGAGAAGAGCTTTGCTGCCGGGGCAAATAGAGAGCAAATCTCTCAATGCACTGAAATTGGGCTTGAGCTTGACGAATTTCTTGAGCTGGGGCTGGAGGCAATGAAGGGAATTGCCGACGACCTGGGGCTATAAATTAACTCAGTGACAGCGTTGAGCCCTGGGCGGTTTTAACGACATCAATGCGGGTGGGGAAGGCGTCTCTGAGCTCCTCAATATGGGTGATGACCAGTATCTTGTCAAAGTCGTCCTGAATAGAGTTTATTGCTTCTTTAAGTTTTTCTATACCACTGCTATCTTGAGTGCCAAAGCCTTCATCAATGATTAGGGTGGGCAGTGGTGCCCCGGCTCTTCTGGCTAATAGCTTGGACAGGGCAATACGAACGGCAAAGTCGATGCGAAAGGCTTCGCCACCGCTGAACATTTCATAATTTCGTGTTCCTAGCTCGTCGGCAATATTGATATCCAGGGTTTCTAGTAAATCTCCCTTCTTGGTTTCCCGCTGGGTTTCAATTTTCACGTGCATTCTATTATCCGTCATCCGTCCCAGCAGCCGATTGGCTTCAGCCTCAATTTCAGGCAGTGCTATCTCAATGAGCAGGGCTTGTATCCCCTTTTTACCGAAGGCTTGAGCCAGGTCTTTATAGATTTTCTCTTCTTTTGACGCTTCTCCCAGCAGCTTTTCCTTTTCTCTCTTCTTTATCTCCAGCTCAGAACAGCGCTCCAGTTTTGACTTCACGCTCCACATTAGCTCCTGGGCTTGCTTTTGCTGGGCGGTCAGCGCCTGGTAAGCGGTTTCAGCCTGAGTTAAATCACTGGTTAGCTGGGGGAGGGCGTCCAGTTCTTGGCTCAAGTTTTGCCCTTTTTGCTGGTCAACCTCCAGCCTCTGGCGTAGCTCCTGGCTGGCTTCCTCGGCTTTATGGGCTGCTTCCCTCTCTTGCTCGATAAGCCTATCGGCTTCTTCCAGTTTCCGCTTGGGGCTTTCATATTGCTCGAGCTCGGTGAGGCGGCGGCGGACTTGCTCATGCTGCTGTGAATCGTAGTCAAGCTGGGCTAATTCCCCCTCAACCTGGGCTAACGCCTGTTGCTCCGCGGCAGCAAAGTCCTTGCTGGCCAGGCTCTGTTCAATCTCGGTCAGTCTCTCCCTTTCCTGGTTTAGCTGGTTATCGGCTGCCTGGGCTTCGTTAATGCCTTGGTTGAGGAGACTGACTTTACTCTGTGACGAGGCTTTATCCTGATTTAGCCTGGCTTCTAGCGGTGATATTTCGCCTTCCAGCGCCTCAAGCTCTGTTTTCTTGCTGGCTAGCTCGGC
>JAGMCH010000072.1 GCA_023129255.1 Dehalococcoidales bacterium
TTCAATCCGTTTTAAGCCGTCTTCGCCCAGCTCGGTTTCACATAAGGGGCATTTAGCCTCGGTTTGAGTCGATAGGAGGTTGATTTTTTCTATTAGCTCCTTTATTTCCCGTTCCAGGCTGGTTTGGCTGGACTCCAGATAGTTTATCTGCTTTCGTAGCTCCTGGCTGGTTTGTCTTTTCCTGTTCAGCATCTCTTCCTGTTCAGATAACTGGTGCAATTGGGCTTCCGCCTGCTGTAGCTCGTTTTTAAGTTGGGACAGTCTTGCCGACTTAACCTCTAATTCGGTGATTTTGCTTTGAGCTAATTTATGTTCGGCGATTAAATTTGCCTGCGCTCGCTCTATAGCCATCTCTAGCTGGCTCTTTCTCTCCCTTAATTTAACCAGTAACCCTAGCTTCTGGTTTAGCTCCTCGTTTTGTCTTCGGGCTTCGGTTAATTGGGCATAGCCTTCTTCTATAGACGAACGCTGGGCGATAAGTTCCTCATATCCTTTGATGCGTGATTGGTATTGCACAACTTCCTGGTCACGGCGCTCTAACTCTCTTTTAGTGGCGGTTATATGCTCCTCGAGCTGGGTTAGTTGCTGCTTCTTGTTTTCCAGAGCCTCCTTTTCCCGCCTGAGGCTATTGAGCCTGGATTCCTGCTCTGTTTTTACCTTTTCTATTTGGGCTAGTCCTGTCTGTGCCTGTTCCAGCTCAGCCTCATAGACCGGCTTTTGGGCTAATTCGTCGCTGATATCCTGGATGGCGCTGTCAAGCTGCCCCTTTTCTGTTTCCTGTTCTTTGGCCAGTTCTTTAGCCCTCTGCTCAAGCTCATCATAGAAGGAAAGCCCCAGGATATTACCCAGCACCTCCTTGCGTTTAGTCGGGGGTTGATTGGTGAATTCATCGGCGTGACCCTGCCTGAGGAAGGCACTGTTGATGAAGGTGGGGTAGTCCATGTGCAAGGTGTCGATGATTTTCTGCTGGGTCTGGGTTATGCTGTCGCCGCTGATTGACTTAAAGCCGCCGTCAGCGGCTATCTGGAACTCAAGAATGGTTTTTCCTGAGCCTCCCCGGCGCTTGGGCTTGGCGTGTTTGCGTATGATGCGGTATGGCTGCTCGCCCACGGCGAAGTCGAACTCCACCTCCGTCTCCGTCTGCCCCTGGTGGATGAGGTCATCGTCGCTCTTAGCCCGCGTTTTCCCCCATAGCGCCCAGGTCATAGCGTCAATTAAGGCTGACTTGCCGTTGCCGTTTTCGCCGGAAATACAGGCGGTGTGAATGCCATCAAAGTAAAGCGGGGGCACATTATCCCGGTAGCACATAAAATTGCGCACTGCCAGCTTGATGGGAATCATTTGAGCTTATTTTAGCACAAATTAAGGAATTATTTATCTACTATCTACCTCACCCCCTCGTTCCCCCTCTCCTTCAAAGGAGAGGGGGAGGAAAATAAAAAGAGGGGCAAAGCCCCTCTTAGACACCCGTATATAGAACATCCTCTCGAACGCTCTTAATAACCACCTGGAGTGAGGAGAGTCAGAGAGAGGCGAAGCCTTTGAGGGTGGGAGGGTGGGAAGTAAGAGAACCGTTAAAAAGGGGGTTGGGGTTGGGGAAAACAGCTTGACGCTTAACACTCCCCCCGTTAGAATGAAGTTGCCATGTTTGAGATTCTCAGTGACAAGTTAAGCGCTGTATTTCGCAAGCTGAGCAGCCGGGGCAAGCTCGGTGAGAAGGATATAGATGATGCCCTGCGCCAGGTGCGATTAGCTCTTCTGGAAGCGGATGTCAATTTCAAGGTGGCCAAGGACTTTACCGAGAGGGTGAGGGAGCGCTCCCTGGGCGCTGAAGTTCTGGAGAGCCTAACTCCAGCTCAGCAGATAATCAAAATCGTCAACGAGGAGCTTATTAAAACCTTGGGCGAGGGACAGAGCAAATTGCAGCCGTCGTCTCACCCACCTTCGGTAGTTATGTTGGCAGGACTTCAAGGCTCGGGCAAGACCACCACCGCCGCTAAGCTGGCTCTTCACTTAAAGCATTCCGGGCAGCGCCCCCTCCTGGTAGCTGCCGATAACCGCCGGCCGGCGGCTATTGAACAGCTGGTTACCCTGGGCGAGCAGCTTGACCTTCCCGTTTATCGGGAGAAGGCTGGCTCAAAGAGTAAGGACGTCTGTGTTCATGCCTTGAAGCAGGCAAAGGAGCTGGCCGCTACCTGGGTCATTGTTGATACTGCCGGGCGTATGCATATAGACGAGCCAATGATGGAGGAGCTGGCTTTAGTTAAAAAGGAGCTGAAGCCTGACGAGGCGCTGCTGGTGGTCGATGCCATGACCGGGCAGGATGCAGTGCGGATGGCGGAAGAGTTTAACTCCCGCTTGGGCTTGACCGGGCTTATCCTGACCAAGATGGACGGTGATGCCCGGGGTGGGGCGGCTCTTTCTATCCGGTGGGTTAGCGGAGTGCCGATTAAGTTTATCGGTATCGGGGAGAAGGTTGACGCCTTTGAGCCTTTTTACCCTGACCGCTTGGCATCGCGCATCTTGGGTATGGGTGATGTGCTGACCTTTATTGAGAAGGCGGAAAAGACCTTTGACGAGAAGCGGGTCAAGGAGCTGGAGAAGAAGATACGAACTGCCAGCTTCAATTTAGAGGACTTTCTATCTCAGCTCAGGGAGGTACAAAAGATGGGGCCGGTAGCCCAGCTGGTGGAGATGCTGCCCGGAGCCTCACAGCTGGCGAGGCGATTGCCTGAGGGCATGGAGGAGAAGCAGCTAAAGAAGGTTGAGGCGATGATACTTTCTATGACCCCTGAGGAGAGGCGTAATCCAAATATTATTGATGGCAGCCGGCGCCGTCGCATTGCTCAGGGGAGTGGGGTAAAGCCACAGGATATCAATCAGCTCATTAACCAGTTTCGCCAGATGCAAAAGCTGATGAAGATGGGGGTTGGCGGTAAACTACCCAAGGATTTAAGGGGGATGTTCGGCTAGTTCTTATTATTCCAGGTAATCCTTTAATCTTCGGCTTCGGCTGGGGTGGCGCAGCTTACGCAGTGCCTTGGCTTCAATCTGGCGAATTCGCTCTCTGGTTACGTTAAACTCCTTCCCCACCTCCTCCAGGGTTCGGCTTCGCCCATCCTCAAGGCCAAACCTGAGCTGGAGCACCCGTTGCTCTCGGGGGCTGAGGCTGGATAGCACGGAATCTATTTGCTCCTTGAGTAGCTGTTTGGAGGCGGCATCAGCCGGCGGCAGAGCATTGCGGTCTTCTATAAAGTCGCCTAAGTGGCTGTCCTCCTCCTCACCCATTGGCGACTCCAGCGATATTGGCAGTTGTGATACCTTGACTATCTCCCCCACCTTTTCTGGAGATATTTCCATTTCCTTACCGATTTCCTTGGCGGTAGGCTCTCGCCCATATTCCTGAGCCAGACGGCGACTTACCCGTAGCAGTTTATTGATGGTCTCAACCATATGAACTGGGATGCGAATAGTACGAGCCTGGTCAGCTATAGCTCGAGTAATAGCCTGCCGAATCCACCAGGTGGCATAGGTGCTGAATTTATAGCCTTTGCGGTAATCAAATTTCTCCACGGCTCTAAGCAGTCCAATATTCCCCTCCTGAATGAGGTCGAGGAGCGACATGCCTCGTCCAATATGTTTCTTGGCTACGCTGACCACTAAACGCAGGTTGGCTTCAGTGAGATGGGTCTCTGACTTTTCCGCTTCACGTTCGATATTCTCCAGGTAAGCCTGGAGCTGCTGCTCATAAGCCTGAATGGAATTGATGCGAGCAGGCTTGGTCACCAGGGTCTCTATGCCAGCCAGAGAGACCCTATTTCCAATAACATCGAGGACTTCCTTGGGCAGCAGGTTGATATTTAGTGATAGCTTTATGAGGAGATGCTCAGCTTCATGTATAGATTTATCTGTCTGGTAGGCAATAGCCAGGACTGGTTGTGGTTTTATCTCGTTTTCAATACTTTCTCGCAATGTGGCGTTGGAGATGGTCTCAATAAAGCGTGCAGCGGGTGTTAGCTGAAGCTCTTCCTGGAGAAGATGGATGGTGGTGGCAGCCTGGGACAACTCCTGAAGTATAGCAATTATTATTTCAGTTGCCGAAGGGTCTCTCCCATGTTTCAGCAGGTAGCCCTGTTTAATCTCTCTGATGCGCCTGCCCTCCTCCATCTTTCTAGCCAAGACCTTTTCCTCAGCAGCAGTGAGAAGGTGAACCCGGCCAATTTCGTGGAGGTACATGCGAACCGGGTCATCTACTATCTCCTGCTCTTCCAGATGCCCTAGTGGCGTTTCTGTCTCTAGCTCCGTGGTGGACTCTGGTTTCTCAATATCAAGGTGCCTTGCCTCGCGCCATCGTGGAGTTGGCTCAGTTACGTCTTCAGTCTCTGTTTCACCCTCAGATTCACGGAAGCGGGCACGTGAACCGGTTGTCCTCTCCGATTCGGCATTTAGCCTCTCATCTTCCTTATTTTGTGACGGGAAGCGTGTGTTATCCTTGTTGTTGTCTGGGTTCATTTCCTCATCCCTCAAAGAGTCCTCGACCTTTGCTCAAGCCTCTTCCGGCTTTTTTGGGCAAAAACCTCGCCCAATTGGATATTGACCTCTACCCCTTGCTCCTTGAGTTTAGCCAGGTCGGCAGCCTTGCCTCCTGACTGAGCTTCTAGGGCTAATACCGCCTCTATTTTCGTTGCCAGGCTGCGGAGGAATTTTTCCCGTAGCCGAAGAGCACACTCAGCATATTTTTGCTCTATTTTAGTGCTCGATAAGTTCTTGTTTAATAGGGAATCAAGGTGCTCATGAATTGCCGGCGCTAATTTCTCTTTGACTAATTCTATTTTATCACTTTGCTGCCAAGCGATAAAGATTTCACGGTTTTCGCTATTTTCAAAGTATTCAGGCAAAAGCCCTTCATCCTTAACCTTGAGCTCTGGATGCTGCAAGAGTAGCGCCAGGCAATACTCCTCAAGAGGACTGGACAAGAGTGGGTGCAGATATGTCGCCGCCTCTGGTTTGGGCTCCTCAGCCCTGCCTCTAACTTGTCTGGGTCTAATTCTGGCTAGAGCCGCTTCTAGGCTGTGTTCGCTGACCTTGAGCAGTTGAGCCAGCTTTTGTAGATAGTGGGCTTGGCGTATCGGGTCCTTTATCTCGGCGATGATGGGCAGAAGCTTATCTACGGCTAAAGACTTGCCCTTGGCTGTAGTCAGGTCAAGCTCAGAGGCGACCATATTGAAGGTATAATCGACTACAGGCAGAGCCTCTTCCAGTAGTTTTTGCCAGGTCTTGGCATCTTGTTTGATAACATCGTCGGGGTCTTTGCCCTGGGGCAGGATGATGACCTTTACCTCGGCACCAAGGGTGTTTTCAAAGCCCACACCCCGCAGCATAGCTTCCTCTCCAGCAGCGTCGGCATCAAGAGCTAAGGTTATGTTTTTGGTCAGTCTCTTTAGGGTGCTTACCTGCTTCTCGGTAACCGAAGTCCCCATAGAGGCAACCACGTTGCTGAAACCATTCTGGTGGGCGGTGATAACATCCATGTAGCCCTCTACAATCACCGCCTGGTCTTGCTGTCTAATGGCATCTTTCGCCAGGTTTATGCCGTAAAGGCTGCCGCTTTTATCGAAGACTGGCGTCTGTGGCGAATTAATATATTTGGGCAGCGAGTCATCGAGCACCCTGGCGCCAAATCCGATAATGCGTCCTCGGGCATCGGATATGGGGAACATTAACTTGTTGCGAAATCGGTCGTGGGTTTTCTTCCCTTCTGGCTCTATTATCAAACCGGCGGTCAGCAGTTCGCTCTCGGTATAGCCTCTCTCCATAAGATATTGTTTTAGCCCCTCCCAGCTATTGGGACTATAGCCTAATTGGAAGTCGCTGATGGTCTGCGCTGAGAAACCTCGTTCTGTGACATAGCTTTTTGCCTTTTCCCCCGCCGGGGAGTTAAGCAGGTTGTGGAAGTATAGAGCCGCCGCCTGGTTAATCTGGTATAACCTTTGCCTCTCCTCACTTTCCACCCCCGGTTCAAATCTTGATGGGAGGGCGACCCCCGCTCTCTGGGCAAGTTGTCGCAGTGCCTCCCCAAAGTCGATGCCCTGCTTTTTCATAACGAAGGAAAAGACGTCGCCGCCGGTATTGCAGGCACCAAAGCAGTGCCAGCTCTGCTGCTCAGGATAGACGAAGAAGGAGGGGTGTTTTTCACTATGGAACGGGCATAGCCCCCTGAAGGTTCGCCCGCTTTTGGTCAATTTGGCATACTGGCCGACAATGTCTACGATGTCGGCTCTCTGCTTTACCTCGTCTATAACGCTCATCTTAGTTTTATAACCCCCTCCCCCTTTATCCCCCCGCTTTCAGGCGTCTTTCTTCCCACCCACCCGCCCAAAAGAGGCTCCGTCTCTCTGGGACTCTCCTTCAGCCTCCCCCCTCCTTAAGGGTGGTGGGTGGGAAAAGATTATAAAAGGGGTTTAATACTTTATTTAGCCTTGCCTTTGATTAGAGAAAGCTCTTCAGCCATTCTCAGGGCATATTGGTCGGTCATGCCAGCGATATAGTCCACCACCCTCCGCTCCACCTCATCACTGTAAAAACGGTATTCTGCCGGCAACTTATCTTCATGCTGGTTAAAATATTTATATAAGGCGCGAACCACCCCTCTTGCCCTTTTTGACTCCTTCTGTGCTGAGCGTATATTGTACACCCGCTCAAAGAGAAAGTTGCGCAGGGTATTGGTTGCCTCCAGAATCTCAGGGCTCATAGTTATGGCGGGATTTTCCTTGTCATGTTCCCTAACTGCCCAGGATTGCTCAATAATATCATAGACCATAGTACTGATGCGGAGAGAGCGGGTGTTACCTAATTTGACAATAGCGGAGAGGGGTAAATCGCCCTCGGCTATCATGCCGGCTCTTATGGCATCGTCAATATCATGATTGATGTAGGCGATGGAATCTGAAATCTTGACCACTTCACCCTCAAGGGTATTAACCTTTCCCCAGCCCTCCCCCCAGATATCTACTCTGGTCTTGGAGTGGTTTAAGATGCCGTCTCTCACCTCCCAGGTGAGATTGAGCCCCTGGCCATCATTCTCCAGGAGGTCAACCACGCGCAGGCTCTGCTCATTGTGCCTGAATCCCTGGTGATACAGTTCATCCAGCACCTCCTCGCCAACATGACCGAAAGGGGTATGACCCAGGTCGTGACCGAGGGCAATCGCTTCCGTCAAATCCTCATTGAGGTTCAGGGCACGAGCGATGGTGCGGGCTATTTGAGCCACCTCCAGGGTATGGGTGAGCCGGGTTACATAGTGGTCACCCAATGGGGCAATGAAAACCTGCGTCTTATGCTTGAGCCGGCGGAAGGACTTGCAGTGGATGATGCGGTCGCGGTCACGCTGAAAGGCAGTGCGAACCGGGCAGGGCTTTTCATCTTTAAGCCTGCCCCGCGAAGACTTGCTTTTCACGGCATAGGGTGAAAGGCTCTCCTCCCTTTCTTCAGCTAGCTGGCGGATATTGAGCTGACCAATCATCGGCCTTCTAATCTAGCTTCTGCTTTAGCAATTATCTCTCTGGTGGTGCCAATCATATCCGGACTTACCGAAACCGAGGTGATACCCCATTCCACCAGCTTTTCGGTAAGCTCGGGGTATACTGAGGGTGCCTGCCCACAGATAGAGGAGGTGACACCCATACTCTTTGATACCTTAATCGCCCTTTCTAGAGCGATGAGCACTGCCTCATTTCGTTCGTCAAAGGTCTCGGCTAACTTTTCGCTATCCCGGTCAATCCCCAGGATAAGCTGGGTCAGGTCATTTGAGCCGATGGATATGCCATCAATGCCGAGTTCAAGGAACTTCTCCATAAGGAAGATGTTGGACGGCACCTCAACCATCATCCACAATTTAAAGTCTTCAGAACGCTTTAGCCCCTGGGATTCCACGAGCTGCTTGGTTCGAGCCAACTCATCAACAGTGCGGATGAAAGGAATCATCACCCATAGATTTTTGTACTTCTGCCTTACCTTCTTTATGGCTTCTATCTCCAGTTTAAACACCTCGACGTCGGTAATATATCGCGAAGCTCCTCTATAGCCAAGCATAGGATTCTCTTCAATCGCCTCGTATTCTTCACCGCCTTGGAGTTTCCGATATTCATTGGTCTTAAAGTCGTTGGTTCGATAAACTACTGGGCGGGGGTTAAATGCCTTGGCAAAGGTATTAATACCTTGATACAGCTTATCCACAAACTCCCCTTGTCTTTTCTGGCTAATCATATGCTGGGGGTGCTCGCCAATCTGGGCAATCATGAACTCGGCTCGCAGCAAGCCCACGCCATCTACATTACGGGCGGCTACAGTTTCAGCCAGTTCAGGCTGAGCCAGATTTACATAAACTTTGGTCCTTGTCCTAATTGCTTCTCTGAGGATATCGGCAACGGCGGTGGTTTTTATTCTTCTGGTCACCTTACCATCGTAGATTTTGCCCTGTGAGCCGTCGACGGTGATTACCTGTCCGTTAGTCAGGATAGTGGTTGCCTGCTCGACGCCGACAACACAGGGAATACCCAGCTCTCGGCTAACTATGGCGGCGTGGGCGGTTCTACCACCGCGGTTGGTGACAATGGCTACTACCCGTTTCATCGCCGGCACAAAGTCGGGGGTAGTCATCTCAGCCACCAGCACATCACCGGTTTTTACCTTATCTATCTGTGAGGCTTCGGGGACTATTTTCACCGGTCCTGAGGCTATACCTGGGCTGGCTTTGTCTCCGCTGAGGAGCACCGGAGCTCTAATTTCAGGTTCAGCCTCAGCCACTTCCTTGATAGTGGTTACCGGGCGAGTCTGGAGGATATAGATTTTGTTATTTTCCTTTGCCCATTCAATATCTTGAGGGAACCGGTAGTGGTCTTCTATCTGTTTCCCCAGCCAGGCTAGTTTAATGATTTCGCTGTCGGTCAGTTTCTGCTGGGATTGAGTTGGGGCGGGGAGTGGCACCCAAATATTAGTCTCTTTGGCACCAGCAGTTGGATTTTTAATTAGCTGCGATTCTTGATTAACTGTTTTCCTGGTGATGATTTTTAGACTATCTTTATCAACAACATACAGGTCGGGGGTTATCTCTCCGGAGACAATAGCCTCACCCAGCCCAAAGACAGCCTCAATAACAATCTTGTCGCTATCGCTGGTTACTGGCTCCAGAGTGAACATTACCCCTGAGGCTTGAGATTGAATCATTTTCTGGACCGGGACGGCGATGCCAACCGTGAAGTGGTCAAAACCTTGATGGTGCCTGTAGAAGATAGCGCGTGGTTCAAAGAGAGATGCCCAGCACTCATGGACAGCAGTTACCACCTCCTTTTCTCCCTGCACATTGAGGAAGGTGCGTTGCTGACCGGCAAAGGAGGCTTCAGGCAGGTCTTCAGCCGTGGCTGAGGAGCGCACTGCCACCAAACCCCCGCCCATCTGGGTGTAGGCTTGCTCAATCTCCTTGGCTAATTCCGGTGGCATAGCGGTGTCAAGGATTAGCTGTTTAACCTCAGCGGCAATCTGCTGAAGCTGTTTGCTATCGTTGGGGTCTAATGGCTGTAACCGGTTGCCAATTTCATCCTTAACCTTTGACTTCTTCAGGAAGTCAAAATAGGCGTCTGCGGTTACAATGAAACCCTGTGGGACGGGTATGTCAGCCTTGGTCATTTCACCCAGATTTGCTCCCTTGCCACCGACAGTGGGCACGTCCTTTTTGCCGACCTCATTGAACCAAACAATGGCCTTTTGGCCTTGTTGCATAGTTCTGCCTCCTTACACTTATCCTTTAATGGGGATAATAGAACCAACTGGCACGCTTATTATTGCTTATTATACCATAATGGGGCGATTTAGCTAAATGTGGCCTCCCTGTTTTTAACTTATCTCTTTCTTCCCACCCTCCCTCCCATTGGGGCTTTGCCCCGGCAAGGTAATCCCCTCTTAATGTTGCTCTGGGGTTAAGAACTAAGGAGAGTCTAAGAGGGGGCGAACTGGAGGTTTTCTTATTGACAGTGGGTGTGATGTGGAGTAAAATTTAGGTGCTGGCGAGAAATAGAGGAGGTGTGACTATGATAGAGATGACTATTGATAGTATTAGGGTCAGCCTGATGAACTATCAACGGGTAGTGATTCTGAAAGAGAAGGAGTCAGACCGCTATCTACCTATCTGGATTGGTCCCGCAGAGGCAGATGCCATAGCCGTAAAACTTCAGAATGTTACCGTGCCCCGACCCTTAACTCACGACTTACTGCACTCGGTCATTGATGCCCTGGGGGCTACTATCAGCTCTATCATTGTCAGCGAGCTTAAGAACGATACCTTTTATGCCAAGATTGTTCTTAATGTAGATGGGGGGCAAATGGAGGTCGACTCTCGTCCCAGCGATGCACTGGCACTGGCGGTGAGGGCGGACGTGCCTATCTATGCCGAGGAGATGGTCTTAGATAAAGCCGGCATCTTATTGGATAAAGAGACGGGTAAGCCTGTCTCCCTAGAGGGGGAAACGGGTGAGGCTGGCGGGGGCAAGAAGGTCAGTGAAGAAGAGATAAAAAAGATGTCCGCTTTCTATGATTTCATTAACACCCTGGATTTAGAGGACTTTGATAAGCGTAAATCTTGACCAGGGCTTTTCCACCTTGGGTAGATTTAGGGCTGAGTTGATGGAAGAGGGTCTTATTAAGCGGGTAATGGCTTCAATGAAGTGTGGTGTTTGCCGGCAGCGCTATGAGCCAGAGAATATCAGCGTCCTGGGTCACCAGGAAGATTTGTGGTTTTTGAGGGTGTTTTGCCCGTCTTGCCAAACCCAGTATTTAGTGGCAGCAGTGATTAAGGAAGGGAAAAAGCCTGAGGTTATCACCGACCTCACTGAGGTGGAATTGGATAAATTCAGGAATGCGGACAGGTTAACCGCCGACGAAGTGTTAGATATGCATAATTTCTTGAAGGACTTTGACGGGGATTTTTCTCGGCTTCTCAGTCGGAAATAGGCAACCGGTAAGTTTGATAATAGAAAGCCCTAGAGCTAAAAAGCCCTAGGGCTTTTTAGCGACCAGAGGCGAGCTTGACCACGGGGAACAGATTTGATATGCTGCTCAGGGCATGAGAAGGTGGGAAGCGGCTTTAAGGTTTATCGGGGTAGGGTGGTTCATTGGTATCTCAATCGTGGGTGGTGTACTTGGCGGTCTGTGGCTGGATAGTAAATTTGGTACCAAGCCTATTCTGGTGATTGTGGGCTTAATCTTTGGTCTGGTTGTTGCTTTCTATGGCGTTTATCGGATGCTTTTACCTCTCATGCGTAGCAAGCGGGACAAGGAGAATAGCTAGTGCCTAAACGGGGCTTCCTGGGTTGTTCCTTCCCGGTTATAATTGGGCTTTTTGTTGTCCTCCTTGCTCTCCTTGTAGTTGGTTTCGTTATTGGTCCTCTGGGCCAAAGCATGCTTGGCCTGGAACTGCCTAGCTGGCTTAGCGCTCTTAGTGTTGATAGACCCGACCCCAAGCTTCCGGCGGAGACAATTTTCCACATTTTTGGCTTTCCTATTACCAATAGCATTATCGGCGCCTGGATTACTATTATCTTCCTGGTGGGATTTTCCTACGTGGTTACCCGCCGAATGAAGCTAATTCCAGGCAGATTGCAGGCTGCTTTTGAGTTTCTGCTTGGCTGGCTCTATGACCTCTGCTGTAGCGTTGCCGGTGAGGAAAACGGGCGGCGCTTCTTTCCGGTGGTGGCCACTATCTTTCTCTTTGTTGCCTTTAATGCCTGGCTGGCTCTGCTGCCCGGCTTTGGCTCAATAACCGCCCATACTGTTGAGGGTGAGGTGGAGCTGATTAGACCGGCCAATACTGATATTAATATGCCTTTAGCTCTGGCGCTGACCTCTTTTATCTTTGTTGAATTCTTTGGCCTGCGTACATTGGGTATCCGTTACCTGAGCAAGTTCTTTAATGTTAGGGAGTTCTTGAGGGGGGTACGCCATTTATTCACGGGCAAGCTTAAGGCTGGCTTATCTGGATTGTTCACCGGGGTGATGACCATTTTTACCGGACTTCTGGAGGGTTTAAGCGAATTTATTCGTATTGTCAGCCTTACCTTCCGTCTTTTCGGCAATATGACCGCTGGTGAGATTCTGCTTTTGGTCGCTGCCTTCCTTATCCCTTGGCTGTTTGCCTTGCCATTCTACGGGCTTGAGTTGCTTATTGGCTTCATACAGGCCATTATCTTCGGCGGTTTGACCCTTATTTTCCTTACCCTGGCTGTACAATCTCATGAGGAAGAGGCACTCTAAATATTACTAAACTTTATAAAGGAGGTTAAGAATGGAACCTGAAGTAATGAAAATGCTGGCGATAGGCTTGGCGGTTGGGCTGGGGATGTGGGGGCCAGCCCTGGCTCTCGGGCTTATTGGCTATTCAGCCTTGCAGGGGATAGCCCGTAATCCTGAGGCGAGGGGACCCATTTTCACCAATATGATTCTGGTGGCTGGCCTGGCTGAGGCTATCGGTATTTATGTGCTGATTGTAGCCATCATCCTGGCTATGATTATATAGCCAGGTTAATAAGGAGGTTATTATGGGAGATAATGGTATACCTTTGTCTATAAGTATTATTATTGCCGCCGCAGTTCTAGGGACAACATTTATCGCTGGCATGGTACTTTTGGCGATACTTTCTGCCTAAAACGACCTTGCAGTTGAAGGAATCCGTAGTCTAAGGAGGAGAAAATGGGAGGTCTGGCAAATCTGGGTATAAATATGCCAACTTTGCTGGCGCAGCTTATTAATGTTGCCATCCTTTTCGGGCTGCTCTATCTGGTGGCTTACCGGCCTATTATGAGGATGCTCGATGAGCGCTCGCGAAAGGTTAAGGAGAGCATGGAGCAGACAGAGTTTATCAAGCAGCAGGCGGAGCGGGCTGAGGAGGAAACGGCCAAGCGGATTGAGGCTGCCGGCAAGGAGGGGGAGGAAGTGATTGCCCGGGCAATGCGAACCGGGGAAGAGGTTAGGCGAGAAACACAGCAACAGTCCAAGCAGGAGGGCGAATCTCTTATCGCCAGGGCACGGGCTGAAATTCAGCACGAGCGAGACGAGGCTATTGGTGATTTGCGTAAGGAATTTGCCGACCTGACGGTACTGGCGGCGGGGAAGGTGATTGACCGCACCTTGGATAAGAAAGCCCACCGCCAGATTATTGACAAGGTGCTGAAGGAGAGCACAACCCTGAGGAAGGGTTAGCCTGTTATTTAGGGAGATAGTGTGGCCAGAAGGTTTTATGCTAGGCGCTATTCCCAGGCAGTGTTCAACATTGCCCTGGAGAGAAAAGAGTTAGACAGATGGCAGTCTGACCTGAGAAAGATTGCCAGTCTGAGTGAGGATGCCGCCTTTATTGCCCTACTGGAGAATCCTAAGGTCCGTTTTGAGGATAAGGCAAAGCTTTTATCTGAGCGGCTGGGTGATATCAACCCTCTGGCATTGAATCTGGTTTATTTACTGGTGACCAGGGGCGGATTGAGCATGGCCGGTGATATTGCTGATGAGTATCAGCGCTTGTTGGACAGCTATCGTGGTATAGAACAGGCTGAGGTTATTACTGCCGTTCCCCTTGATGATAAAGACAAAAAGAGGCTGGAGGAGCGTCTGGCGGCGGTGGTGGGCAAGAAGGTGGTGCTCAAGCCCAGGGTGGACTCTAGCCTGATTGGTGGGATTATAGCTAGAATTGGTGGCAAGTTGCTTGATGGTAGCACCCATAGTAAACTGATGGCGTTAAGAAACGAGTTAGCCAGTGGGGAGGCAAGATGAAGAAGCTGGTAAGGAGGTGGCTTAAGTGACAATAAGAGGTCAAGACATTGTTTCTGTCTTGAAGCAGCAGATTGAGCAGTTTGGTGCACCGGTAACTATGGTAGATGTTGGCACCGTGATTGAGATTGGCGATGGTATTGCCAGGATTCATGGTCTGGCGGCAGCCAAGTATAACGAGCTGCTTCAATTTCCCAACGATATTATGGGGATTGCCCTGAACCTGGAAGAGGATAGTGTTGCCTCTATTGTCCTTGGCGATTATACCAAGATTAAGGAGGGGGATGAGGTGCGGTGCACCGGCCGCATCACCGAGGTGCCGGTAGGTGAAGCCCTTATTGGCCGGGTAGTTGATTCCCTGGGTCGTCCCGTGGATGGCAAAGGTGCGGTAAAGACCAAAAAGACCCGACCTATGGAGCGGGTGGCTCCCAATGTTACCCGGCGTCAGCCGGTGGATACCCCGGTGCAAACCGGTATCAAGGCTATAGATAGCTTGATTCCTCTGGGTCGGGGGCAAAGAGAGCTTATTATCGGCGACCGCTCAACCGGGAAGACAGCGATTACCCTTGATACCATTATCAATCAGAAGGGCGGCGACTTAATTTGCATCTATGTCGCCATTGGTCAGAAAACGTCCAGGGTGGCGAGGGTAGTAGCTACCTTGGAGGCTCACGGGGCTATGAAGCATACCATTGTGGTGGCGGCTAATGCCTCTGATTCGGTTGCCATGCAGTATCTTGCCCCTTACGCCGGCTGCGCTATGGGCGAGGAGTTTATGGAGCAGGGAAAGGATGCCCTGGTTATCTATGACGACCTTTCCAAGCATGGGTGGGCTTATCGGCAGCTTTCACTCTTGCTGCGCCGTCCCCCGGGGCGGGAGGCTTACCCCGGTGATGTTTTTTACCTGCACAGTCGCTTGCTGGAGAGGGCAGCTAAATATGCCCCGGAATATGGTGGCGGCTCCCTCACCGCTCTGCCAATTATCGAGACGCAGGCTGGCGATGTGTCTGCTTATATCCCCACCAATGTTATCTCTATTACCGATGGTCAGATTTATCTGGAGACAGACCTGTTTAATGCTGGTATAAGGCCAGCGTTGAATGTAGGTTTATCAGTATCCCGGGTGGGTAGTGCGGCACAGACTAAAGCGATGAAGCAGGTGGCAGGTAGGCTCAGGCTGGAGCTGGCTCAGTACCGCGAGCTGGCTGCCTTTGCTCAATTTGGCACCACTGAGCTGGATAAGTCGACCCGAGCCCAGCTTGAGCGTGGTCAGCGAGTCACTGAAATCTTAAAACAGGCTCAATATGTCCCTATGTCGTTGGAGAAGCAGGTTATGATTCTGTATGCCGCCATTAACGGCTATCTTGATGATGTGCCTGTAGATAAAATCACCGCTTTTGAGGCTAACTTCCATAGGTCTATGGAGGCAAATCACCCTGAGATAGGCAAGAAGATTACCAAGGAAAAAGAGATTAGCCCAGAGACTGAGGAGGCATTAAAGAAAGCTATCCTTGAGTTCAAGCAGGGCATGAGCTTATAAAGGGAGTTTAAGAGGGACGAAGTCCCTCTTCAGAAAAAATCTTCCCCTTCCCCTTACCAAGGGGAAGGGGATACAGGGGATGGGGTTCTAAAGATTGGCTAATATTCGCTTAATTCGCCGTAGAATAAAAGGCATTCAATCTACAGCCAAGATTACCCGGGCTATGGAAATGATTGCCACCTTAAAGATGAGGCGGGCGCAGGAGCGCGGCTTGGCAGGGCGACTCTATTCTGATAAAATTACTCAGGTGCTGGCAGACCTGGCGGCTTTGCCCGGAGAGGCTGGAGCATTGCATCCGTTGTTGCAGCGCCGCCCGGTGAATAAAATCGCCGTAGTGCATATCACCCCTGACCGTGGTTTGTGCGGCGGGCTTAATGCTAATATCAACCGGAGGACGGCAAGCCTTATCCTGGAGCAGAGTATACCAGTTACCCTTATCGCTATCGGTCGCAAGGGGTTTGATTTTATGAGACGGTACGAGCGTGATATTCGTGCCGAGTTTACCCGGCTTGGTGACCGGCCTAGCTTGCTGGACACGCTGCCTATATCCCGTATCATTATTGATGACTACACCAATGGAGTTATAGACTTGGTCTATCTGGTTTATGCTCAGTTTATTTCCACCATGGTGCAGAGACCGGTTATGCAGCAGATACTTCCTGTTGAACCGGCAGCCATACCCACGGCGCAGAACGTGGACTATATATATGAGCCTGGTCCGGCGGCGGTGCTGGGCGAGCTTTTACCAAGATTTGTGGAAATGCAGGTATATCATGCTATTCTGGAATCCATTGCCAGCGAGCAGTCAGCCAGGATGGTGGCGATGCGGAATGCTACTGATAATGCCAACGAGCTGATTGAAGAGTTAACTCTGATGTATAATAAAGCACGCCAGGAGTCAATAACTAAGGAACTTCTGGACATTACCGGCGGAGCTGCGGCTCTAGCTTAAGTGAAGGAGGTTTTAACCAATGCCTATTGACAAGGTTGAATTCGAGAAGAGTAGCCGTGAGACCAGCGTTTTGCTTATGGAGTTCTTCCGTTTTAATGCTCGTATCGCTTATACCCTAGATGAGCTGGCAAAAGTGATGGCCTCAATAGGCAGGAAATCGCCCGCTGAAGACGTGGAGAGGACTCTCCTTTCTCTGGAGTATGGGGGAGGTATTGAATCGAGGGAAATAGACGGTGTGCCTTATTACCGGCTTCGCCGGGTTTTAGGTTTTACGCCGATGAGGAAACTTAGATAGGGAGAGGTTATTATGGCCAAGGGAAAGGTGGCCCAGGTAATAGGGACGGTAGTTGATATAGAGTTTCCCCCTGATGAGCTCCCTGCCCTTTACAATGCCATAGAGGTTACCACAGATAGTGGCAAGATTGTGCTTGAGGCTCAGGAGCATGTGGGGAATAATTGGGTCAGATGCCTGGCATTATCGCCAACTGATGGGCTGGAGCGGGGGGCGGAGGCTGTAGATACCGGGGCAGCTCTCACTGTGCCGGTGGGGAAAGCTACCCTGGGACGCCTGTTTAATGTTATGGGAGAGCCCTTGGATGAGCTTGGTGCTGTTAAAGCCAAGGAGCACTGGCCAGTTCATCGTCCTCCGCCTTTGTTGGAAGAGCAGGTGACAACCACCGAGATGCTGGAGACCGGTCTTAAGGTGATTGACCTGATTACCCCGTTTACCAAGGGGGGCAAGGTAGGTGCCTATGGCGGTGCCGGGGTGGGCAAGACGGTTATCATTATGGAGCTTATCCGCAATATTGCCACCGAGCACGGAGGCTTTTCCGTTTTCGCCGGTATTGGGGAGAGGTCACGGGAGGGCAATGACCTATGGAATGAAATGAAGGCTTCTGGTGTGATTGATAAGACGGTAATGGTCTTTGGGCAGATGAATGAGCCTCCCGGGGTTCGCCTTCGTGTGGGGCTGTCTGGACTAACTATGGCCGAATACTTCCGTGACGAGGAGGGGCAGGACGTTCTGCTCTTTATTGATAACATCTATCGCTATACTCTGGCTGGCATGGAGGTATCAGCCCTGTTGGGTCGTATGCCCTCAGCGGTGGGCTATCAGCCTACTCTGGCTACCGAGGTTGGCGAGCTGGAGGAGAGGATTACCTCTACCAAACGGGGTTCAATTACCTCCTTCCAGGCTATCTATGTCCCGGCTGACGACTATACTGACCCTGGAGTAGCCACCACCTTTGGTCATTTTGATGGCGTTGTTGCCTTGGAGCGGTCTATCGCTGAGCAAGGCTTGTATCCGGCAGTTGACCCCCTGACCTCAACCTCCCGCATCCTTGACCCCAGCGTTGTTGGTGAGGAGCACTATAGTGTAGCTCGTGGGGTGCAGAGGGTATTGCAGCGCTATAAAGACCTCCAGGATATCATCGCTATACTTGGTATTGAGGAACTTAGCGAGGAGGACAAGCTTACTGTGACTCGAGCTCGTCGGATACAGAGATTCTTGTCTCAGCCAATGTTTGTCACTGAGGTCTTTACCGGCAGACCGGGGAAGTATGTGTCGGTGGAGGAAACAGTGCGCGGCTTTAAGGAGATTCTGGAAGGCGAGCATGACGGGCTGCCGGAGCAAGCCTTCTATATGGTAGGTAATATAGATGAGGCGGTGGAGGCGGCAAAGGGCTTACAGGAATAGGTTTGGGGTTGATGGCTACCACCAAGCTTGATATTGTTACTGCGGAACGAGAAGTTTTCTCAGATGATGTGGATGAGGTTGTTGCTCCCGGGGTTGAAGGTCAGCTGGGAATCCTGCCCCACCATGCCCCTCTGATGACTATGTTGTTGCCCGGCGAGCTGGTGGTGAGGAAGGGTGGGGAGGAGTTTTTCCTAGCTATTTCCGGGGGCTTTCTTGAGGTGCGTCCTGATAGGATTATAGTTCTGGCGGATGCTGCGGAGAGGGTTGAGGAGATTGACGTGGCTCGGGCTGAGGAGGCAAAGCGACGGGCTGAGGAACTGCTTAGTCAGCGGGGTCCGGAGGCGGATGTGGCTCGGGCTGAAGCAGCACTGCGCCGTTCTCTTGTCCGCCTCAAAGTGGTGGCGAGGAGGAGAAGAAGAAGGCCCATGGCTCCACCGGGTTAACGGTTAGTTCAGCTAGTTTGCCCTTAATACCCCACAGGGCTAGGATGTGACCAGTAGTGATAAATTCCTGGTTATTGAGCTATGATTACAGAATCTCGAGAGTGGCTCTGGTGCCTTGCTTGGCGGCGAGTACTCTAATCAAGGTGCGCATGGCTTGAGCGACACGACCCTGCTTGCCAATAACCCTCCCCTTATCATCATCGGCGACCTGCAACTTGAGCGTTGTGCCCTCGTCACCGGTCTCCTCAGTGACTACCACGTCATCGGGTGCATTGACAATGGCTTTGGCGATGTATTCGACTAGGTCTTTCATGTTTGCTCCTCGCTTGTTTCAGGTTCTTCAGTGGCTTCAGTCTTGGGTTCTTCTGTGGCTTTGGCTTCAGGTTCTTCAGTGACTTCAGCCTTAGGTTCTTCTGCGGCTTTGGCTTCGGGTTCTTTGGTGACTTCAGCTTTAGGTTTTTCAGTAGCGCTGGCTTCGGGTTTTTCGGTGACGCCAGCTTCGGGTTCTTCGGTGACTTTGGCTTCTGGTTCTTCGGTGACTTTGGCTTCTGGTTCTTCTGCGGCTTTGGCTTCAGGTTCTTCGGTGACTTCAGCCTTGGGTTCTTCTGCAGCTTTGGCTTCGGGTTCTTTGGTGATTTCAGCCTTGGCTTTCTTCTTCTTTGCTTTAGGTTTGGCGGTGATGCCGGCCTTGATTTTCTCTTTTCTGGCTTCAGGCTCTTCTATAATGCCGGCTTTGGCTAGTAATCTGGCGGCGGTATCCGTTGGCTGAGCACCTTGCTTGAGCCAGCCTAATGCTTTTTCCTCATCAATAACTATCGTTTCTGGTTCGGTTAGGGGATTATAGTGACCAATAATGGCAATGAACGCCCCATCGCGCGGGGCTCGAGAATCAGCTACTACCAGGCGATAACTCGGGCTTTTTTTGGCTCCTGTGCGGCGTAGTCTAATCTTTACCAATCTTATCTGCCTTCTTTGCAGGTTATTATGCGCTATAATTGTCTGGCTGTCAATGGTGGGTACTCGTTTTAGTGCCCTGGTGGCACCTCGACTTTCGGCACCTCACCCCCGCTAGGTTAGTCCCTTTCAAAGGAGGGAGAGAAGTAAGAGAGTTAAAGAGAGGCGGAGCCTCTTTTGGGTGGGAGGGTGGAAAGAAAAAGAAATGTTAAAAATGGGGGGTGAGGTTGATAAAACTCACGGTTATAGTTGTCATTGGGCTATCCAGTCGCTATAATCGGGTTATGAATGTAAACAGCTTACACAGTTGGCAGGTTAGCACCGCTGAAGCTTTAGATATACAGCTCAGGCTGGCATCACAGGTTTCCCGGAGTAACGAGGTGACTAGCCCACGGTTTATTGCTGGTGTGGATATATCGGTAAACAGAGCGCAAGGGACGGCTACAGGGGCAGCGGTGGTGTTAAACTATCCCGAACTCAGATTAGTGGAGACCAAGGTAGTAAATGGGAAGCTTGATTTTCCTTATGTTCCCGGTCTTTTATCTTTTAGGGAGGCACCGTTAACCCTGGCTGCCTGTGAGCAACTCGGTGTCACCCCCGACCTTATCCTGGTTGATGGGCAGGGGATTGCCCACCCCAGGCGCATGGGGCTTGCCTCTCACCTGGGGCTTTTCCTGGATACGCCAACCATTGGTTGTGCTAAATCACGGCTCTGCGGTAGCCACCAGACGCCCGGTGAGAAGCCGGGTAGCTATGCTGAGGTGGTGGATGGTGGTGAGACTATAGGTGCCGCCCTGCGAACCAAGCTGGGGACAAAGCCTATCTATGTTTCCATTGGTCATAGGGTTGACCTTCAGGCTGCTATCTACTGGGTGCTGGAGTGCTGCTGTGGTTATCGTTTGCCCGAGCCCACTCGGCTCGCCCATCTGGCAGCGGGAGGAAATCTAAAGCTGGAAAGGGATACCGTGCCGGCGGCAGACTATCAAGGGAGGCTTTTTGACTAGATGCAGGAGTTAAGGGATAAGTTAAAGGATTTAAGCTCCAGAATCTCTATGGCAATGGTGCATCTTTGACATTGCCGCCAGGGAAGAGGAGATTGCCCGACTAGAGAAGCAGTCAGCTGAGCCTGACTTCTGGTCAGACCAGATTAAGGCGCAGAATGTTATGCGCCAACTGGCTGAGCAGAAGAAGGTGGTAGAGCGGTGGCGGGGGGTGGAGAAACGAGCGGCTGATGCTGCCGAGCTAATCTCTTTGGGGGATAGCTCGCTGCAAGCGGAGATTGAGTCTGAGGTGGAGAAGCTAGCTTCTCGCCTTGATGAGATGGAACTGGAGGTGGCGTTTAGCGGTGAGTATGACGCTAGAAATGCCATTCTGTCTATTCATGCCGGGGCTGGTGGCACCGAATCTCAGGATTGGGCGCAGATGCTGATGAGGATGTACCTGCGCTGGGCTGAGCGGCGTGGTTATGGAGCTGAAGTATTAGATGTTTCCCCGGGGGAGGAGGCAGGGATAAAGAGCGCCGTCATCGGGGTCAATGGCGACTATGCTACCGGCTACCTGAAATCGGAGCACGGCGTTCATCGGCTGGTCAGGCTTTCTCCCTTTGATGCCGACCATGCTCGGCATACTTCATTTGCCCTGGTGGAGGTTTTGCCTGAAGCCGAAGCCGATGTTGATGTAAAGATAGAGCCTGATGATTTGAGGGTTGATGTCTTTCGCTC
>JAGMCH010000073.1 GCA_023129255.1 Dehalococcoidales bacterium
CAATCCAGCTTTGATAAGCAGCCGGTAAGAGACTGGCTCACCCAGTCGGGGTGGAACAAAGAGCCACCCGCCCCCATGCTACCCCCGGAGGTTATTGAGGCTACTACCAGGAGATACGAGCAGGCTTATGAGAGGTTAACTGGTAGGAAGCTGAGTATTTAAGCATCCAATATTTCATAATAGGAGAGAAATATGCCTGAAGAGAAAGAGACGCCTGAGTACTATTCAGACCACTTCATGATTGCCGGCGGACCTTACGGTGCAGTGATTAACTTTGCCAAGAGCCCTCCTGAGCCTGGTCCAGGCAAGATGCCGGAAACAGTAGCCAGGATTCGGATGAGCTATGAGCACATAAAAACCTTGACCTTTGTTCTGGCTCGCCATGTTAAAAAGATAGAGAGGGAAAACGCTGTCTCTTATCCTATCCCGCAAAAGGTCCTCTCAAGTCTTGGTATAGCTAAGGAAGATTGGGATGGGTTCTGGGAAAGCACCAATTTTCAGCTCTGATTTTGTTGGGGGGCTAGCGGAGGTGTGAAATCCTGCCTTCAATGCCGGAGACCATAAGCTTGTCCTCGGAGAGGTAGAGCTTTCCGTCTTCGGTTCGCTGTATAATCTCAGCCCTTATCAGGGCGCTCAGGGCATACGGCTTATAGTCACGCCTGCGGAACATCTCTTCCCTCATAGTTGGGGGCCTGAGTCCCAACTCATCGGCTGTCTTGGCATTCTTAATGTCAGTAGTGCTACTATTCTGGAAAATCTGTATTACCTGGCGAATAGCCCGCTTTAAGCGCCAGCGGGGGATTATAAATAGTGCCCCGATTAGCAGAACGAAAAGCAGAACTGCGATAATTACGGTCGTTGCATCCACGCTAATCTTCCAGTAAGCCCTTGGTGGTGGGTAGTTCACCACTAAGGCGCTGGTCAATTCTGGTGGCTGTATCCAGGGCTCTGCCTAAGGCTTTGAACAGGGCTTCTGCCTTGTGATGGTCATTGATGCCGTATAGAACCCTGGCATGGAGATTTAGCCTGGCTTCAATGGCAAAGGACTCAAGGAAGTGGCGGATAAGGTCGGTGGGAAATCCGGCCATATCATTATCAGAGAAGGGTAGCTCCAGCACAGTATATCCCCGGCCGCTGATGTCCACCGCCACCATGGCAAGGGCATCATCCATAGGCACGGAAGCATCGCCCATCCTGGTAATGCTCCGCTTTTCCCCCAGTGCTTCACTGAAGGCTCTGCCCAGGCAGATAGCGACATCTTCTATTAGGTGATGCTGGTCATCGCCGGTGGCGGAAATATTTAAGTCAAACCTTCCATGCTGAGCCAGTTGAGCCAGCAGATGGTCAAACATTTTAAGACCAGTGTCAATCTGCCACTTGCCACTACCGTCAAGGTTAAGCTCTAGGCTAATTTTAGTCTCTTTGGTTTCCCTTTTTATTGTAGCTGCCCTTGGCTTTTTCATCGCTCCTTCAAGCACTAGTTTAGCATATTTTAGATTATTTATGAACCTCACCACCCGGAGAAGAAAGAGGGGCGTTAGCCCCTCTTAAGGGCGGTGGGTGGGAAAAGATGTAAAAGATGTAGGTGGGGGAGTGGTATCGGACTACTTCTCCCCTACCTCTTTAAGCGCTTTAATTAGAGCGTCGGTATGTTCTGGTTTACCCACGCTGATGCGAAGGGAGTTCTGCAGCAACGGCAAGTCAAAGTAACGGATTAATATTCCCCTCTTCTCCAGCTCTTGCTGAATTTCACTGGCTTTGCCATTGTGGACATGGCAGAAGATAAAGTTAGCCTGAGATGGGAAAGGTTCTAACCACTCCAGCTTGCTTAGCTCAGCCAGTAGCCTTTCCCTTTCGGCGACTATAGCTTTTACCCTATCAAGCAGGTAATCGACGTCTTTTAACGACTCTCTCACCGCGACCTGCGCAGCAACATTTACATTATAGGGCAGCTTGATTCTCAGTAGATAGCTGACAATTTGGGGAGGTAGAATACCGTAGCCGATTCTCAGCCCAGCCAGCCCTGCCCATTTGCTGAATGTTCTTAGCACCATCAAGCTCTTATACTGGGGAACTAGCGGGGTAACCGTTTCCCCGCTAAACTCAACATAAGCCTCATCGGCTAGCACCGGCACCCCGGTATCCACTAACTCCAGTACGTCCTTCTGTGGGGTGGGGGTTCCGGTGGGGTTATTGGGGTTAGCCAGAAGTATCATCTTGGTTTTTTTGCTTATTGCCCTCTTTACTGCACTTACATTGACAAGGTAATTTTCATCCCGTGGCACCTCAACCTGTTTGCCATGGCACAGTATGGTGCTGAAACGAAATATATCAAAGGTAGGCACACAGTTTATCACCTCGTCCCCGGGACCAACAAATAGGCGTAAAACAAGGTCTATAAGCTGGTCGCTACCATTGCCGGCGATAATATGCTCAGCATCAATGCCAGTATAGCCTTGTAGCAGTTTCCTCAGCTCGGTCTGCATGGCGTCAGGGTAAATATTGAAGTAGGGATAGGTGCCCAGAGCCTGCTTTACTCTTGGGGAGCAGCCGTAAGGATTCTCGTTGGCATCCAGCTTGATGATGCCCTCCGCTGAAACCTTAGCCTTATCTGCCACTGACTCCGGTGATTTACTGGCAACATAACCGCCGAAAGCAGCCAAGTCCGGCCGTATTAGCTGAGTTATTCCTTCTTTAGACATTTTCCTTGTCTCCCTTCTATATCCCTAATAAATGAAATTCCCTCCGCTTGGAGGGTTTGGTTAGGTTTTTTAATTTGTTACTGGTTAGTTTTTCATTCTTAGTATACTACCCCCCCAAGCGCGCTGGTGCGCCCGGTAAATATGAAGGCATAATAATAACTATGGGAGGCAGTACCAATTAACATTTGGATTGACTTTACCATAAATAAGTATAATTTGTCAATAGTTTGTCTCAACCGTCTAGCCGTTTTTCCACTGCCCGGGCATGAGCCTCCAGTCCTTCAGCCCTGGCTATAGTGGCTGCTGCTTTACCCAGTTGCTTTAAGCTAGCCTTATCCACATTAACCAGGCTGGTAAACTTAACGAAATCAAGTATGTTAAGCGGTGAGCTGAACCGAGCAGTAGCCCCGGTGGGCAAGACATGGCTTGGTCCGGCTACATAATCGCCCAGGACCACCGTCGACTTTTCACCGACGACTATACATCCAGCATTAGAGACTTGGTCAATATAAGAGGTTGCCTTACCTACCAGAAGGCAGAGGTGTTCCGGGGCATAGAGGTTGGCTAGTTCTATAGCCTCGTCCATGTTAGCCACCACCGCCACAATTCCCCTGTTTTCTAACGATTGGGCAGCAATAGACTGGGGCGACAAATCCTTGAGCTGCTTCTCAACTTCCTGGATAACCTTATCCGCTAAATCCGGCGAAGTAGTCACCAGGACAGCCGAAGCTAAGGGGTCATGCTCAGCCTGGGCTAGAAGGTCAGCGGCACAGTAGGCGGGGTCGGCGGTTTTATCAGCAATAATCATAACCTCAGACGGCCCGTAGAGACCGTCAATACCAACCACTCCGTAAAGCAGTTTCTTGGCCAGGAGGACATAAATGTTACCCGGGCCACAGACCTTGTCTACTCTGGGAATGGACTCGGTGCCGAAGGCTAAGGCAGCAATCGCCTGGGCACCACCGACGGAGAAAATGCGGTCAACCTGGGCAATATTGGCTGCGGCCAATGTCACTGGTGAAACGCCCCCCTGCTTCCCTGGTGGCGTAACCAGGATTACCTCTTTGACCCCGGCAACCTTAGCCGGGATAACCGTCATCAGAAGCGATGAAGGGAGTGGGGTGGTGAAACCGGGAACGTGGATGCCGACCCGGTTCAGAGGGCGTATCAGCCAACCTAAGCCCGTCCCAGCACTCTCGTGCAGGAGGCTATCCTTCTGCCTGGTGTGGAAGGAACGTATCCGTTCAGCGGCTAGCTTGAGGGCTGACAGAAGCTCGGAGTCCACCTCGTGGTAAGCATCGGTTATTTGCTTTTTGCTTACCTCCAGTGCTTTAAGCCTTATTCCATCAAATTTCAAGGTGTAATCAAAGACGGCGGCATCCCCTCGGCGGCGCACTTCGCTGATAATCTGCCTCACCGCTTGCTCACGTTGCTCAATGTCGGCTACTTCTTCTGTCGGCGCTTGTCTTGATAATACCAGTTTTGCCGGCTGAAAGCCTTCAATAATTCTCATTTAGATTTCCTCCACCGCCATTCGCAGGGTTTTGATAATGGACTTTATCTTTTCCTTTTTAATAGAGCTTGAAATCCTCTTGGAACTGCCAATGAGGCAGGCTGTCGACTCAAAAAGGGTGTCAATAATCTTGAGGTTGTGCTGGGCTAAGGTTCGCCCGGTCTGGGTATTCTCAATCAGCAAATCAGCATCCTCGGGCAGAAAGGCTTCACTGGCTCCCCAGGTAGGAACCACCCGATACAAGCTGAGGTGGTTGTCTCTGGCATACTTGTCAGCAATATTTACATACTCCGAGGCTACTCTAAGCGGCACCGCTTGCTCGGCGTTGAGCTCTCTCAAGCCGTGGACATCGGCTACGGATAAATCCTGGCTTACTACGGCCACGACTTTGACCTTGCCCGATTTCAGGTCAATGAGCTCCTTCACCGGGCTGGAGGGGAACTGATAAAGGTGCTCACGCAACCAGTCCCTGCCGGTAATAGCCAGGTCGAAATTTCCATTAGCTACCTGCAGTGGCATATCCTGGGGTCTAATCACCTTGATGGTGACACCGGGCAGGTCGGTGGTCGGCCGGCGATTTCCCACTGCTGATGGGTAATCGTCAAGGCGAATGCCAGCCTTGGTTAGCAGTTGAAGAGTGGGCGATTGCTGATGTCCGTCGGGCAAGGCAAGCCGCACTACATCCTTAGCCGCTTCTTCAGCAGGGTATTGAATTTCGGGCATTGGGGGATGTTTTTCTTCCGCAGGCCTTGGTCTTACAGACGCCGGTATAAGTGCCTCCTCGACAGAGGACACTATCTCACCCATGCCTTTGGCTTTCCAGCTATCCCGGTTGGCGATTAAAAAGGCGTTGACATTGAGCACCTGGCTTACCGGCATCAGTCCGTAAAGAGGAAGCTCCTCGGTGGTGCCAGAGACCAGTGCCAAATCAGCACTTTCCGGTGGATAGACCTCGGCTGCTCCCCACAGGGGAAAGATGCCGAACCGCCTCAGCCGGAGGTTCAGGGCAAAGGACTCAGCCAGGTTGGGATACTCGCTGGCAATGCGTATAATGCCCGGCTTGGCTCGCACTTCCTCTACGGTGGATACTCCCTCAGCGGGGCTGGCAGCTATATACAAAGCACCCTCCCCATATCTCAGATTCTTTACCTTCAGTAAGGCACTACTGGGGTATTTGGCCAAAAGCTCTTCAATCCAGTCTGAACCGCAAATGCCTAGGTCGTAATTACCGATTGCTACCTGAATAGGGATATCCCTCTCGTGGAAAACCCTGGCCGAGAGGTGGGGAAAACCTCCCGATTTAATCCGGTAAAAGCGCACCTGCTCATGGTAGCCAGCAAGTCCCCAGCCCGCTCTTTTGAGCAGGGCAGACGTCTGGGCTAAAAGGCGACCCTTAGGCAGCGCTATTTTTATACTGTTTATTATCTACCTCACCCCCTTAAGGGTGGTGGGTGGGAAAAGATATAAAATTCACCTCTTTAATAATTTCAGAACCTCGTTGATAGTCTTCGCCGCAACTTTTTGGCCTTTGACTTGGTCAGTCAGAATAAATTTGGGTGCTTTACTTTGGATATCGAGCGTCCAGTCGAAATCAGCCGCTTTCTGGACGCCCAGATAGAATTCAGCCCTATAGCCGGCTTCGTGGAGACGAGCGGCGGTGCTGAAGCCCTCTTTTGCCGCTGGTGGTTCAGCCCTGATTAGGATGCTTTGCCCTGAAGGTTTAGCTAGAGCTTCGGGCTTCACCAGGTTCATCAGGCGGTCAAGGTAAAGGGCAAAACCGGAGGCAGGGGTATCCTTGCCCCCCATTAGCGGAATAAGGGCATCATATCTGCCACCACCGCCTATCTTCTCCTCATCCTTGAAAAACTGGAAAATTATGCCGGTATAGTATTCAAAGCCTCTCCCTGAAGCGATGTCAATCTGGTAATCACAGCCCAGAGCCTCCAGAAGCTCAGCAATGTTGGTGAAATCGTCAATATAGGGCTTGAATTCGGGCAGGTCCTGGGCGAATAGAGCCTTCAATTTTTTGGCAAACTCGGCTGATTTTCCCTTCAGCTCAAGTAGAGAATACAAAGTCCTCCCCAGTTCCGGTCTCTCAATCTTTACTTTAGCCAGCGCTTCTGTATCCCCGTCCAAGATGCGGTCAAACATCCTGGTCTGCTCCTCAGCACTTAGCCCCAGCTTGGCCAGTAGTGCCTTTATTAATCCAGCATGGGATAGCCTGAGTTCAATACCTTCAAGTCTTAGCCGCCTTAAAACCTCTATAGCCAGCATTACCAGTTCTACATCAGCCGAAGGGGAGCCTGCTCCTATAAGCTCAGCGCCGCATTGCCATCTTTCCCTCGTCTTCTTCCCCGTCGCCTCAAAGATGAAGACATTGGCTATATAGAAGAGCTTAGCCAGTTCTTCCCCTTCCATACTATCAATATAAAGTCTGGCAACAGGGATGGTGCCATCAG
>JAGMCH010000074.1 GCA_023129255.1 Dehalococcoidales bacterium
AGGGCTTGCCCCTCTCCATCACAGTCAAGGGAGATAACCGCTAGCCTAAAGCCATCAGCACCGACCAGCGTTAATTTACCGTCTTTGGCAACAAAGTTGACACAGGCGAAAACTGGTCTAGCCTCATCATCTTTGGCTGTAAACGGCAAAACTCTAGCTAGTGCATCGGCTAGCTCAATACCCCCGACATTGGGCACGATGGAATTACTAGGGCTAACCCTAACATCGCAAAGGTTGAAAGGCGTTTTCTCACCAATCCAGTCGCTATCGGCAAGGTAGCTGGTATTAGCTCCGCAGATAACCTTAAGGACTTTGTGTCCGTTAGTCTGCTTTCCGCTAGCACTAGCGTCAGGGATAACCTTGACGATATTGCTACCCCCTAGAGCCTTAAGGTATCCGAGCAAGCCTCTACGCCCAAGAGTGAAGTCCAGAAGTGTTACTCTATCGGCTAGTGCTCTTGATAGAGCACTTACCAGCATAGCCTTATGAGCTACAAAGCCTTTGCCTGAACGCTTGCCCACGATATTCAGTTGTTCCACTTAACCCCCTTTTTGGCTATCCGATAGTCGGGCAAGGCTATCGGCTTCACCTAGTAGTAGCTGGCTGGCTATCCGCTAATCGCTGGCATAGCCAGTAGCTCCACTATATATATGGCGATTTGGGCTTAAAATCTCTACATCGGGATTAAGGGTTTTTGCTCTCTCTTACGGTATCGCCAAAGGTATTGACTATCGTTAGCGGTTAGCTTTTGCCCACTCGTTATCTTGTGGGCTATGTCTATAAGCCTTTGTTGGCAACCCGCTATAAAGGTCTTGTCGTCTAGCCAAGCGTCAAGGTCAATCGCCCTATCATCGGCTATCAGCTCCCCCAGCTCGGTTAGATTACCATCGCCATCGGTAATCGGCTTTGACAGGTATTCCAGCTTGATAGCCTTTGGGCACTCGGTATATAACCAGTCCTTTCGGCACTTCTGCCTTTGTGCCTTGCTACAGCTATGGCAGTCCAGTCCGTTAGTGAGCTTGTATTGCTCTCTCCAGTAGTGGACTACGGTTATGCTGGCTATCCGATACATAGCTAACTCGGTAATCGGCTTATGTCCGTTATTCCTAGCCACATCAGCAAGGCTAATCATTATGTCGTGGAGTAAGTCCTCTCTATCCTGTGCTTGTGCCTTGTGGCTAAACCGTGAGGCTATCTCATAATAGGTTAGCCACTCACCATCAAGCTGGTCATACCCATTGTCTTGAGCTTGGACTTGCCTTTTTCTACCGTTTGACCTAGACTTAAGGCTACGCAAGGCTTGTGTCCGTGTGGTCTGGCAGGTGGCTAACTTACCGCACCACTGGCATAAGCCTTGCCTTGTTTCCAGTGTCCAGATTTTATGGCACTTGCTACAATGTCCTACCATCGCTTACCCCCTTGCTCATAGATTGGGCAAGTGTCCAGTTTTGGCTTTTAGCTATATTCAGTTGTTAAGGTGCTTTTGTTTTCCAGCTTCATTATTGAACAAAAGGAACTATTGTTCATTAAAAGAATGAACCTATATTCTCATCATAAGAATTGAACAATAGAAAAAGTGGAATTCTAACGGATTAAGGTTTGTCGCTTGTCCTTGCTCTAGCGAGCCTGTCAGCTTTGCCCCTAGCCCCTGCCGTAGAGGGCAAGGTGAGGATTTGACCAAGCGGCATCGCCAGCCTCTCGCCCCGCTTTAGTCAGACGGAAGTATCTTCGGGGTGGCCCGGGTGGGTAGTGGTCTTGAAAGGCTGACGCCTCTTCTTGACCAGTGGGTTCTACCCAGCCTAACCGTTGAAGTGTTGAGAAGTAAACGACAAAGGAATGGTAGCGGCAACTGGTGGACTTATAGGGGATGCGAGCCAGATACCTTTCAGTGAGCCTCTCGATTTCTTCAGGGCTAATAGCACGCTTCTCACGCCGGGCTTGCCGCTCTTCTTTCCTAGTGGCTCTATCTAAGGCAATAGCTTTAAGAAGGGCTGTTTTATAGTAGTAGAAGATGTCTGCTTGAGGAGCACCAAGCTCATGGTCTATCGTGGGTGAGCCATTAGGGCCATTACCCAGGAGATACTCCCGGATAAACCAGCCGCAACCGAACGGACGTAGAAAGCCACCTCTAGATGGTCTTAACGGTTCAACCACTGCCTTTCTCCTCCCATAGCTTCTGATACCACTCCTTGTGCTCCTTACCGGATACCTTTCTATACTTGGCCGTGGTATTGAAGCTAGCATGGCCAAGGTGCTCCTGAAGGAGTCTTAGTCCGTCGCCAGAGTCATCCAGTTTTACGGCATGCACAGCAAAGGCATCCCTTAAGCGGTGTGGGCTCACATTGTGCACTCTACTGGTCTCTGGGTTAACGAGAGGAGGAAGCCCTGCTCTATCAGCGCAGTCTCTTACTATCTGCCATGCTCTATGTCTGTTAATACCGAAGATAAGGCCCTTTGTCTTATCCCTTCTGACAAAGTCAGCCAGCATCTTCAGGGTGTCGCCATCAATAGGCAAGGTTCTCACCCGGCGGTGCTCTTTTTCTTGGACTACTGCCTTTTCGACACTGTGTCCACAGATTGGGCAGAACTTATGGCTTTTACCCAGTCTCGCTCCACACTTCGGGCAATACGAGCTGATACGGCTTTTGAGGTGCAGGATAGTTATGGTACCCGCCTCAAAGTCGATATCTTCTACTCTCAGAGCCAACGCCTCAGAGATGCGGCAACCGAGCCTTGCCAAGAGACGTATCAGGAGTCTGTCTCTGACGCATGTGGCCCTCTCTTCCAGTTGCTTTAGCTCGCTTTGCTCAAGATAAGTCTTCATAATATGTTCACCGCTATTCTTTGACCTTTGCTATAGGTGTCACCCAGCCTCTTCTTAGGGAGGGGCACTACCCATATACAGTTCAAGGAGCCCTCTCAGGCTGAGGCTAACGACCTTATGCTGAACAGTGCTCAACAGGAAGGGAAAACGGGCAGGGTCCAGGCAAGTGGTACAGGTTATGTCTAATGTTTCCCCTCCGAGAAGCAAACCTAGGTCTGAAAGGCTAAGGTCAACAGAGAGTCTTCGGCCACACCTGTCACAGGTGAACCACCAAGTGCCTTGGAGTTCCTTTAGCGAATCCTTCAGGCTGGAGGCAAGTGCCCTTGCCTTGGAGTTGGCGTATTCTTTCCACTCTCCCGCTTTCATCAGTTCAAGCCGTTTTTCAGCCTCTGCCTGCACTCTTGTTTCAAATTCAGCAGTTAAGTGGTGATTTACTAACGCGTTAACCTCATCAAGGTAGTAGCTCTTGAACCAATCAGGCCACTGGTCTCTTGCGGTTAGAATGCCATCCGCAGTTTGCCTCGCAGTAGTATCGATGACTCTCACTATCTCAGGGGGCCAGCTAGGAGACTTAAGCACCTGTACTAGCCTTTTGTGAACCAGACCTGGCATTCGGCTTTCCATGTCCTTTTCTAGTGCTGTCAGGCGTTCTTTTACCTTTCTCTCGATCTCGTCTTCCTCTGCGCAGAGGAACTCGGCTCGCATCTCATCTAGGGCGAGTTCACCGACGTCAGGGAGCTTCACTTTGAACTTTCTCAGCGATGTGAGTTCCTTCCCTACCTCTGCCAGCTTACCAGCCAGCTCATTGATTTCGGCCTCCCGCTTGCTGAGCTGAGAGGAAAGCCCGTTCTTTGTGGAGACTTCACTTTCCAGCGCGGCTACCTTTTCCTTCAGCTGGACCACTTCCATTGCCAGAGAATCCCTTTCCTTCTTGACCCGAGGGTAATGCCTCAGCGCCTCAAGCTCCTTTATGTGTTTTTCCAGGGTTTTAAACTCATCCTTTATCACTACCCACCTCCCCAATTAGCATCGTCAGTGCCCAGATGAGGACATCAGCAAGCTCCACCTCGGTATACTCACCAATACTGAAGTATTTCTTTGTAATCTCCCGGGGCGGCCTTAGCTTTGGATTAAGCTTTTCCCGGCACCAACTTAGGGCTATGGTGAGATATTGAATGATAATCGGAGTAGCTAGATCCTCTACTAGCTCAGAGAGGGCTTCCTCGCTCAGGGGTAGTTTGACAAAGTAGCGGGCTAGTTTTAGCTCCCCTTCCAATTCACCCATCTCTGCCCGCATATCACCCCACCTCTCGATGTCGTCATGGAGGCCCCGACACAGCTTCTTTATATCAGCCACTGCTGAACTCCTCATGCTATTGATCTGCTTCACTCCCGAATCCCTGAGGGAGATGATTGATTGCCTTACCTTAGCCAGCTCACCTTGAAGCTCTTTAAGCGCTTGTCCTTTTTCTTCCATCTCCTGCGCCACCCTATCGAGTTCACCCCCTCTTGCTGTCAGTGCTTCCTCAACACTGCTGAAGTCCGCGACTATCTTTTCGAATGATTCAGGAGTAACCCCAGCAGCGGTAAGCGTTTTTTCATAGGAGACTATTGTCGGCGGCAAAACGCCCTTGCGCCGCAGGGATTTTATCGCTGCCATTCCTTCAGCGATCTCTTCTGAAGTCAGCTCGAGCCGTTGAGCAAGCTTGGCTAAGGATTCTCTCTCTTGCTCTAGCGCCTTAACTTCTTCGATAAGCTTTTCCTTGGTTGCCTCTATACCTACGAGGGCCTCATAGTTCTCAAGATATACAAAGAACCTATTGACGACCTCCTCCGTACCATGCCTCTGTGCTATCTCGCTCAGACGGTCTCGCAGACGGTTTAATTGATCTCGCGGAAAACCAGTCTCATCCAGACTCTTTAATATCTCAGTCTTATCATTGGCCTGCTTTTCCAGAGCCAGCGCCTTTTCCCGAAGCTGGCTGGTTTCCTCTTTGAGTTTGTTCTTCTCGGTTTCAAGTTGAGCCACCTCCTCCTGGCACGGCTTGACCTGATCACCCAGCTCCTGAAGACGATCTTCCTGCTCCTTTTCCTTCACTGCCATGGCATTCAGCTTCCCTTGAAGCCTGGTAGACTCGGCTTCAAGGCGGCGGTTTGCTTGAGTGAGTTCCTCTCTTCTTCCGTGAAGGTTGGTCTCCTCATCTCTCAGCTCTGCTAGCTCTACCTTCAGCCTCTCTAGCTCGGTAGAGGAACTCTTTAGACTTTCAAGCGTCTGATCATAGCTGAGCCCCTCTTGCTCCAACTTTGCCAGTTTGCTTGCTGCCTGGATGATCTGGCTACGGGAAAACTCTCCCTCAGGAACTGCTCGGCACATTGTCACCCAAGACTCTAGATGTGGTGGTTCTACGCCCAGCCCGAGGAGTTTCTTTACCAGGATGAAGAGGGGAACAGCTTCAGTGATGGTGATGCTTGCCTTGCGGAGACCAACAGTCAACTCTCTAAGCTCGTTCAACAAATCGGCCACGTGTTCAAACTGCGGAAATTCTCCGGCTTTGAGTGCCTCTACGATTGCTGCCACACTTCCTTTCGCTACACCGGTTTTCTCCGCAATGCCATCGTAGGCAAGGCCCTCGAAGTAGAGTTTCACCACCTCAAGCTTTCTGTCTATCGGTATCTCCCTGCTCACTGTTCTTACCTCCTTTGCTGCCTGTGGTCTACTACTCAGGCTAGCTGTCTAACTGAATGAACAACTGAACAAAGTTTTGAACATCTAGGTACTCCTAAGTTCTATCGTATTAGTCTCTTTCTCAATCGCGCCATTATTTCGCTTCCCCCTTCTATACGCTAGTTTGAAGTCCATGTTGTCTGCCGGAGAATAGCGACGGTGCGCCTCTTGAATATCACTTTGAGCCATGTTCACATAGATTCGAAGGACATCTAGTGTGGAATGCCCCATCATCCTCTGGAGACTGAAGACATTCCCCCCATTTCGCAGGAACATGATAGCAAAGGTGTGACGGCAAGTATGGGGACTCACACGCACACCTGAGATGCCAGCTTTCCTGCCATAGTGCTCCACAATAGCTTCCACCCTGTCCTTCGTCAAAGGCCTGCCCTGGCATGTGAGAAATACATGGTCATAGCGTGGCACAATCGGCTGTGTACGACATGACATCATGTATTTCCACAGCGCGCCTTGGACCTTTCTCCCAAATGGCACCATCCGCTCCTTAGCTCCCTTGCCCCATACTTTGAGCAATCTGGCTCGTAGGTTCACATCCTTCACCCTGAGGTTGGTTAGCTCGCTACAGCGCATACCTGTGTCCAGAAATGTGATGATAATGGTGTAATCGCGATGGCCTGATGCCGAGCTTGTATCTATCACCTCCACAAGACGTCGCAGCTGTTCCTCAGTGAAGGTAGGCATGACCTTCCTCGGCGCTTTCGGTATCTGAACATGGGAGAATGGACTCTCCTCGACGAATCCCTCCCTTTGTGCCCAGGACCAGAAACTCCTCAAAGCACGAAGATAGCCGTTCACGGTATGCCCTGAGAGATGACCCTCCTGTGGCCTGGTGAATCGGTGCTGAGCGAACCGCTGTCGCCCCTGCAGGTAGACGATGAAATGACGCAGTTCCCGCACTCCGATTTTTGTAATCTCAGTCGAGAAACTATTTGTGCAGAGGAATTCCTCAAGGTAGCGTACCGAAGCCTCGACTATAGCGATTGTAGCGGAGCTTTTTCCTTCACTCTGGGCACACAGCCTGTAGCCCTCCACCAAATGCGCAAGATCAGCTCGAGTTCCCCGCTGTAGAACCTCTTGCAGAAAGTTGTCAATTTCTCCGTTCACAATGCTCTCTCCGCTAGTCAAGACATTCCCCCACAAACCAAAGAGGCCTGGAGAATTTCCAGGCCTCTTTGGGCTCTAGCGACATGTGGCCCTCGCGGGGCTCATCTCTTATCTGTTTACGCTACTTCCCCTTCCTTGAGGTGCATCGAGACCATGTAGCCGCACTTGCGGCACTTCACCTCAATTGTCCCCTTCCCCTCGCTAGCCTTGAAAAGAAGGGCATAACATCGAGGGCAGCGAAAAGCTGTCAAGTTTCGCGACCCTAGCATTTTCATCTTACTGGTCACGGGTACATTTTCCTCGCTAAATCCATAGCGCTGTCCTCTGGGAAACCGGCCTCGATAAGCATAACTTCAGCTGCCCTTGTTCTCCTCTCCACGGTTTTCGCTTTGCTCATAACCGAAAACAGGGCGGCAGCATTAAGAGGAAACTCTATCACATCGCTTGGTGGGGGTAGGGGGGGCACCTTACCCAGCTTGTGAAAAAGCCAGACATAGGCGGGCGCCCTGAGCGCCCGCCCCCCCCGGCGTAAATCATCTTGACTAACAACGGCTGAGCTGCCACAATTGCTGCACCGGTGGATGGCACCTGGATTGCGCTCAAAAAACTTGTTATCGCAGTTCAGACAATAAAATAGATTCTTCATATTATTACGTTATTTGTAGTGGTTATTACAATTATAGCATTTTTATAGTGTATGTCAAGCGCGATAGTAGCACCTTATGACTTTCTACCAATGCTCGGGCTTATCTTCGCTGATCAAGACAGAGATTATCTACTGGGCTGGCTGTCATGTGCGCCCTCTTTACATCTATATCTGCCAGCTCACAGTATTTTCTAGTCATCTCAAGACTGGCATGGCCAAGCATACGCTGCAGACTGAAGACATCACCACCATTTCTCAGGAACCTGACCGCAGCAGAATGACGGAGAGTATGAGGCGAGCACCTGATTCCCTTCAGTTCGGCCTTCTTGCCATAGTAGGTCATAATTTTCTCCATCCTATCTTTGGTTAGTGGCCTACCATCCTTGGTAAGGAAGACAAAGTTAGAGTTAGCTGTTACTGCCTCAGGGCGATAGCGATTGATATATCGCCAGAGGAGACGCTGGACCTGCTTACCAATTGGGATAAGGCGCTCCTTGTTTCCTTTACCCAAAACCTTAAGCATACCATCTTCGAGCCATACGTTGTCTAGTTTCAGATTGCAGAGTTCAGACACCCGGAGACCGGTATCAAGCAGCGTCAGGATGATGGTATAGTTCCGGTAACCTTCAGGGGCTCTAGTGTCTATGACATTAAGTAGTTGCCGGATTTGAGAATCGGAGAAGGTAGGGATGACCTTTCTTATCGGTCGTGGGATCTTTACCCGATCAAAGGGGCTACAATCTATGATACCCTCGGAGACAAGCCAGGAGAAAAAGATTCTGATACTGCGTAAGTAGCAATTAATAGTATGTCCTGAAAGACCATTATCCTGGGTGTGGTTGAAGCGGTGATTGGAGAAGCACCTCTTCTGCTGCAGATAAAGGATGAACGCTCTGATTTCATGCTGGCTGATCTGAGTTATATCGGTGCTTATTCCCTGTGAAACAAGGAAGTCCTGGAAGTAACTTATGCTGTTGGTGACGATGGCTATGGCATTAGGGCTCTTACCTTCGGTGGCAGCACAAAGCTGATACCCTTGAAGTAAATGCCCCATGTCCGTGCAAAAATTTGACGAAGCAAGAGGTCTATGTTTACAAAGCTGATTTTTAGGGTTAAAATAGATACGATTTCGGGCGGTTAGCTCAGTGGTTAGAGCGCTTGCTTCACACGCAAGAGGTCACAAGTTCAAGTCTTGTACCGCCCACCAAATTGCTACCATGCTGGAGAGCTGACATTTCCCGTTGTTTGCCTAATCTTCTACCTTGGTCTCCTTCTCCAGCACTTCGGCTAGAGCTTTGTAGCCCTCGCCGCCAAAGGATTTGATTTGCAGGATAAGCAACTCTGAGTACTTAAACCCTTTAGATTTAATCCAGTCTCTATGCACCTTGTCTCCCCGGCCCATCATGTGTCGGGCCAGATCAAGGGCGCTGCTTGAAACCTTATTACACACCGGGCAGTGATAACTCATAGCTAACCTCCCGCCTAGTTGGCGTCAACGCCTTATTTACTCTTCTTCTGTTTCTCCTTTAGGGCTCGGAGAACCTTCTCCGGGGTTATGGGCAAATCATTTATTCTGACACCGACTGCTTTATATACCGCGTTGCCTATGGCGCCGGCAGTGGGGTTGGTCAGCCCTTCGCCAGCCTCCTTGGCGCCAAACGGCCCCTCGGGCTCATAGGTGTCAATCTCTAAAATCTCGGTCTCCGGCATATCCAGGGAGCGGATAAGCTTGTAATCGGCAATCGATGGATTAAGTATCTTACCCTCGTCCATTGGCTGGTCTTCGCAGTAACCATAGCCCCCGGCCATCATTATTGCCCCCTCCAGCTGCCCTTCAATGCCCACGGGATTGATTACCGTGCCGCTTTCATGGGCGGTGGTTACATTTACCAGCTTGTATCTGCCAGTCTCAGGGTCTACGGCTACTTCGGCAGCCTGGACACCAAAGCTATAGGCGGGAGATATCATACCCTTGCGGTGGGGGGTATAGTGCCCCCGACCGATGATAGTCTCGCCGTCCTTACCCCTTATCGCCTCTTTAACGATGTCAAAGTAGGAGATGCCCCTTTCCGGACGGTCAGCCAGGTGAATCCACTGGTCTTTGATATCAAAGTCATAAACAATGTTTGGTCCCATCTTGGCGGCGGCAAACTCCAGGAGCTGACGCTTGGCATCGGCGGCTGCCATCTTGACCGCATTGCCGTTCATCAGGGTTGTCCGGCTACCCCAGGCACCGAGGTCAACAGGACAGATACCGGTATCAGCAGCGTGTATCCTGATATCCTCAAGTTTCACCCCCAGCTCCTCGGCACAAATCATGCTCAGCGTGGTATCAGAGCCTTGACCAATTTCACAGGCTCCAGTAAAAAGGTCTACCTTACCGTCAATGTTTATCCTGACTATAGCCGCTGAGAAAGCATAAGGGGTATCAAACCAGTTAAAGATGCCGCCGGACATAAAGCCGTAGGCGGATACGCCTATGCCGTGGTTGGGAGGTAGCTTACCCCGCTCCTTAATGTGTGCATCAATCTTGTCCAGGCACTGGTGCAGCCCGCAGCTCTGAATGTAGGCCTGCCCCGGAACCTCATAGTTGGGCGTCATTCCATTCTTGCGCCTGATTTCAATGGGGTCTATCCCCAGGTCTTCAGCCATCATGTCCAGCTGGGATTCGCCGACGAATGTTGACTGGGGAGCGCCGAAGCCGCGCATGGCTGAGGTCGTTGCCGTATTGGTGTAAGCCCGATAGCCGTCAAACCGGTAGTTAGGATATTTATAGGGGAATGAGGAGAAGAAACCGGTGAGATAGAGCGCGGTAGCTCCCATAGCGGTATAGGCGCCGCCTTCGGTAATAACCCTGACTTCTTTAGCCAGTAGGGTGCCGTCTTTCTTGGCGCCGAGTTTAAGAAAGTAATACATTGGAGTTCGCCGCTTGGTGGCGGTGAACTCCTCTTCCCGGTTAAGAACTATCTTCACCGGCTTGCACAGCTTCATGGACAATATAGCAGCGCAGAACTGGGCAGAATCCAGCTCAAATTTGCTGCCGAAGCCGCCACCGGTAGTCGGTTTGATTACCCTTATATCACCCTCTCTCAGACCGGTCATGTCAGCCATTAATCTTTGAATGTAGTAGGAAGACTGGGTTGAAGTCCACACCGTCATCTTGCCGCCATAGTCATAGCTGACTACGGCATCGTGGGTCTCCATGCAGACATGGGCCTGTGAGCACAATTTGTACTGGTCTTCACGAATATGGTCGCACTTCTTAAATGCCTCATCAACATCGCCCCACTCAATATGGCGGGTTACATTAATATTGAGCTCAACGCCGTCGTGAACCTGGGGCGCTTCTTCCTTAATCGCTTCCAGGGGGTCAAATACCGCCGGCAGCGGCTCATATTCAACCTCAATTAGGTCCAGCGCCTCCTCAGCGGTGTCCTCATCAATGGCGGCTACGGCTGCCACCGGGTCACCGATGTAGCGAACCTTCTCCCGGCAGAGGATTTCCTCGTCACAGAGTTCGGGGAAGCGCCGCCAGATACCCTGTTTACGCCCCAGCGTATCCTTACCAGTAATCACTGCCTTCACCCCGATTAGCCTTTTCGCCTTGCGGGTGTCAATCTTGAGAATCTTGGCATGGGGGTGGGGACTTCTCAGGACTTTGCCGTAGAGCATGCCGGGGAGAACCAGGTCGAAGGTATATTTGGCGTTACCGGTTACCTTTTCCGGTCCGTCAACTCTATGTACCCGCGTACCGATTACTGAATATTTACTCATTTTGCCTCCTTATACTCACCCTTAACCACAGCGGTTACGGCTCGGATAATGCTGTTATATCCGGTGCAACGACAGATGTTGCCATCAATGCCTTCTTTTATCTGTTCCTTGGTGGGCTTGGGGTTTTCATTGAGCAATGCCGTAGCTGACATCAGCATCCCCGAGGTACAGAAGCCACACTGAAAAGCACCGTAGTCGAGGAAGGCTTTCTGCAGTGAATTCAGTTCATTCCCCTTGGCTAACCCCTCAACAGTCAGCACCTCTCCGCCGTTTGCCTGCAGTGCTAGCACTGAGCATGACCTAACTGCCATGCCATTGAGCATTACGGTGCAAGCCCCGCAGGAACTGCTATCACAGCCTCTCTTGGTTCCGGTCAGCCCCAGGTGGTCTCTTAGCACTTCTACTAATAGGGTTTTGGGCTTTATATAAAGCTCGTAAGGCTGACCATTCACTGTTAATCTTAGGCCTTTTTTCATTTTCACTTAACCTCCCTCTCAAGCTTTCTTCGCCCTAGCCAAGGCTTCCTTACCCATTCGCTTAACCAGAACCTTAATCAGCTCTCGCCGGTACTCCTCTGAAGCATAGATATCGGATAAGGGTTCAGCCTCGGTGGAGGCTACCTCCCCGGCTTCCTTAAGTAGAGCATCGGTAATCTTCTTCCCTCTCAGCACTGCTTCTGCCTGTTTTGCCCTCATCGGGATTGGTGCCGAAGCACTCAGTGCTACCCGGACATCCTGGCAAATATCATCGCCGGAGCCCAGAATAATTGACACGGCAGCTCCCACCGTAGGCAAATCGTTTTCTATCACGGTGAATTTAGTATAGGCGGTGCCGGTGTGAGGGGGGACCACTGGTACTTGAATCTCAGTAAGTAACTCGCCGGGTTTCAGTGCTGTTTCAAAGTAATCCAGGGTGAAATCTTCAACTGCCATGGTTCTTTCGCCCTTCAGGCTAGCCATTTTTAAGGTAGCGTTTAGCGTTATTAATGCTGGTGCCGGGTCTTCAGCCGGGTCACCATGACAGAGTTCCCCACCTACAGTACCCCAGTTGCGGGTCTGAATTGAAGCCACATTTCGCTCTATCTCAGCCAGCACACTGAAGCCATTTCGCATCATTGGGGATTTTTCTACCGTCCGATGTGTGGTCAGGGCACCAATCTTCAGTCCCTCTTTGGCATCAGACTTAATGTAGTTTAGCTCAGATATGCCCTTAATATCGATCAAATACTTGGGGGCGACCAGTCCCTGCCTCATCAAGATTAGCAGCGATTGCCCGCCGGCGATTACCTTAGCCTCGTCCTGGTACTTATCCAGTAAGGTGAGGGCTTCTTTAAGTGTCTTGGGAGCGAAGTATTCAAAGTCTCTTATCATTTTTGCCTGACCTCCCTGATTTCACTTATTCCTAGCCTCCGTTTCCATTTGTCTATCCACCTATCCTACTCTTCATTTTCTCCTGCAGATTGCGGGTAAACTCCTCCCCCACTTTGTTGACCTTGGCTCGCATTATTCTTTCGCCGAAGGTAGCCAGCCGACCGACTATACTTACATTGGAGCGATAGGCTACCTCCACCTCATCCTTGGCAAGCTCTTTCAGGTCGACGATGGTCTCCTGGGTAAAGGTACCGACACCGCCGACGGCAGCGCCCCGGCCTACCGCCTTGACGTGCTTGGGCGGATCAATCTCGGTCAGGGACTGGGTAAAGTTGAGCTTGATGCTTATTGGACCTACCTTCTGCTTGACCACGCCTTCCCAGGTCTTGTCATCAATAGGTTCCATTTTTTCAGCGCCGGGGATGCAGGAAGCCAGTGTCCCTGGCTCAAGCAGAAAATCCCACACCTCTTGAATAGGCGCTTTCATGGTGAACTTCCCCTCAATTAACATTTCAGATTAGACCTCCTTTTCGTTCTCTTTAAGGGCTTTAATAAATGGGTCACGGGGGCTTTTCAGCTTTATTATCGGTATCTCAAACTTACCATTGGAGCCTGTCCTTAACGCTGGAGGCGTTTTCCCCGATTCAGCCAGATGCCCCCGATATTTCTCGCAGAAACACAAAAAATAATGCCTGCCTCTATATACGGGGCAGTCCTTGCATGCTATGCCCGAGAAGGGGCATAGCATTCTCGCCTTAGCCATTAGGCTGTTGCTCTCCTTGTTCTCTCACGCCCTATTTTCACATACTATCCCCTGGCTATGCAACATTTCTGGCAGAATCATGGTCTGGGCTTAATTTCAGGGCTTTCCCAGTCCTTCATTGGCTTCATCCACTCCGCCCGTTCCACAAATTCGTCATGGGCCAGGGGCACTGGTGGGTGACAGATAAACTTGGGGTCAAATTCATCTTTTACCTTTAGCAGCCATTTATGGTAGTTTGGCCCATATGCCGGTCCGGTGAGGTAAAGTGGCTGGTGTGGGCCCAGAAGCGAGGTATAAAAGCGTTTTCTTATGTTTTCCTTGGATGTTTCCAGGTAGAAGTGGTCAACGCCATCGGAATTTTCATCCGGGTCCCAGTAGACGAGGAACTCAGAATAGCCCTGATGACCTAGCTCAAAGCTCTGGAACCACCCCGGGTCACCATAGTCGGGCATGAGTGGTGGGGTGTAATTCCTCTTCAGCTTGGCGTAGTTTTCTCCATGGGGAATGGCATGCTCAAGGGTCTCTATGACATAATCCACGGAGACATATCCCCCGCACATCAGCCACATTCCGGCTGAGTCGGCGTTCTTGAACCAGGACTCATCCGAGGGGCGGGTGCGGCGAGCCTCGCCGCCAATCTCGGTTATTATATCAGTGAGCACCTGCTCTTCATATTCCATCTGCTCCTCGGAGGTAAAGGCGATGAGCAAGACGCGTAGAAGGTGAAAGCTGCTGATTGTCTCCTCGCTTTCCTGTGACCAGAGCTCCCAATACTCCTCTTTTGACCTTGCCTTGGCAATTGCCCGCCAGAATATGGGCACCTTGGTAACTCCACCCCCTATCTCCGCCTTGGCCATCTCAAACATCGCCTGTCTCATGGCATCCTTGCTGGGCATGGTGAAGTTTATCCACTTTACTCTACTAGTGGGGAGCTGGAGGGTGGTGTTGGGCGAAATTCCCGTCGGCTCCAGCCTTTCCGGCTGGAAGGGCAGAAGCTTTATCGCCATTTTGGTCACGATGCCGAGGCAGCCTCTCAGTCCGGTAAAACCGCGCAGCAGTCCCCGGAGGTCTGGTCCTAACCCCTCACCCCAGAAGGGGTCATCCTGCACCGCCAGCGAACCCATCAGTACCAGTTCGCCATCAGGCAAGACAAGCTCAGTGCCTAATATCCGGCGGTGGGGGAGACCAACGCGGTAGCTCAAGGGCGACCAGCCGTCGCCTATCATGTTGGCGATAGCCGATACCTGCGCGCCGCCGCCACCAATCACGATGTACATCCCCCGCCTCATCGCCTCTTCCTGGAGCTGGGAGTAGATAATCCCGGGCCCAACCACAGCGTAAAGATGCTCCTCGTCAATCTCGAAATCATTCATTCTCTTCAGGTCAACAAGTAACTCGTCAGCAACATGGCAGTGAGAACGGGGACCATACCATCCGGTGCTATAGGGAACGAATGGGACTTTATAACGGTTGCACAACCGCACTATTTTCTGGACTTCTTCGGTAGTCCGCGGCATAATGACACAGCCCGGTATCTTGGTCATTACTCTCTCATATCCCAGGCCACATTCATATCCTCCCGGCCCCGCCCGGTAACCTTCGCAGACCACCGGGTCAGCCGAAATATATTCGGCGCCGACAATAGCTTCCAGTCCTTTATAGGCTTCTTTAGATATAGCCATAATTTAGCCTCCTTAGCCTGAGATTGCCGCCAGGATGAGTTCGGAAATATCAAACACCTTCAACTTATCACCATTCTGGCTCACCGCTTGGGCGAAGTTCTCCTTGCACCAGGGGCAGGTGGCGACAACGGCTTCAGCACCGACTGCTTTCACCTCTTCCAACCTGTGTTTTGCTGCCCATAAAGCGAAATCGGGGAAGGCTTCTTTGGTTCCCCGCCCGGCGCCACAACAAAAAGCATTTTCTCTCATCCTTATCATTTCCACCAGCTCCACGCCGGGGATAGCCTTCAAAATATCCCTTGGCGGCTGGTAAACCCCATTGGTACCGCGCCTGCGTTCCAGGGTTGGGCTCACCATTCCCCACTGTCCACGCTCCCCCTGCCACGGCACCCAGGGCTCACTGAGCCGACTCAGGCTGCAAGAATCGTGGTAGGTCAAGCGTAAATTAACCCGGTTGGCGAGCTTGAGAGTGCCTTTTTTAATCAGTTCGTCAACATACTCCACTAGGTGGACTACCTTGAAACCTAAATCGGCGGTTGAGATGTTGAGTAGCTTGGGATAATCAACCTTCCACATTCGGTAGCCCTCGGCGCAACTGAGGAGGAGGGTTTTAGCTCCTGTTTTCTTGACCGCCTCAATATTACGCCGAGCCAGCTCCCGTGCCTCATCTATCATGCCCACAGAATAGAGCACATTTCCGCAGCACCACTCATCGGGCATCAGCATAAACGGGGTGCCGGAGGCATTCAGTATTTTAACCGTTGCCTGGGCTATCTCAGGGCTGGTATAAGAAGCCGAGCAACCGACAAAGTAAAGCACCTCGGCTTTGGGCGAAGGCTTTATTCCTGCAGGAAGCCATTTATTTCGGTTCTGGTGAGGTGAACCGAAACGATTGTGTTTGGTCAATATATTCTGGGCTACTTTTTTATGTTGGGGCATAGGACCTTTGCCATCTCTTACCGCTTTTATTCTGAGTGCTTCAAGGGTAAGCTCTATTTCCAGGTCAAGATTCCGCTTACAGCCCACGTCACAGGCACCACACAGGGTGCAGGCATAAAGTATCTTCAGCAGTTCGTCTGAATAATCCAGCCTTCCCTCAAGCATGGCCAGCCCGATTCTCATCTTGCCGTAGGCACCGTAGGAATCAAACAGATACTTGGTGGCGCTGGGACATCTGGTGCTAAAAGTTACCCCCGGCATATAGATGTGGTCGACCCAGGTGCATCCCTTACACTTGATGCACTTGCTCATATCGTATTCGAAATTATCTAATTGCGTTACATCCAGACTCACTTTGCCTTTAAGCATCCTTGTCCTCCCTAGAAGCACAAATTCCCAGGATTCATAATATTGTTGGGGTCGAAGAGCTTTTTCACCCTTTTTAGTGTCGCCGTATATCCGTTGGCTCTATCGTATACCAGTTTAGCCAGTTCCCCGTAGGGTCGGGTAAAAAGAGCCCCCTCTTTGAGCAGGACGGGGGCAGCTTCAGTATATAATTTCCGGACTCGTTCCACTTCGGGGTGGCTGGTGGGGTCATAGAAGAAGTCGAATTCCAGATAACAGGCTCGGTTATGCTCTATGGGCTGAATATAGCCGCCAATGTCACTTACTGGGTAACCATGCTTGGCGGCTATTTCCTCCACCTTATTGATGAACTTTGGCGCCAGAGCCGGCTTGGTGATGAAGAAAAGGCTGTGGCAACCACCTTTGTAGCGGTTCTTCCAATAGGTAACTTCCTTAGGCCAGGGTTCACGAAGCATTGGTAGCAGTTTCTTGCCTGAGCCGGGAAGTCCAGGGAGGCTATCGGCGAGGGAAATCTTGGGGAATTCATTTTTAATAACCTTATTAAGGGCCTCTTCTTCATACTGAATCTTCCCCTCGGGGCGCCTCTGGTGGCCGCTTATTACCAGAATGAGAGTCCAGGGCGGTAATGATGCCCGCAACTTGTCGAAATCCTTGGGCAAGTCCTCAGCCATTATCGCCGCCAGGTTAATATTGTTCAGCAGGAGGCACTCCTGACCTATCCTCAGCCTCAGCACTCGGTACAAGAATTCCATAATGCGGCTGAGGTCATTAACCGGAGCCAGAAATATCTTGTCCATCTTGGTCAGGTATTCAGTTTTCAGGTTGGCCCAGGTTATCACCCCCATAGTTCCCTGAGCACCCTGGAGAAAGCGGTAAAAATCTATACCCGGTCCTGAGGGGTTAGCCCCCTTGGATGGGGAATCGGGGTAGCCGGCGACACTGGCGGAGCCGGTCCTGAAGATTTCTCCCGTGGGCCAGACCACCTCCATACTTTGAAGCGGTTCACCGTAATCATATACCGTATTGGTAATAACTTCCCTTTCCAGATGGTCGGTAACCGCCGAGCGCAGAGGGTGGGGTAATAGCGGCATCATTATTCTGAAGCCTTTTTTCGCCAAATGGCTGGTAATTTGTTCCCAGGTTACGCCGACTTCCATCCTCACCCTTCGGTTAGGCTCATCGACTTCCAGAATCCGATTCATTCTGGTCAGGTCCAGGATGATACCGCCTTGCTTGGGAATGGTAGCCCCATGAAAGTGCACCCAGGAACTAACCGGCACCACGGGGAGCAAATGCTCGTTGGCAAATTTGATGACCTTCTGCACCTCTTCAGCCGTTTTAGGCTTCACCGCACAATTCGGCACTCCTGAGGGGGTAAGGCTGAAGTCCTTAGAATATGTGTCTAGAGCTTCAGGGTCATCTGAGAAGTTCTCACTGCCTACGATTTCCACAAGCTTGTCCCTTGTTCCCATAGTTTTACCTCCCACTTTCATGTGGTGCTTTACTCATGTCAAAAAAAAGACCCTGCAATTATGTTGGGTCTGAGGTGTGGTCACCTTAAATTTTGGTGTCCAGCAGCTGTAAGTAAATGCCGGTGACATATTGCTGTTTCAGAATAGCATAAAAGCCTGTTTGTTGGCAACTCGGACTTTATCTTGGTGTGTTTATGGTTGGGAAGGCAGAAGCGGTGATTACAAGATGCCAGACAAACTTAAGAGCGGGGTCGCTTGTTTTGCCGGCGGCTACTCTTTTGTTTATTGTGGGGAGTGGGGGCGCTAGAGGGCAGATTGATGAAGTATTTTTCCGCAGTAAAGGGTGAGTAACCTGTAGAAACCTTCCGGCCACCCTCTGTAATCTCAAGCCCTATACCACATCTGGGGCACATCTGATTCCGCGGAAAGTGTAATGCCCAACCAGCACAGTGGTATCCACACTTTGGGCATTTGCCCTCTAACATATCTTTATAATACCAAAGTGGTCATCTTTGACTGTCAAGTCCATTGTCTGGGGGGGAGAGTAGGCTTTCATCCTTATCAACTTCTGTAATCGCGTTCATTCTCTGTTTTTCAGCCAGTTTCAAATAAGACAAGAAAAATTGCCAACTGTCCTATATCTGCGGCTGGAGTGCTCTGCTTGCTTAAAGAGATTGACTGTTATTGACTATTGTTAACTATTATCAAGGTAGCGTCTATACCAGGCTAAATGGTTCAGCACCCTGGCGGCACGGCGCGGACTGGGGTAAACCGGAATTTCCTCTCTGCTGAAGAGAGAGGCTACCTCCGGGTCAGTGGCAAATTCAACTGCCGGCTTGACCATAAGCACCGGCTTCTCCTGCTGCCTCACCCGCTGCCTGAGCAGGCTCAGGCTACTTTCCTCCGCCTGCCTAAAAGCTCGGAGCTCTTCGCTATCGAACATAGTGGCTAGGCGGTCGGTGTTAGCTCCCACTGGAGCTTGCAGTAAGACAGCATCTACGGTTTCATCCTCCATCAGTGCCCAGAGAGAGGGAAAGATAACCGGATTCTCAGCCATACTGATACCAGCCATATCCACAGGATTACCGTGGGACCATCGTGGTGGAAGGCAGGCATCCAATTTCTTCAGGGTGGCTGGAGCCAGCGGGGCTATCTCCAGTCCTTCCTTCTCACAGGCTTCAGCAGCCACTACTCCCAGTCCACCCCCGATAGTCAATATACCTATCCTGTTGCCCCGAGGCAATGGTTGATAGAGCAAAGCAGTAACCACATCGCAGAGTTCGTCATCATCATCCACCCTGAGCACTCCTGACTGCCGGAATGCCGCTGCATAGATTGCATCTGAGCCGGCTAAAGTTGCGGTATGAGACCTGGCTGCTTTCGCTGACGCCTTAGTCGCACCTGCCTTGATGGCGATAATAGGCTTGCTGAGAGTAATCTCTTTGGCTAACTGGAAGAAACGCCTGCCTTCTCTCAGCCCTTCAATATAAGCGGTTATTATCCTGGTATTCTCATCCTGTGCCAGATATTCAAGGTAATCCTCCAGATGTAGGTCGGCTTCATTTCCAGTGCAAACAAATTTGCTGAACCCGATCCCGGAAATCATCCCCTGGTGAATTATGCGGTGACCATAGTTGCCACTTTGGGATATGAGAGCTACCGGGCCCGGGGGCATTTCCCATGTCCAAGCCAGGGTAGAGAGCTGGGAGGAGGTATCAGCATGCCCCATGGTATTGGGTCCGATGAAGCGTATGCCTCCTTGCCGGGCAATCTTGACCACTTCAGCTTCTAATTTGCCGCCTTGCTCACCGGTTTCGGCAAATCCGCCGGAAACAACAACCGCCGCCTTCACCCCTTTCTGCGCACATTCTCGCATTACCATGGGAACTCGTGGAGCTGAGACAGCGATGACGGCTAAATCAATTGAGCCCGGTATATCAACCACGCTGCCATAAGCTGCTATTCCCAGAACCTCGGGGGTGGTGGGGTTTACCGGGTAAATCTTTTTCTTGGCTGAGGCAAGGAGATGCCGCATGATGCCATATCCCCAGGAGCCTGGGGTATTGGAGGCGCCAATGACGGCTACAGAATGAGGGGCGAATAAATATTGCCAGTTGATGTGTCTACTCCGTCTGGTATCGCTTAAACTGTCCAAGATTCCTCATCTAGATTTTACATGCTGTATATGTTATAAACAAGTCTAGATATACGGCAACAGACCGTGAATTGCTTCCCGGATTGGGAGGTGGAAATGAGATGGAGGTAAGCAATGGCTAGATATGAAGTGGTTATTATCGGGGGTGGCCCTGCCGGGCTTACTGCTGGCCTGTACACCTCACGGGCTGGGCTTAAAAGTCTCCTGGTAGAGCGTGGCATGTTTGGTGGTCAGATAGTGAATGCCCCACTGGTGGAAAATTATCCCGGCTTTCCTGAGGGCATCACTGGCCCTGAGCTGGGTTCACTCATGCATCAACAAGCCACTAAATATGGTCTGGAGACGGTAACTGCTGAGGTTACTGGGGTGGAGGTGGGGCAGCCATATAAAATCGTTACCACTGAGGGTAACTTTGAAGCTGAGGCTATTATTATCGCCGCTGGCTCGGAATACTATAAGCTGGGCGTTCCTGGTGAGGAGATGCTTTTGGGGCACGGTGTGTCTTATTGTGCCACCTGTGATGGCTTTTTCTTTCGTGGCCGAGAGGTAGCTGTGGTGGGAGGTGGTGATGCCGCTGTCACTGACGCCCTGGAGCTTGCCCAGCATGCCAGCAAGGTCTATGTGATACATCGGCGAGACCAGCTTCGGGCAGGGCAAGTGCTCCAGCAGCGAGCCTTCGCTGAGCCCAAAATAGAGTTTATATGGAATACAGTGGTAGAGGAGATTGTGGGAGAGCAGCTGGTGAAAGGGCTAAGGCTGCGCAATGTGAAAACTCACCAGCTTTCCACTCTGGAGGTGGCTGGCGTCTTTGTCGCCGTGGGTCTTAAACCCAATAGCCAGCCCTTCGCTGACATTGTGGAACTCAGTGAAACAGGACATATCGTTACTGATGAACTGATGGCTACCTCAGTCCCCGGACTCTTTGCTGCCGGTGACATCCGGAGGAAATCAGCCCGCCAGATTGCTTCCGCTGTCGGAGATGGCGCCACTGCTGCCTTGTCTGTCTTCAGTTATCTCTGAGGCTGAGGATTGAGAAAGGTATTGGCGACCCCGGGGGGATTCGAGATTACACGCGATATTTGGAACTTGGTTTTTATCCTGTGCATGCGCTCCCCGCTATTGGTTGTTGACCATCAATGGAACGCTTAAAGAAGTTGAAATTTCTCAATAATTGTGGCAGAGTGGAAGTTGGTAAATTAATAACTGAATATGCCCAGCGGTGTTGACTCTGCCGCTGGCTACCCGTAAGGGTAGAACGAGATCTATAGGGGAGAATAGGCAGTAAAGCTTATTCTCCCCTTTTTTTAACTAGATTGTTTATCTGGAGTTACGCAAAGTGGCGAGATTGCCCTACAAGGTGTACCGACAGCAACCAGCACAACTAGTTTGTAGCGGAACAGAATCTACAGACTGGGCACTCTGGCATTTGTCACTGATTCTAGCAGAGATTACAGAAAGCGTAGTTGCATCTGATGGGATTATCCAGCCTCAAAGCGAGGTCTCCAGCAGAAATACACCAACCGGTGGGAAAGGTTAGCAGAGTGCATGAAGTAACGCCAATGCGAGAGATAAAGGGATACCTTGAGCCCCAACAGATAGTGATGCTCATTCAAGCTGCTACCAATCCCCGGGATAGAGCCTTTATAGCTCTTCTGGCAAGAACCGGGGTCCGTATTTCTGAAGCCGTTGGACTTAAGGTAGGTGATATTGATGTCCAGGGGGGGACACTAACTATCGTACATCTGAAGGAGAAAGTAAAACTCAAGTGCCCACACTGTAGAGAGAGCCTGGGTAAAAGGCACTTTTTCTGCCCGGTTTGTGGAAACAAAGTGGATAAAGCTTTACGAAGGAAGGTTGAGCAGCGACGGCAGCGAACCATCCCTGTTGACAGTGTTACCTTAGCCCTAATACAGCAATACTTGGAATGGCGGCGCAGGTTCCCATACCACGGTCCATTGGTGTTCCCATTCGGCCGCCAACGTGGCTGGCAGTTGGTCAAGAAGCTTGGTCAGCGTATAGGAATTAGTTGGCTTCACCCTCATAGCCTGCGCCATCTTCTAGCTACGACATGGGTTAATAGGGGATTGGATATCAAGAAACTACAACTGTTACTTGGGCACGTTAATATCTCAACTACCATGGGCTACGTAGATTCTAGTTTTGAACAGCTAAAGTCTGAGTATAACAAGCTCTGGGAAAGAACAGACGATTCCGCAGCTCCACTTGTACCTCTTCATAGCAAAAAACGAACCGTGAACTTAAGTGCCGCTATTCGTAAAGTATTCCATCCTTCCTCGCAGCCTCTAAAACTTCTTTCGCACTTTCGCCCCATATAGTAATGAGCATGGTACTATTCGTATCAATAGACTTTCCACATTTAGGACACACCGTTCCAAATGTTTCCGCCATAGCGAGTTGTGTAGCTTCTTTGTTATCTAACGGAAAAACCGCATGAATATTTTTACAACTTTTACACTGGAGTGCGCCAGTGAATGTTTCCATTCTTCACCTCCTTTCGAAAAAATAAGGCCCTTTTATCTTTTTGTGGCTTATCTTTTTCGCATTGCCTCCTCGCAGGCTTCCAGGTTTTCCCCGTATAGCTTGGAGTCAGGATGGTCAGGCCCTAAAGCTGCTTCGACAATACTTAACGCCCGTTTTAATAGCGGCAGTGCCTCCTTATACTTGCCCTGATCATAATAGATAGTTGCCAGGTTGTTAAGGCTTTTTGCCACATCAGGGTGGTTAGAGCCAAGAGCACGCTCCCTGATTGCCAGAGCCCGCTTGAACAAAGGCAGCGCCTCATCATATTTGCCCTGCTCATAGTAGAGAGCTGCCAGGCAGTTAAGGCTGGTTGCTACATCAGGGTGGTTAGAACCAAGAGCACGCTCCCAAATTGCCAGCGCCCGTTGGTACAGAGGCAATGACTCATCGTATTTGCCCCGGCTGTCATAGAGTACTGCCAGGCAGTTAAGGCTGGTTGCTACATTAGGGTGGTTAGAGCCAAGAGCACGCTCCCTGATTGCCAGAGCCCGCTTGAACAAAGGCAGCGCCTTATCGTATTTGCTCTGGTTGTCATAGAGCAGTGCCAGGCAGTTAAGGCTGGTTGCCACATCAGGGTGGTTAGGGCCAAGGGCACGCTCCCAAATTGCCAGAGCCTGCTGGTACAAAGGCAGCGCCTCATCGTATTTGCCCTGATCATCGTAGAGAGCTGCCAGGTTGTTAAGGCTGGCTGCCACATCAGGGTGGTTAGGGCCAAGGGCACGCTCCCTGATTGCCAGAGCCCGCCGGTACAAGGGCAATGCCTCATCATATTTGCCCTGCTCATCGTAGAGCAGTGCCAAGTTGTTAAGGCTCCTTGCCACAGAAGATTGGTTAGGGCCAAGGACACGTTCATAAATGGCCGCTGCTTCTGTTGTGAAGGAAGACGAGGGTTGGTATAACCCCATATGCTGCAGGAACAAGCCGATCAAATTCAGCAGCCGGGCAATCTTACGAGTCTCGCCCTCTACCTCTTTTCTGTCCTCTATCGCTGCCCGGTAGCATGAACCCGGATCAAAGCGCCCCTCAAGCGAGAGCCAATAGCCCATCCATTCATTTTCGCGGTTATGAAGCCAGGCATATTTTAGGAAGTCAAGGTCGCTCAGAGCGTCGGCTAAGCCATGCCACTGCTCAGCATGTTGAAGCTGATACGGGTACTCGTCCACCTTGCGCTCCAGCGGTGCCTTTTCAAAGTAGGCCGCCTGCTTGGCATGCTTGTTGTCTCGGCTCAGATACCTTGTTGCCACCGCCTCAGCTAGGTGCCGATGGAAGAAGCCGATTAGTTCCCCACGCTGCACCAGATACGCCCTGGCACTGCGTGCTAATCGTGCCCACAAAGCACGCGGGAACTGCTCCTCTTCCTCCCGCCGCAGCAGCTCCAGCAACTCGGTCTCACTCAGTCCATACCGTGAGCAGCCGACCAAGGAAAAGGCTTCTGTCACCAGCGCACTTCCGTGGTCCTCTTCCAGCCGTTCTAGCAGCTGTTCGAACAGGCCGGGAATATCATCAGCCAGCGTCTTAATCCGTGTAGGCAGTTCTTCAAACTTGCCGAAGAGCCGCAGTTCTTCTAGCGCTACGCGCAAGTAGAGCGGGTTTTTCACGCCGGGATGAGAAAGTAGTATCGCCATCTGGCGCTCGTCCAGCTTGCGCCGCCACTCACCTAGGAGAGTCTGCACTATCTGCCTTTGCTCATTCTCCGTCAAGGGTGGCAGGGCAATCTCCTCAGCTTGGCGTCGCCGCAGCACTTCAAGGCAATCTCCCTCCAGGCTGCTCACCACCAGCATGACCTTATCAGGTATGTAGTCCAGCAGCCAGCCCAGCCCATGCGCCGCCTCCAGCGGCAACAACTGGTCAAGGGCATCGAGCACCATTACAATCCGTTCTTTGTGTCGGGAAGCCGATGCCAGCAGCACTGCCAGCGTCTCAGATAGCTTATTGTCATCTTCAGGTATTTCTTCCTTAAGGGCAAACCGGCGCTTCAATTCTCGACACATATTACGCAGTAGGCGGAAATGATTGGTAGAGTCAGGGCTGGCGCCGATGAAATAGGCAAGCACGAAATCATCGGGATGCTCAGACTCATATCGCCGGTACCAATTTGCCAGAAAAGCTGACTTGCCACAGCCTGATTCGCCAGTGATCACCGCCGGCTGTCGGTCTATGCCCTGCACATATTCAGTCAGCCGTTCCGCTTGCTTCACCCGCCCGACATGCAGCCGGGAGCGCTCTTCGGCAAAAGCCTCGTGCATCTCGCGCTCAATGACTAGAGGGTCGGCTTCCAGAGCTTCTTCGGGATAGGCGGCACAGATAGCTGTCCACAGGTCTTCTAGTACCCGCTGCCCAAAGGTCTCTAGTTCTACTAGGTGTCCTTGGCTATCATCCCAGCGGCAGGGGTAATTCTCCATTACCGGTCGTCCTGAGGCACGGATTTTCTCTTTTAAATCTGCCAGCTTGCGCGTTGCCTCAGGATTCTCAGCCATATAATCAGCACGTTTGCTCTCTGGCACTTGTGGTATAAGCTGGGGGTCGCGGAAGTAGAAGAAACTGCGTTGCGCTAAGTCGGGATTACGCAGCACACCATGAATGATTTCCAGCGCTGTGAGCGAATGGTCTTTGTGTTCTACCAGCCACGGGTGTGTAAACTCGGTATCTTCAGGTACTTTAGTAGGAACAGAGCCATAGCGTTCCCCCAGTATCCCAATAAAGAAGGGACGGCAACGCTCAACCCCATCCAGGCAGACTTCCAGCACCTTGCCATGTTCAGCTTCCTCTTCAGTGATACCCCAGCGCAGGTCAATGTCAACCAGATACAATCGCAGCTTTGTCATCCGCTCCCTCAGTTCGGGGAAGACCATCCTGACCAAGTAGTCCCGCTCGGCATGCATATCACGGAAGGTGCTGCTGATAAATACTCGAACGGTTCGCCAGGTTTGTGCCAAGAGCAAATGCCACTTTTCTTCCAACAAGCCCCTCTTCGTCCTTCAGAGTCTCTATGAGCGCTTCTATCGCTCTTTTATTTTTTATCTTACCAAGAGTCCCTGCTGCATCACATCGAACTACCCAATTTTTATGCTTCAACGCCTTTATTAAACCCTCAACATCCTTCTTGGCTATCATCTTTTTTATGTTTGGTTCAAAAAATCCCATTTTCACACATCCCAAAATTTAATCGGCCTGAGTTTGGCTGAGAATTTACGGTAGTCTTAATCCCATAACCTTCCAGCTTCCTTCTCCTCCCATATGGTAATAGACGATAATATCACCACTGAAGTCTTGCAGCCCCATACTAAATATTGCGTCATAACGGGCAATGGGGAACTCTGTTCCCGTGGAAAGGTCGTAACCGTAAAACCAATTGTTGAGTTCCTCTTCCCACCAACTATGGCGCTTATCCGACCATACCACTATAGTCCCGCTCAACCTCGGTTTCTCCTGCTCGTGCAGTTCGGTACAGATGGAAAATTCTATCCCCGTGGAGAGGTCATAACCGTAGATGTCACTGTTGCCGTTACGCTCATCTTCCCAGACAACGATGTTGTCACAGATGTCAGCCCACCCCTGGTAAGCTTCATTAGTGCAGATGGGGAATTCTGTTTCGGTGAGAAGGTCATAGCCATAAATATCTCCGCTACCGCTACGAAAATCTGTCCAAACTACAATGTCGCCGCTAACTTTGGGACATGCTTGCTGAGATGGATTAACACAAATAGGGAATTGCGTCCCGGTGGCAAGGTTGTAGCCACGGATATCATAGCCATATTTTTCCCAGTAGCCCTCACGGTCGTCTTCCCAGACGATGAAGTTTCCATCAATCTGAGGTCCGCGCCACGGACCGGTGGGGTGCCGAATAGTAGTGATAAAGAATTCCGTCTCGGTAGATAGGTCATAGCCATAGATATCGTAGACGAAGTTTCCGTTACGGTGGTCAACCCAAATGATGATATTACCGCTTATGGCTACATATTTCTGCTTCGCCTCATTGGTACAAATCGGGAAATCACTCTTTGCTAACAGATCAAAGCCATAAATGTCCCAGTTGCCGTTACGCTCGTCTTCCCAGACGACAAAGTCCTCGCTGATTCGTGGACTGAGATGATGGCTGGCTTCGGTACAGATAGAGAAGGTCTCTGCCCCGGTCTCCCCTGGTGGGGCAACAGGCGCAGGTCCCTCCCGGGCACACGTACAGCCTATGGGCAGACAAACTGCGCTGACCAGCACCGTTAAAGCCAGAATCCTAAATAATTGGCTGACTCTAGTCGTCTTTTCCACTTAGTAAGCCTCCGGCTTCTATTGTGGACTAGCCTTGGGTAAGGCAGGCCACTACTTGATCATCGACGGAGCATGTTGAAGATGGTGCCGCCGATGATAAACAACCCGATCAAGAAGGGGAGGATAGCCGCCCACTCAAACCCGTACCAGAGGAGAGCAGCTCCAGTGCCTCCTTTTCATCTCCTCAACCTCCCGAACTGAGACTACGCAGTTCTCACTCGGGCAGTTATCGACTCTGTGCGTACAAGCGTAATGCGAGTCTCCTACTTTGTCAATATCCTAAATCAGTATGTGCGGAGTGTAGTCATGACAATGGAAAGAAAAGCGGCGTTGGTCAGGAGCTAATGTAACAAAATGGACTTTTGTTCAAAATGGCTCAATTAGAAAGAAGACTTGAATAGTTAGCTGGCACTGAGGCTGAATGCCAGCTCAAAAGTTCTGTTTGTCGTACAGCACGGCCTACGCTCAACCCCATGCCCCTTTGCCGACATTTTACTCTGTTTCCACTTTTGGCAATAGGATATCCAAGCGCTCAGCCGCTGCCTTCTGCAAACAAAGCACTGTGTGCGAGTAGATATCTAGAGTAGTGGCAATACTACTGTGACCCAATCGTTCCCGGACCACCCTTGGATGTACTCCTGCTTTCAGCAGGATAGTAGCATGAATATGGCGCAGGTCATGCAGCCGAAGGTGTAGCATACCAACCCACGATACCAACTTGATATGTGGTGCGGAGCACAGGCTTTGGAGATCTGTGCTTTTTATTCTTATTAATTTACTGATTCATATTGAAAAAGAAAATGAATTGGATTACCATAGAGTTTCGAAGGAGTTAAATGATGAAAAAATCTCTTAAAATTGATAAGGCGTTAAGTCATTTCAAGGATTTTCAGCATGTAGTGGTGGGTACTATTGATGGTGATCGACCTAGAGTTCGGCCTATGACATTGATTTATCTCAACGAAAGGTTTTGGCTAATTACAGATACAAAAAGTAGAAAGGTAAGGCAAATACGAAATAACCCTAACGTAGAATTGTGCCTTATATTCACAGAAAACGACATGGATTGTTGTTTAAGGCTTTCTGGGGTGACCAATATTGTTAAGGATCAAGAATCTAAAAACAAGATAGCCAATCATTGTGATTTCTTCAATAAGCATTGGGAAAATGCAGATGACCCCAACTTTACCCTGTTGGAAGTCTGCCCCAAAGAAATTGAATATGTTAAACCAAATGAAGTAACACGAATAAGGTATTAGTATATAAATATAGAGAATCGCTTAGATGGGATTTACATTACCGACCTTCATTTCGGTCGATGTCCAACCCGGCTACCAATCCAATATGGGATGGGACTTAACTTCGACACATTCATATTCTTTCAACTTACTATTACCTCCGTTCGCCATATGTATTTAACTATTCTTAGAAATGCAAGTGTTCCCTATGCACCATAAAAGAGCTACTGATAATCACACAGCCCACCAAAATGTGCAGCACTATCGGGAGCAGGACATCACGGGTCAGAAGGGACTATAATAGAAGCGTCAGGGAGCAGGGTCTTGGGCTCCAAAGCAGCCGTTATCTCTAAGAGTAAGAGGTACCGTTTTTACCAGCGGCATCCATACGCCATGAGTCGTCAAGAAATTAGGATGTAAGGACATGTTTGGTGATGCGATAAGGCAAGCGGCAAAGCCCACAGTCATAGCCGCAATTGTGATTGTAGCTATTGTATTGGCTATTACGGTAGCCCTTGACCTATGGTCATCTGCGGTGCATGACGAATCAGAGGAGCTTTATGACTTTGTCACGACAGCAAAGATATTTCATGAGAAAATGGGGGACAAGAACCTACTGGAGGATATCAGGACTCTGATTGAAATCGTCGCCCATGAGTCTCCAGAGAATTCATCAGAAATCGAGTCTTCGATTCGACAGGGGATGTTGTCTGCAAGGGGATACAGAGAACAGTTTAACTGGTTATATCCTACTACCGATTCACTAGAACTCTTTGAGTCTCTAATACGGGAAGGGAGTCTCATCGAGAGTTGTTATTCCAAATTATACTTAGCATGGTCAGAAAAGCAG
>JAGMCH010000075.1 GCA_023129255.1 Dehalococcoidales bacterium
GTGGTGCTGGATGCTGACCTGTCCCAGTCTACCATGACTCAAATTTTTGCCCGCGAGTTCCCGGAGCGTTTCTTTGATTGTGGCATCGCCGAGCAGAATATGGTAGGTATTGCCGCCGGACTGGCGGCCTCGGGCAAGATACCCTTTGCCAGCACCTTTGCCGTCTTTGCTCCCGGGCGCTGTTTTGACCAGATTCGCATGTCTATCGCTCAGCCCCAGCTTAATGTTAAGCTCGTTGTTACCCACGGCGGCATCAGCATTGGTGAGGATGGCACCTCACACCAGTCCATTGAAGACCTGGCTCTGATTTGTTCTCTGCCCGGCTTTACCGTTATCGTTCCTGCTGATGCTATTGAAACTGAACAGGCGGTAAAGGCGGCGGCTGCCCACTTTGAACCGTTTTACATCAGGCTGTGCCGCCCCAAAATTCCGCTGGTCTATAGTGAGGACTACCGCTTTAACCTGGGGAAGGCGGTAACTATGAGGAAAGGTGGGGATGCCACCATAATAGCTATCGGTTTGATGGTCAAAGCGGCGCTGGAAGCCGCCCAAAACCTGGAGCAGGAAGGCATAGGCTGCCGGGTATTAAATATGTCCACCCTCAAGCCCATTGATGAGGCGGCTATAACTCAAGCTGCCGCTGAGACCGGGGCTATTGTTACTGCTGAGGAGCACCTGGAGCACGGTGGCTTGGGCAGCATGGTGGCTCGGGTGGTGGCCAGACACCACCCGGTGCCGATGGCGTTGGTGGCGATTAAAGATACCTACGCCAAATCAGGTAAACCGGCGGAACTTCTGGAGAGGTATGGTCTTACCGCTAGGGATATTGAGAAAGCGGTTCACGCAGCGATAAAAAGGAAGTGATTAAGCCCTGCCTGTTCCTGAGGTTTCAGCCACCCGCCTTGTCCTGAGGAAATGGGTGAAGCCCACCAGACAGGGCAGGGTTATACTGTAAGCTATGAGTGCCCCCGACAGCCCCACCAGCCAGCAAACTAGAGGCAGCGGGACGAATAAAACGGCGGCGGCTTTGGTTGTATCCCTGAGTATAAAGTGAGCGGCTATGGCTGGTATAGCCAGGATTAGCATTGGCTGAGTGATGGTAGTTAGTAGCACGCCAATGGTGGTTGCCTCCCCCCGACCTCCCCTGAAGCCGAGAAACACCGGCCAGTTATGACCGACGACGACAGCGGCTCCGGTGAGCAGGACAGCAAATAAGGACAGACCGGCTGCCTGGGCGATAAGAACAGCCAGTGCCCCCTTGGCGGCATCAATAATACCCACCGCCACCCCTGCCTTAGCCCCAAGCTGGTGGAAGGTATTGGCGGCACCCATATTCCCATCCCCAATCTGCCGAATGTCAACGCCCTTAAGCAAGCGCCCGACAATATAGGCGGTGGGGATGGAGCCGAGAAAATAACCCAGTATTACTATCAACCAGGGCATATTCACTCTCTAATTGGTGCCGGGAGTGGGACTCGAACCCACAAGGACTAAGTCCGCCGGATTTTAAGTCCGGTGCGTCTGCCAATTCCGCCACCCCGGCAATGTTGTTATTGTAGCTATTGCCAACGGGTAGGTCAAGCAAGTTAGCGCCATATTGCTTAACATTGCTTAACATTTTGCTTAACACTTTTCGGCTGGCTGGGCGCTTACCATCATCTTCAAGGTCTAATCGCTCGCGTATTTTGACCTTGGCATCCGGTCGTAGTAGGCTTTTAGTCACTAGTTAGTTTATAATATAATATAATAGAAAATGTACAATGTACATAGGAAAGTATTTTTGAAATGGAGGTGAAGTAATGGCATATTATCTTATGTTGACAAGGTTGACGGATCACGGTAGGAAAACCATCAGGTCAAAACCATCAAGGCTAAAGGAGGTTAACCGGGAAGTAGAAGCAATGGGAGTCAAAATAATAGCACAATATTTCTTACTTGGCATCTATGATTTCGTAAATATTCTTAGTGCTCCCGACAACTGGAATGTGTCTCGAGTGGCAATGGAGCTAGGTGCTAGGGGTACCTTGGAGACAATAACTATGCCAGCTATGCCGATAGATGAGTTTATAAGATACATGGAAACATTGGATAAGTATAAGAAAAAGTAGACTACAAGAATAGCTTTTAAAAAACTGGAGGCGACGACCGGATTCGAACCGGTGCATAGGGGTTTTGCAGACCCCCGCCTTAACCACTTGGCTACGTCGCCCCTTGGCAACATTCTTCTTGAACTAGCAAAATCATATCATGGGGTAGTAGGGAGGTCAAGGAGCTGAGCTCTCTCATCTGGCTAGGGGGGGGTGTTGACAAATCACTATGGCGATAGTACATTGTGGTAAAGCAGTCGTTAGGAGGTGCAACTTGGGAGAGATAGGACCTACTGTTCCTTATTATGTCACTGTACTTCTGTGGCTGGCAAGAACTGTTTTCTTTGCTTTTGTATGTGTCTTTTTACTCTGGCTTGGAATCCGGGTTCTTGACATGCTCACTCCCCGCATTCACGAGCGTCAGAAGATAGGAGAAAGCCCTATCTCAACCGGTCTGTTTATAGGCGGTTTCTTCATTTGTATGGGACTGGTTGTACATGGGGCATCGACACTTCCCATTTTAATCGGCGCCTCACCAGTGCTAACTGTGTTCAGCCCGATAAGGCTGGGGCTCCTGGCAGCGGGCTTCTTCCTGAGCTTGCTGGTAGGGATAGCCCTGTTTAATATCCTCGACTGGCTGACGCCCAAGATACCATTCAGAAGCGTAAACAAGGAGCCTGTCGCCGTCGGACTGTACGTGTTCGGATATTTGCTCTTCTTTGGCCTGATAATGCATGCTGCTTTAACAACACCTCTGTGAGTTGTACTATGAGAAAATTGACGGTCTTTCTGGTTGTACTTGTGGTTGTGCTGGTCCAGGTCTTGCCTGTCTCTGCCTGCTTTGCTTGGCCGTCCAGCGATTTCTACGAGGAAGACGGCGATATCTTTGATGACTGGTGCGTTTGCCGAACTAGCTCCGTAGGTGAGGACGGCTATTTGCAGGAAATCTTCACCGATGAAGGTTGGCCACCGGCAAGTTTCTGGCCAGCTCTCGCCTTTGAGAGCCTGGGCGAGTATATTGATACCGCTTACAAATTGGGTGAGCAATTTGCTGACAAATACCCTGACTATCACCAGAGGGCAGAGAAAATATTTGAGTACGTAAGAGACAGGATACAGTACACGCCTGATATCGACTGGTGGGGTATGGGGGAGCGCGCCCAGAACGCCGATGAGGTGGCCAATATCATCCAGGAAGACGGAATTGCCCACGCTGATTGCGAGGAGTTTGCTACTCTGCTGGCGGTTATGTACCAGGGAGCGGGCTACCGCTCGGCAATTGTCGATTGCCCCAGACACGTGGGCGTGGTGGTCTATCTGCCGGACTACCAGAGGGCAAATGTGGTCTTTGAGTTATACGGTGAGCCGGGTTGGATATGGGCTGAAGCCACCGCCAAAACCAACCCTTTTGGCTGGTTTCCTCAAGGACAGCTTGAGGGGACTCTTCGGGTATATGAGTTATCCTCTGAAGAGCACTTAGACCTCTGTCAACCGCCTGATGAGGAGGAACTCCCGCCAGAGCCTGAACGCTGCTCTCCAATATGCGATGCTGAGGACATTACTCTGACTCCAAACTTCTCCTGGAGTGTGGTTCCCGGTGCCACTGGCTATGAGATTGAGGTGTCCACCAATGAGGACTTCGATCCTATTCTCGCTTCAGGGACGCCAACAATCAATGCCTGGGACGGTATTCCTCAGCTCGAGTACGGCACCACCTACTACTGGAGAGTAAGAGCAGTTGAGGATGGTGTTGTTGGTGCGTGGACATACTGTCTCTTCAGCACTGAGGAAGCGCCACCCGAAGAGGAGGAACTCCCGCCAGAGCCACCGGTGACAGGGGGCGGCCTCAATCCTGTCAGCATAATTTTGCCGGTCGTTGTTGTTTTAGCGCTAGTGGGGATCATCATCCTCTTAAGAAGGAAACGATCAGCGTAGCGGAAGATAAGTTCTACCCAAACCACTTGCCCTCACAGCGAACAGGGTGGTGAATTCCTTCACTAAAGCCCCTAGTATCATACCGAGCTCAACCGCCATGATGGCACCGAGCGCCAGCACCATAGTCAACAACACCGGTTCGGCACCAAAGGCCTGGTTCAAAACCAGGATTAAGATACCCACAATTACACAGAACCTGCAGAAGATGGAATGGGTGCTTCCCTCATATACCGACGACACCAGAGAACAGTTTCTGGAGCGACGAGATAGAATATTTGAAGAATTAGCTCGGGAGTTTGGGAACCCCTGAACAAGCTAGGCAAAAGATAATTATAGACAGATGGTGAGAAGTTGCTGCAGTGCTGGAATTAGTGCCGCCTCCCGTAAGGCTAGTGATGTAACAAGGATGTTATCAAAAACCAGCTCTGCCGCCGCGCCAGACCCGACGCCATAGCTGGCTTAGCTATGCTGGAGCGGAAGATGGGATTCGAACCCACGACCCTCTCCTTGGCAAGGAGATGCTCTACCACTGAGCCACTTCCGCATTACCACCCACGAAAATTTTTGATTTTCGTGGGGACCCGTCTTTTGGTGCCGAGGAGGAGATTTGAACTCCTACGAGCTTACGCTCACCACCCCCTCAAGATGGCGTGTCTACCAATTCCACCACCTCGGCATTCTTTATCGCTTTTCCTTATCTTCCCTGGGGAAACACCAACTACGCCACCCCCGCCGGTAAAATCTCCCCAGGATGAAGGAGAGCCCTAGGATAATGAGGATGGCGGGCCAGGTATAGCTCCATAAAGAGCCGCTTAAGATACCCAGCTTAATCAGTAAGGCTAGAATTCCTACAGCAATTAGAATTGAACCGACAACTATCATCACTATCCCCTTTGGCCGGGGGAGGGATTCAAACCCCGACCGGCGGTTTTGGAATCCAAAGACGATGCCAAAGGAATATTACTAAATGGCATAAGGCGCCGTCAAGTTTCAAGATAGCCTTCAGTTTGTATCTGATTTTGCCACCCTCATCTCACTAACCGAGTCGGGGAGACTTAAAAACACTTGACAATTTGACAGAGAGTGGTATTATTGTCTACTATAGTAGACAGGAGGCATAAAAAGAGCTACAAAAAATACTACAGTCAAATTCAGGAGGCTCAAAAAAACACAAAGAAGGACTTGGTGCGACATGCAATAAGGTGGGTTTTCAATCATTAAACAATCTTTATTGAAGGTTATGCCGGCATTATTACCGTAGCCGGCTGCTTTATCTGGGGAGAGATAAGCCGTGAAAGTTAATCAGGTTCGTTTCGGTGTTATAACCTTGCTTTGTGCTCTCATAGTGTGCCTGACGATGAGCATGGTTGGCGGTTGCCCAAATGAAATTGGACCTAAAGGGACAATTACCCTCTACACATCGGTTCCGGCGGCTATTATTGAGGAATTGAAAGAAGAGTTTGAGGCTCAAAACCCGGGCTTGCACCTGGAGATATATTGGCAGGACACAGGCGCCATAGTTGACAAGATTAATCAGGAAATTGCTGCCGGTCAGGTTCAAGCTGACCTCATCTGGGTAGCCGATTTCACTGTAGGTGAGGAGCTGAAGGAAAAAGGAGTCCTGTTACGCTACATACCGGCCGAGGCTGTGGAAATTCCATATATTCTAAAGGATAAGGAGGGCTATTACTGCGCTGGCGAGCTCCTAATCATGGTTGTAGCCTATAATACTGATACTGTAACCGCAATACCTACTGGCTATAAAGACCTGCTTGACGCCAGGTATTACGGCCGAATAGGCCACGACACTCCAGAGACATCTGGCCCCATCTTGTATTTTATGGGCACATTGCTTCAAGATGCCGATTTCGGTGAGGAATTCTTTGTAGCATTGGCGGAGAACTCACCCCAGATTCAGACGAGCACCCAAACGACGCAGAGGATAGCCGATGGCGAGCTTGATATGGGAATTACCATAGACTATACGGTGCGCACCCTCTTAATGGAGAATCCAAGTGCTCCCATAGATTATATCTACCCTGAGGCTGGGGTAGTTATGGTGCCCAGTCCCATAGCTATTTTCAGGAATAGCCAGAACATTGGAGGGGCAAAGGTATTCGTACGATATATCCTATCTAAGAGTGGGCAGACCTTATTACGGGATTTAGGAGGATGTGTGCCAGTCAGGCTGGATGTTAGCCCCCCAGAGAGGATAACCACCGTTACCAAGTTGAAGGTTATTCCCTCGGACAAGTATTGGATAGCAGAACACAGAGATGACATAGTGTCCAAGTTCATTGATATCTTTGGGCGGGGGGAAGACTGATGGGAGTTAAGTTGAGAAATTAATCAGGAAATAGCTACCGGTCAGGTTCAAGGCGACTTCACCATGGATGAGGACTTGCCGAAAGGGGAAAAGACGACGAAGAAGTTATTAATGCTTCTATTAGTAGTGCTGATGGTTAGCACGGCAGTTAGCTGCTCTCGGCAGATTACCCCGGTACCGGCAGAACTGAAGCTGGCGGCGGCTGTTGGCGACTGGGCTGAGCTACCGAAGCGGGTAACCAGAATCCTCCTCGAGGACGAGCTTGGCTATAAGGTGGTGCTTAGGGAAGCGGCGGCTGATACCGCCTATACTGCGCTGGCAGAGAGTGAGCTTGGTAGGGGCAGCACCTTCACCATTACCCTGCCCAAGAATAGGGTGGCTAGCCTTTGAGCTTACTCCACCGTTTGGAGGTGTGATGAATGGAAAAAGAAGGCGCTGGTAAGAAGATTCTGGTGGTTGATGACAAGGAGGATAGCCGAGTCCTGGTAACGAAGGTATTGAGGTTTCGTGGCTATGATGTTATCGGAGTACGAACTGGTGAGGAGACTATTAATATGGCACAAACCGAGCTTCCTGCCCTGATTCTAATGGATATTCGGCTCCCCGGTGGCATTGATGGGCTGGAAGCTACCCGGCGTATTAAGGCACTTCCCCAGCTAGCTCATATCCCGATTCTAGCCATGACTGCCAGTGTCAGACCAGAGGATGTGCGCCGGGCTCTGGATGAAGGCTGTAGTGGCTTCGTTCGCAAACCGATAGACATAGACGAATTACCCAAGCAGGTAGCCGAGCACATCGCTCGTGCTTCTTCTACAGACTGAGTCATTACTCTGGTTGGAACATTATCTGAAGTGGGGTGGTAGATATGAAGGTATTAATAGTTGAGGACAATGAAGACGGCCGCAAGCTATTAGTGAAACAGCTCCGTGCCTATGGTCATAAGGTGACGGCGGCGGCTGACGGGGCTGAAGCCTTGGAGCAAGCCCTGAGGGAAACTCCAGATATATTAGTTACCGATATCCTGATGCCCAGAATGGATGGCTACCAGCTATGCTACGAGTGGAGGCAGAATGACCGGCTCAGGGATATCCCCTTCGTCTTTTACACAGCTACCTACACCTCAGACGAGGATGAGGAGTTTGCCCTGAGCCTGGGGGCTAACACCTTCATCCGCAAGCCCGCTGAGCCCGACGCCTTTGTCCAGATACTATCCCAGGTATTTGAAAGGACTAAGGCTGGTCTCCTGCCTCCTCCTGAGGTTGTCCTTCCTGAGCCATCCCTCTACCTCACCGAATACAACAGGCGCCTGGTAACCAAGCTGAATGAGAAGGTAGCTCAGTTAGAGGTAGAAATCGCCGAGCGCAAGCGGGTGGAGGAGGAAATTGGACACCTCAATGCTGTGCTGCACGCCATCCGCGGCATCAACCAGCTCATTGTTCAGGAAAAGGATAGAGAGAGGCTGCTTCAAGGGGTGTGCGGCAACCTCATCAAGACTCGTGGTTATTATAACGCCTGGCTCGTCCTGTTAGATGATTCTGGAAGGCTATTGACCTATGCCGAAGCTGGTTTGGGCAAGGATTTCCTGCCAATGGTTAAGCGGCTGAAGCGCGGTGAGTTGACTTCTTGCGGGCAGAAGGCACTGACACAAGCGGAGGTTGTAGTGAATGAAGACCCGCTCTCCACTTGTGGTGATTGTCCTTTAGCGACAAGGTACTCCGGGAGAGGAGCAATGAGTACCCGACTGGAACGCAGCGGAAGGGTTTACGGCTTGTTATCTGCCTCTGTCCCTTTAGAGTTCATCAAAGGCGAGGAAGAGCAATCCTTGTTTCAAGAAGTTGCCGAAGACATCACTTTCGCCTTGCATGACATGGAATTGGAGGAAAAGCGCAAGCGGGTGGAGGAGATGCTAAAACAGTCGGAAGAGAATTTGAGGGCTTACTTAGAAAGCGCGCCGGATGGTGTTTATATCAGTGACTTGAAAGGGACTTTCCTCTATGGCAACAAAAAGGCTGAGGAACTGACAGGATACGAGAGGGAAGAGCTTATGGGGAAGAGCTTTCTCAAGCTTAAGCTTCTTCCGGCGAAACACTTGGCAAAAGCTAGCAGGTTACTGGCACTTAATGCAATGGGAAGACCCACCGGACCCGATGAGTTTGAATTGATAAGGAAGGACGGCAGCCGTATGTGGGTTGAGATAACCACCACTCCTATAAAGCAAAGGGGGAAAGTAGTGGTTATCGGTTTTGTCCGTGACATCACCGAGCGCAAGCGGATGGAGGAGCAACTCATCATCGCTGACCGGCTGGCTTCGGTTGGCGAGCTGGCATCGGGCATTGCCCACGAGCTAAATAACCCGCTGACCGGCGTTATCGGCTTTACCCAGATGGTCTTGGACAAGGATATCCCTGATGATATTAAGGAGGATATCCAAGTTGTGTATAGTGAAGCCCAGCGCGCCGCCCAGGTGGTGAAGAACCTCCTCACCTTCGCTCGAAAACACGCCCCAGAAAAGCAACTGATGAGTATAAATAGCATTATAGAGAAGGTGCTGGAACTACGTGCCTACGAGCAGAGGGTAAACAACATCCAGGTCAATGCCCAGTTTGCTCCCGACCTGCCCGAAGTCATGGCTGACTATTTCCAGCTGCAGCAGGTGTTTCTTAACATCATTATCAATGCCGAGCATTTCATGATTGAGGCACACAATGGAGGCAACCTAACTATCACCACTGAAAGGGCAGAGGACGCCATCAAGGCTTCCTTTGCTGATGATGGTCCCGGTATTGCTGAAGAAAATCTGGGGTACCTGTTTGACCCCTTCTTCACCACCAAGGAGGTGGGCAGCGGGACTGGGCTGGGCTTGAGTATCTGTCATGGGATAGTAGCTAAACATGGCGGCAGGATATATGCCGAAAGCGAACTGGGTAAAGGAGCTACCTTTATTGTGGAACTACCTATCGGTGCCGACGATAGGGAAGGAGGGCGAAATGAAAAACTCTAGTGCTAGCGTAAGGAGTGTCCTGGTGATGGAAGACGAACCGTCAATCAGCCAGGTTTGCCTGAGAACTCTTACCAGTGAGGGGTTTGAGGTGGATATTGCTGCCAATGGAGCCAGTGCTCGGGACATGCTAGGGGAAAAGGACTACGACCTTTGCCTGATTGATATCAGGGCGCCAGTAATGAACGGTAAGCAACTCTATCAATGGGCAAGTGAGGAACATCCAGAGTTGCTAAACGGGGTGATATTCATTACCGGAGATTTGGTAAGCAGAGATACCAAAAGTTTTCTGGAGCAAGTTGGCAGACCATTTCTACCCAAACCGTTTACCATCGATGAGCTAAAAACCATCGTCAGAGAAACTTTAGGGCAAATGGAAAAGTGACTGGAAAACGAGAAGGCATACTCATTGTTGACGATGAGGAGCTAGTCAGGAAGCTTCTTCATCAGAAGCTATCAGGCGAAGGCTACCAGTGTCAGGAGGCAAGTAGTGCTGCCCAGGCTCTTGACGAGTTAAAAAGTAACCCAGTGGAACTGGTGATTCTGGACATCAAGATGCCGGGTAAATCGGGGATGGAGCTACTGCCCGAATTAAGAGTTAGGTATCCCGATACGGCGGTGATTATGGCTACTGCTATAGCTGATACTGGCACTGCTATCCGGTGTATGAGGGGGGGTGCCTATGATTATATAACCAAGCCCTTCAACCTGGATGAGGTTGTCTTAAGTGCAGGCCGGGCTCTGGAGAAAAGGAGGCTGGAACTTGAGAATAGGGATTACCAGCAGCACCTGGAACAGA
>JAGMCH010000076.1 GCA_023129255.1 Dehalococcoidales bacterium
TCTGGCGAGACTGCCCCGCAAAACGGGGAGGAAGGTGGGGATGACGTCAAGTCAGCACGGCCCTTATGCCTTGGGCTACACACACGCTACAATGGGTGGTACAAAGGGCAGCAACGGAGCGATCCCGAGCTAATCCCACAAAGCCATCCTCAGTTCGGATTGCAGGCTGAAACCCGCCTGCATGAAGTTGGAGTTGCTAGTAACCGTGGGTCAGCATACTACGGTGAATACGTTCTCGGGCCTTGTACACACCGCCCGTCACGTCATGAAAGTCGGCAACACCTGAAGTCGATGGGCTAACCCTTCGGGGAGGTAGTTGCCGAGGGTGGGGCCGATGATTGGGACGAAGTCGTAACAAGGTAGCCGTAGCGGAAGCTGCGGCTGGATCACCTCCTTTCTAGGGAGAGTTTATCTCCTAGGTCGGTCGTCCTTCTACAGAAGGATGTTTCCCCTTCCTTCCACTATCCAGCGGTTAAGGTTTTTTATATGAGAAACTTGATATGGTTGATGATAAAAATAACAACAATGAGTCTTTAAGACAATACATATGGAATTACTTTCAAGTTCATGCTGCTCAGAGGCTTACGACTTTTAATTTCTATATTCTAATATCGACACTTATAGCAACTGGATTCTTAATAGTTATTAAGGACATGCCTATTCTAGCCTTGCTTCTGAGCGTCGTGTTGATACTATTGTCATTTGTTTTTTGGAAGTTGGATGCAAGAAATAAACAACTTATTAGAATTGCAGAAGCAGGTTTGAAATACTTAGAGAGCAAAGACGAGATTGCTGATAAAACAAGAGAGCCACATATATTAAATATTTTTAGCTACGAAGAAGCCCAAACTAAAGAGTTAAGGTCCAAGAAAACAAAATGGATATGGAACAAAGTTTTTACATATTCGACATGTTTTAATATTGTATTTATAGTCTTCGCAGTTTTGGGGTTGTTTGGGGTTATTTTTTCAGTAATAACCCTTATTAGTCAGACATAAGGAAATAGCATATGAGAAACTTCATTAAAATTAGCGGATTCGTTTTGATTATCGTGGGCACGGCGGGGCTGCTGCTTAGCGAGTTTGTCTGGGAGCACTCGTCAACCCGCACTATTATCTTTGGGGTGGTGAATTTCGTGGGCTTGGTCAATCTGGCTTTTGCCCACTTCGGGATGAGGGGTAAAGAATAAGAAAGAGGGGGATTGCCCCCACCTGTTTTAACCTGTGTCTTTCTTCCCACCCGCCCACCCTCAGAGGTTTCACCTCTAAAACTCTTTTAGGGGGTAAGCCCCCCGCCCCCTTGTTTACAGGTGTTTTTCTTTCCCACCCAATAGAGGTTACACCTCTCTTCACTCTGGGTGGGGGGGGGAAGGGGGATTAATCTAACGGGGTGTTTAAAAGGGGCGCTAGCCCCTCTTCTTAAAAAAATCCTCCCCCTCCCTTGTAAGGGAGGGGGATAAAGGGGGAGGGTTGGTAAGTAATCTCCTCCGGGGATACTTGATTTATCCTGAATTTTTACAGTAAAATTAGGTGTCCTGTGGGCCATTAGCTCAGTTGGTTAGAGCGCAGTCCTGATAAGACTGAGGTCTCTGGTTCGAGTCCAGAATGGCCCACTTTGTTATTCCTCTTCTTTGCCCCAGTTTTGCATTATTTGCTTCAGCCGTTGGGCAAGACCTGGGTTGGTTCGCAAGCGCTCAATAAAGATGGGGCATCCTTCCAGCAGAGAGCTCTGGGCGGCGGTTGCCATACTGGATAAGAGATTTTGCATCCCCAGGTCGGCTTGCTGTGTGATATCCATCCCCGGCGCTGAGGATTCTAGCTGGCGGCGGATGTCCTCGGCAGTGAATCTCATCGGCATGACGCAGGACTTGTACCAGGGGCAGTCCTTGCACTGGGCTATAGCATAGGCTTCATCTAAAACATCACCCATATCTAACCTCCCGCTACTTTGTGATGCCGAGCTGACTTAAGATACTTTCTATCGCTTCCTTGCTCGGGAAAGCACCAACCTCAATATGTTGAATTATGCCATCTTCATCAATGAAGAAGGTAGTCGGAATATATTGAACATTATAGCGTTGGGCTACCTCACTACTGGTATCAAGTAGTACCGGGAAGGAAAGGCTGTATTCTTCCATAAAGCTGGTTGCTTTGTTGGCGCTCTCGCCAATATTGATAGTCAGCACCACCAGCCCCGTTCCCCTCCATTCATCATAGACCTGCTGTATAAAGGGCATTTCATAAACGCAGGGTCCACACCAGGTTGCCCAGAAGTTGACTAATACCACCTCGCCTCTAAAGTCGCTGAGGGAAGTGGTTTGTCCCTCAGAATCTTGAAACTGAAAGTCAGGTGCTGGCTCGCCTAGCTGGGGGCTTTGAGCAGGGTTCACAGAATAACCGGTTATCCAGCCCAGCCCCGAAATATCTGGCTCGGACTCGCCAGAACAACCAGCGATTAGCAGCACCGAGATTAGCATTACCGGCAATATTACTTTTAGCATTTTATTCATGATTAACCCCTTCTAATTTTACCTCTTAATTATACCCTAAAACCAGCTCAGGGTGTTGGTCAGGATAAGTATGCCCACCGCTATGAGCAGCAAGCCGCTAAAAATATAGCTCCAGGTGGAGTAACGGTGGATGCGCCTTAACAGCGGTCTGATGTAATCAAAAGCGACGCCGATAACCAGAAAGGGGAGTCCCAGCCCGAGAGAAAAAATGCCCATAAGATAGGCGCCGCGCCCTGCTGACCCCGAAATCAGGGCAACGCCCAGGGCGCCGGCAAGAAGACCACCAACGCAGGGAGTCCAGGCTAGGGAAAATATGGCTCCGATGAGCAGTGAGCGCAGGTAACCGGTGGTGGCACCCAGGGAAGGCGTTAGCCGCTTTTCGTAGTTTAACCAGGGGAATTTCAGGGCAGCTAACAAGAACAAGCCAAAGACTATTAGCAGGCTGCCGCCTATCTTGAGAATGAGCTGGTGAGAGCCGAGGGCAAACCCAGCCAGCCCAACACCGGCTCCCAGGGCGGTGAAAACCAGGGTAAAGCCGGCAACAAAGCTGAGAGAGTGGAAGAATATGGGGAAGCGACCTCTGCCTGTCTCTGACTCAAGTATTTCAGTTCCACATACGTTAGCCAGGTATACCGGCACTAAGGGCAGCACGCAGGGCGAGAGGAAAGCCAATAGCCCGGCACCGAAGGCGACTAAAAGTGATACCTGTTCCATCTTCTATCAGCGATAATTAGGCTTAATACTAACCAATTTAGCCTAAAACATCAAGCTAGTCACATTACCCGGAAAGGTCTATAATAACCGGGGGGAAGAAATGAAGCCGCTAAGTTATACCCAGATTTCTCTATATCAGACCTGCCCCTTATGCTATAAGCTGCAATACATTGATGGATTGGAGCAGAAGGAGAAGGGGTATTTTAGCTTTGGCACGACGATGCATGAGTGTGCCGAGTACTTCTTTAAGGTAAAGGTGCCGCCACCGCCATCGCTGGAGGAACTGCTCCAGTTTTATGAGCGGAACTGGCTTTCGGCGGGATATGAGTCAGCCGAGGAGGAAGCCGATTATAAGGCTTACGGTCGGGAGATGCTGGCTAAGTTCTGGGAGATTCACAGCCCCGATTTCAGGATGCCGATAGCTGTGGAGTGGATGTTTAATATTGATGTTGAGGGGGTGAAGCTGAGGGGTTTTATTGACCGGGTGGATAAGCTGGATAGCGGCGGGCTATCCATTGTTGACTATAAGACAGATAGGGAGCTTTTTACCAAGGATGATTTGGAGAAAAATCTCCAGTTGACTCTATACCAGCTGGCGGTGGAGCAGTCCTGGTTTTTACCGGTGGAGAGGCTCACTCTGTATCACTTCCGGTCGAACACCCCTTGTAGTTGCCAGCCAAGGGATGAGGTGCAGCTTGAGGAAGCTAAAAACCTGGTGCTGGCGGTGGC
>JAGMCH010000077.1 GCA_023129255.1 Dehalococcoidales bacterium
TTTGGCCCAAGTATCACCGAGATTCTTTTCGCCCTTGGCTTGGGGGAGAGAGTAGTTGGCGTCAGCGACTTTTGCGACTATCCTGAGGCAGCCCAATCAAAACCAACGGTTGGCAGCGCTTTTTCCCCGTCTATAGAAAGTCTTGTTGCATTGGAGCCCGACCTGGTTTTTACCGTGGAGCATGACCAGCTCAATAGTGAGCTTGAGGCTCTGGGGATTAAATTTTTGATTTTAGACCCCGATGATATTGATGGCATCTTTAGGGACATTGAGCTGGTGGGAGCGGTCACTGGCACCGAGGACGAAGCCGCAGAGCTTATTGGAAGTATGGAGGACACCATAGACTATGTTCTCGCCCAGGTGGAGGGTGCTCCCGAGGTCAGCGTCTTCTTTATAGTTGATGGTACTGACCTAACCCTGCCCTGGACATCCGGCCCCGGCTCCTTTATTGATGCTCTTATCACCATGGCTGGCGGGGAGAATATTGCTGCTGGAGCTCCGGGTGCCTGGGTGCAATTCAGCATTGAGGAGATAGTTGGCTCAGACCCTGAGGTTATCATTATTCAGACCATGACCGGGGGCGTGCCCACTGTATCCATAGAGGCGCTGGAGGAACACCCCATCTGGGGAGAGATGACGGCGGTCAGTGAGGGCAATGTTTTTCTTATTGATGGCGACCTTGTCAGCCGTCCCGGACCGAGAATTGTTCAGGGTCTGGAGGAGCTGGCAAGAATCATTCACCCTGAGCTATTTGAATAGCGGAAGCTTGATACCGGGGACAGGGACGGTGGCGGTAGTGGTAGTGGCTTTATATTGGCCAGCCCAGCCAGTCAAAGACGCCGAGCATCATTAGGCCCATATAGAACATTACGGCAATGAAGATATATTTCAGTTGTCTGGCTGGCAGCTTATGGGCGGTTATAGCGCCGACCTGCGCCATGCCAACACTGGTAACCGCCAGCAGCGCCCATGATGGCAGATTAACATAGCCTATAGAATAGGTGGGCAGGTTGGAAACACCAAGACCGTTTATGATATAACCGATAGCGCCACCAGTGCTGGTAAAGAGCATTACGGCTAAAGAGGTGGCTATGGCATTATGCATCTTAAACCTGAGTGCCAGCACCATTACCGGAACCATCAATATCCCACCGCCGATGCCGATAATGCCAGTTATAAAACCTATGGGGATAGCCCAAGCCGCCCACAGCCAGGGGTTGTCCTTAGGTTCTGGCTCAATCTGAGGCGGTCTGGCGGTGAGCATCCTGATAGCGCTGAGCAGGATAATGGCGCCAAAGGCTATTTTTAGCCCCGCCCCAGGCAGATGAGCGGCCAGGGTAGCCCCGCCAAAGGCACAAACCAGACCGCAACCGCCCATAACAATGGCTGCTTTCCACCACACCGCCCCCTTTTTACTATGCCTCCAGGCACCACTGGCGGCTAGGGGCAGGACCACCAGCAGACTGGTGCCAAACGCCAGTTTAATGGCTACATCGGTGGGGATGCCCATGGCGGTGAAAATCATGTATTGAACCGGGGTCATGATGAAGGCGCCGCCAACACCGAGAAGACCACCGGCAAAGCCAACGCCAATACCGGTTGCCAACAAAATAATGATATAAGCTGTGGTCACGGGCTATTCCCCCCATTTTATCACGTCGGCTATATTCAGCAAATTGCGAACGGGTCTCCTTGTTGCTATAATACCACTGATGATGGGGCTGTAGCTCAGCTGGGAGAGCGCCTCCTTTGCACGGAGGAGGTCAGGGGTTCGAGTCCCCTCAGCTCCACCAGGGGTATCAATAGGTAGAACTGCTAAATAAATGTGGTAGCTGGCACCCTTTTTATTTCTTAACCGCCTGCCGGCAAGCCTCATATCCCAGGTCAAAGGCTTTAATATTAACCGGAGCTACTTTAGCCGGAAAACGCTCCTGGATAGATTCCTTTATGGTGGCTGTTTTTATGGGCAGCTGCTCGGTGCCGAATAACGCCCCCAGCATGACGATGTTGGTTGTCAACCGGCTTCCCGCCTCTTGAGCCAGTTGAGCCGCATCCAGCTTGATTATCCTGCCTGAAGCTTTGCTCAGTTGCCCCAGGATTTCCTCCAAGCTGGGGTAGCTACTCTCACCCACGGAGACGGTGAAAGGGATTGTTACCGCCGTATTAAGAATGACCAGGCTGGACTTTGATAGATGGGCGATATTTCTCAGTGCCTCCGAGGGCTCCATTCCGACTAGAGCATGGCACTTTCCCAGAGGGATGAGAGGACCATAGACCTCGTCTCCGATTCTGATGATGCTGGTTACCGAACCTCCCCTGACCGCCATGCCCAATATCTCAGAGCCTCTAACCTTCAGCCCGTCTTTAACCGCTGACTTTCCCAGAAGCTCCGACAGCAAAATCACGCCCTGTCCACCAACACCGGTGATTAGCACGTTGAATTCTTTTATCATTCCTTCTCCTCTATTATCGCCTTGTAGGGGCAAATCTGGGCGCAGATTCCGCAACCAGTACATAGCGAGCTGTCAATTATGGCCTTACCATCCTCTTTTATTATCGCCGGACAACCCAGAAGTTCGATGCAGGCGTTGCATTTTATATTACATTTATCCTGGTCTATGTAATAGGGGATAACCCTTTCCTTTCGTTTTCTCTTCTCCCTCTGTTCAA
>JAGMCH010000078.1 GCA_023129255.1 Dehalococcoidales bacterium
GCGGCCGGCGGGTACACTAAGAGAATAGACCGATAGCAAAATTATTCCTCTCCCCCAATAATAGTTGGGGTCTTTATTTCGGGAGGGGAGAAAATGAGTTCTGGCAAATTAATATTCAGGTTCGAAGAGCTGGGGCAAGAGCACAAGAACCAGGTAGGCAGGAAGTGCGCTAACCTGGGAGAAATGACACGCATGGGCTTACCCATCCCGCCAGGCTTTACCACCTCCATTGCCATGTACCGCAAATTTGCCAAAGAAACCGGGGCGGCTGAGGAAATTTCCCGCTATGTGGGTAGCCTTGGCGAGCTTAAAGGCCAAAACATTGCTGTCTTTGACGAATTGAGCCAGAACATCCGGGGCATGATTGAAGACAAAGAGGTGCCGAAAGACATAAGTAAAAAGGTAGGTTCATACTACCAGGAGCTAGGCAAAAAGGTGGGAGTCCCTGACGTCGCCGTCTCGGTGCGGTCATCGGGGACAGAGAGCCGACCCGGGATGTTTGAAAGCTACCTGAACATCACCGGCATTGAAGATGTGCTGGACAAAATAAAGAGGGTATGGGCGAGTGCCTATACTGCCCGGGCTATCGCCCTGCGGGTTAATAAAGATATACCCATCATGAGAGACGAACTCGCTGTTGCTGTCTCCAAGATGGTAAATGCCCGCTCAGCCGGCATTGGCTTCACCGTGGACCCGGTCACCGGCGACGCCTCCAAGATAATAATCGACGCCAACTGGGGGCTGGGGGAAGGGGTGGTCAGCGGGGCAGAGAATGTGGACAAGTTCGTGGTGGACAAAGAGACCCTAGCAATATCAGACACCTATATTGGTAAAAAGACAAAACAGGTAATAAACAAGAAAAAAGGGGTTGGGTGGGACGATGTGCCGGCGAAGAAACAGTCAATACCCTCCTTAAGCAATGATGAGATAGTAGCCATAGCTAAACTAGCCATATTACTAGAGGAGCGCCTGGGTGAGCCGCAGGACATGGAATGGGCTATCGACGCTGACTTCAATCCACCCGATAACATATTTCTCCTCCAGACTCGCCCGGCAAAGGTGGCAGCCAAGAAACCAGAAGCGGTTACCGACCGTATGATTGACCTGATTACTAAAAGATTCTATAGACCTAAGGATAGATACCATTCCAACTAGCCTGGAAGTAGGCAAAGGAGCAGGGTGCCAAAGAAAAAGCAGCCGAAGGTTGAAATCTGGGATAAAACCATAGGTTCTGATTATATCGAAGAGATTGACCTCCCCCAGATGCATTCCTGGTTCTTTGACGGAACGCACAGCATACCACCACTAACCCCCCTCTACGCCTGGCACTGGGTGAAATACTGTAGTCATGGCTTTAAGGTCGCCTGTGCCGAGCTGAGCATCCCCACCTGTAAGGGTTGGGAACTGCGCACCTTGAACGGCAGTATCTACTGCGCCTTCCACATAGTAAGAGACCCCAAAGAGATTGCCGAACGTGAGGTCAAATTCCGCCAGGCACTACGCCCTTGGCTTGAGGACTTTGACGGCCTGTGGGCCGGTCACAAAAAAGAACTGCTGAGCATTTATAGCAAGCTCAAGGAGCTTGATGTTGACCATGCCACCAACCTTCAACTGTGCCACCACAGCCGCAATTTGAGACGCTCCTATATGAGGATGTGGGAAATCCACTTCCTGGGTATGTATGCGTCAAATAACGCCTGGTTACTACTGGAGGCAATGACCAAGGAGCGCTTCGGCTTGAGTGACCAGGACCCCCAGTTCCAGGATATGATGCGAGGCTTTGACAACAAGATATACCAGATGGACAAGAAGCTGTGGGAATTCGGACAGCTTGCCATCGAAATGAAGCTGGAAGATGTCTTTAAGCAAAACGAGCCCCAAGCCATCCTCACCAAACTCCGGCAGTCAGCAAAGGGTAAGGAATGGTTAAAGAAATTCATGGACTACATGACGACTGACGATATCGGGGGCTGGCGGATGAGGCGCTTCACCGACTTCAACGAGCCATACTGGCTGGAAGACCCGGCCACCCCCATCGGGCTGGTAAAGGACAATATCATGAGGGGTGTTAGCTATAACCTAGAAGCCACCAGAGCCGAGATTGCCCAGAAGAGAGAAGCCACCATAGCCGCCTTCCTCAAGCAGGTGCCAGCGGAGGAGAAAGACCTCTTCGAGGGTCTAATACGGCTGGCAGGCAAGGCAAGCTCATACAGCGAGGAGCATAATCTATACTGTGAGCTTTTTATCCAGGCCATCATGCGCCGCGGCTATCTGGCAATGGGGAGAAGGCTAGCCCAGAAAGGAACGATTGATGCCCCCGAAGATATTTTCATGATGAAGCCGGACGAAATTGATCGGGTGCTGATGGTTCCTGAGGCGTATGACATGCGCTGGTTAACCAGAATGCGGGGGGCTGCCTGGAAAGAGGCGCATAAGACTCCCAAGCCCCCCCTCCTAACCGACCGAGCCAGCAAAGACGAAGCCGTAGAAATGGACCTATTACCCTCCGGGGATGTCATTGCCATAAAGCTCGTTGTCGGTGAACTGCCCCAGCCGAAGCCGGAGCTAAAGGCAGACCTGTGGGGCATCTGTGGCTGCTCAGGAGAGGTTGAGGGAACAGCCCGCGTGGTGATGATGTATGATGACCTGAAGAAGGTACAGCCGGACGATATCCTGGTCTGCCCCGGCATCAACCCGGCATGGACACCGGTCTTCGGGTTGGTCAAGGGCGTAATCACCGATACCGGGGGAACCCTGTGCCATGCTGCCATCATCGGGCGGGAATACGGAGTGCCCACCATCGTCAATGCACAAAAGGCCACCTCAAAGATTAAATCAGGGCAGAGAGTAAAGATGGACGCCGCTAACGGGGCTATCTACATCCTGGATAAATAAACGGCGTCACCAGAAAGGGAAATCGGTCAGCTACATTTGACCTATATCTATGATGTCATAGATAATATTATGTTGCAATCTGCACACCCGTGTGTTATTGATAAAACCAAAAGCAGTCAGAAGGGGCAATAGATAAAGTTGTTACTTCAGGGGAAGGTGGCGGTTATTACCGGTTCAACGGCAGGCATTGGCCGGGCAGGGGCTATCGTATTTGCTCAAGAAGGTGCCAAGGTCATTATCAGTGGCCGAAGTCACCAGCGGGGCCAGGAAGTGGTGAGCACAATAAGGGAGCAAGGTGGTGAGGCAAGCTTTGTCCCGGCTGATATGCTGGTGGTGGCTGATATTGAGCGCCTGATTAAAAAAGCGGTTGATACTTATGGTCGGCTAGATATCTTCTGGCA
>JAGMCH010000079.1 GCA_023129255.1 Dehalococcoidales bacterium
GATAATATGATGACAGTACACTTGAAAGCCGGCGTTTTCGGTGCCAAATTTGCCGTTCCTGAATTGCGCAAAGCCGGAGGAGGAGCCATTCTATTCACCAATTCAGTTGCCGGGCTAAAGCAGTCTGGCTATTCAATGACCTATTCACTGGCAAAGACCGGGCTTATAATGCTAACCAGGAAACTGGCCGTAGATTTGGCTAAGGACAATATCCGGGTTAATTGTATCTGTCCCGGTCGGGTACAAACAGAGATGAGGGTATCTATCGCCGAGCAGAAAGCGCAGGCAATGAGCATTAGTCCGGAGGAATGGGTAAAGAGAGATATACAGCGCATACCTATGGGCAGGTATATCACCGAAGAGGAAGTGGCTGATGCGGCGTTATTCCTTGTCTCAGACAAAGCTTCAGCAATTACCGGTGTTGCCCTCCCTATTGATGGAGGTTTTCTAGCTGTATAATTCTTAATTGCAAAGGGGTAAAAAATGGGAATATTAGACAACAAGGTAGCCATAGTAACCGGCGGTGCCAGGGGGCTGGGTAAAGTCTATTGCCTGAGAATGGCTGAGGAAGGAGCCAAAGTAGTTGTGGCCGATATCCTTGTCCGAGATGCAGAAGAAACAGCCAGCGAAATCAAGGCCAAGGGTGGTGCTGCCATAGCCGTAAAAGCCGATGTTACCTCTGAGGCAGATACCCAGCAAATGGCTGATAAAGCAGTGCAGGAGTTCGGCCGAATCGATATCCTGGTTAACAATGCCGGCTTCTACCACGGGATGTCGAGGAAACCATTTAATGAAATTTCTTCAGAAGAGTGGGACAAAATGATGGAGGTGAGTGCCAAGGGAACCTGGATATGCAGTAAAGCGGTATTTCCCCAGATGAAAAAACAGGGGAAAGGCAAAATTATCAACGTATCTTCCGAGGCAGTTTTTGCCCCGACCAAGGGTCTGATTCACTACACGGCGGCTAAAGCCGCCGTTATTGGCATCACCCGGGTCCTTGCCGGCGAGCTGGGGCAGTACGGCATCTGCGCCAATGTGGTAGTTCCTGGTGTTATCGATACGCCGGCGACCAGAAGCTACGTCAATATGGAGAAGATGGACGCCAGTTCTGTCCCCATGGGGCGTTTCGGGCGACCCGAGGATGTGGTTGGTGCCGTTATCTTCTTTGCCAGCGATGACAGCGACTTTGTTAGCGGTCAAACATTGCTCATTGATGGTGCCCGACGGGTGAACTAGCGGGAAGGGGCGAATAACCTACTCAAACTAAGGGCGCTATGTTATAATAGCGCATTGCATAAATAAAAAATTAAGGAGGAGAAAAAAGATGTCCTGGATGTGGAACTTATACACGAGAGAGTTCATGCCCCAGAGAGACCTGAAGAAATACCCGATGTGGTTCATGAACTTTTCCCACAGCTACCCGGCGTGGACACCGCTCTTTGGCTGGATGTGGAATTATCCCTTAGCTCATGGTCTCATATATGGCGTCAATGAGACATGGATACCCACCATCAGGGGGAGTGAGGTTCGCAATATAGACGGCTGCGCCCTGGCTGGTGCCCTCAGGATTAGCGACGAGGCTGAGATTAAGCAAAGGGAGGAGAATTTTAAGAAGTTCATACTGGAAAAGTATGCTCCGGAGTGGGACAAGCTCTATAAGGATTTGGAGGGCGAACTAGTAGGGCTATGTAACAAATTCAGGACTTATGATTACGAAAAGGCAACCCAGTACGAGTTGTACAAGCTATTCAGGGAGGCGATACAGCTTCTCTACCGGGCCTGGGAAACCCATTTCTACATGATATACCCCCTTTATGAGGCCTACTGGAAGTGCACCCAGATTGCTGATGAATGCGCTGGGATAAGGGAGTTTTCTCCCACCTGGCATAAAATAATACGCGGCTATGATAACGACCTCTTTGTCCAGGATAAGGCGCTGTGGGGACTGCGCAGCCGTACCCTGGAGCTTAAGATTGACGATGTCTTCACCAAGAATGCCGCCGCCGAGGTCATCCCCGCCCTGAAAAAGACGGCGGCGGGCAAGGAATGGGTGGAGAAAGACCTCAACGACTTTCTACTGGTCAAGGGCTATGGCTGGCGGTCGCCGCGGATGATGGAGTTCATTGTGCCTTCATGGTGGGAAGACCCGACGCCGGCTGTGGCTCACGTCCAGCAGTACCTCATGCTATCAAAAGACGCTAAAGCACCCTTCCCCCTTGATAATATCAGGCCTCGCCTGGTCGAGGAGCGGGAGCAGCTAACCCGTGAACTCATCGACAAAGTTAAGGCGGCCAAATATCCTGACATGGACTGGTTCCTGGCGCTACTTAAAATTAGTCAAATGACAAGCTCCTTCAGTGAGAGCCATGACGTAGCCTGGGAACAGGGGTGCCATACCACCTTCCGTTACCTTGTGAGGAAGATTGGAGAGAGACTGGTAAAGTTTGGCACTATTGAAAAGCCTGATGACATGTTCTTCTTCATCCCCGACGAGCTGGAGCTATTCATTAACTATCCTGACTCATACGAGGTCAAGGACCTTGTTGAAGAACGCAAGAAAACCTGGACAGCCCAGAAGGAATATCGGACGCGTCCGCCTATTATTTCCAGGGGACCATTAACGCCGGAGGATATAAATAAGCAGCAGGTGTCTGTTCACGACGCCATAGTCTCCAAGGTTGTGGCTGGAGAGTACGCTATCCCCAGACCTGAAACCGGCGCCATCTTATTTGGTAACTGCGGCAGTCCTGCGGGCACCACCGAGGGTAAAGCTCACCTGATAGTAACCGACGCCGATATTTTTGCCGTGCAGCCAGGCGATATCCTGGTCTGCCCCTCTATGTCTTCGGGATGGACACCGGTGCTCCCACTGGCTAAAGGGATAGTTACTAACGGTGGCGGCTCTCTCAGCCATGCCTGCATTCACTGTCGGGAGTATGATATCCCCTTGGTATCAAACACGGGTAACGCCACGCTGGTTATCCAAGAAGGCGAAAAACTCCGGGTGGATGCTACCGAGGGGCTTGTCTTCCGGATAAAATAAACTAGGGGGGGGAAATGCGTAGTTATACTGGCAAGCTTTTGCGTATTAACCTGAGCAACCGCAAAAGCCACATCGAGGATATACCTGAGCAATGGATGAAGAATTTCCTTGGCGGGCGAGGGCTGGCTGCTAGATACCTCTACGATGAACTTAAGCCCGGGGTAGAGCCCCTGGGACCGGATAACAAGCTGCTGCTCATGATGGGGCCCCTTGGTGCCACTACGGCGATGTCTGTTTCCAGGATGGCGCTGGTAACCAAGAGCCCTCTTACCGGAGCCATAGCCAAATCGGTCATGGGTGGCAACTTCGGTGCCTACCTCAAGTTCGCCGGGTTCGATGGCATCATCGTCGAAGGCGAAGCTGAGAAGCCAACATATGTGCATATTGACAAGGATGGAGTTCATATTCTGGATGCGGACGGGCTCTGGGGGCTGGATACCCAAGAGACGCATGTGAAACTACGGCAACGGCATGGCAAATCAACGCAGGTCGCCTGTATCGGGCCAGCAGGAGAGGGGCTTGTCCGCTATGCTATCATTATTAGCGACCGCCGCTGTGGTGGGCGCACTGGTGTCGGTACCGTAATGGGAGCCAAAAAGTTAAAGGCTATCGCGGTGAACTCAGCGGGACCCTTGAGCGTATATGACCCAGAACGGTTCAAAAAGCTGGCACGGGAGCAGATTGAGGGCTTAAAGACCAGCCCAGGACGAATCAGGATGAGCGACTTCGGCACGGCATACCTGACGCTGGGCTATGAGAAGGTGGGCATATTCCCGGTAAAGAATTTTCAGGAGGGGCACCTTGAGGACGTGGAGAAGATAGGCGACGAAGAATTCGCCAAGATAAAGGTCAAAAACGATGGCTGCTACGGCTGCATGACCAAGTGCGGTCAGGTACGCCAGGTAACCGAAGGCTCATATGCCGGTGCCGTCAGCGAAGGCCCTGATTACGAGACCATCTGGGCTCTGGGGGGCAATCTGGCTAACACCGATAAAGCCTCGCTGGTAGCCGCTGACTCCCTCTGTGACCGGCTGGGCATAGATACCGTCAGCGTTGGTAATTCCATCGGCTTTGCCTATGAGCTATTTCAAAGGGGAATCATTACCAAAAAAGATACTGACGGACTAGAGCTCAAGTGGGGTGACCACAGCGCTATGATGAAGCTGGTGGAGAAAATCGGTAATCGTGAAGGGTTCGGCAAGCTACTCGGCGAAGGGACTAAACGAGCCGCCGAGCAGATTGGCAAGGGTGCCGAAGATTACGCCATGCATGTCAAGGGCCTTGAGCTTCCCGCCTATGAGCCCCGAGCCGTCAAGGGCTACGGGCTTGTTTTAGCCACCTCCAACGTAGGCGCCCACCACATGTATGGCCGCCCCAGGGATGAGCTTTCCGGAAAGAAGGACAGGTTGACCGAGGAGGACAAGGGAAAAGACGTTGCTCAAGCCGAGATATCGCAGGCGACGCAGGACGCTGTCATTCAATGCAGCTTTGGTCCTGTCACCGGTTTCACCCCCCAGCAACGCAGCGACTTACTGGTGGCAGCCACTGGATTTGATGAGTTTGGCGACCCGGCCTATCTGGATAAGATAGGGGAGAGAATTCTCTGCCTGGAGCGTTCGTTTAATGTCCGTGAGGGGTTCAGTCGCAAGGATGATACCCTTCCCAAGAGGATGCAAACCGAGCCGCTCAAGAACGCCGGTCCGGCTACGGGGCAGGTAATAAGAAAGCTAGATACGCTTCTAGATGAGTACTATGATGCCCTTGGCTACACCAGCCAAGGCATACCTTCTATAAAGAAGCTACGTCAATTAGGGTTGGAGTGGGCGGTAGAGGACTTGAACCTCTGACCTCCTGCGTGTAAAGCAGATGCTCTAACCAACTGAGCTAACCGCCCCCAAGTGGTGCGCTTGGCGGGTCTCGAACCCACGACCTCAGCCTCCGCAGGGCTGCGCTCTATCCTACTGAGCTACAAGCGCCGAAGTAAAAATGGTGCCGAAGGGGAGATTTGAACTCCCATGCCCTTACGGACACTACGCCCTGAACGTAGCGCGTCTGCCATTCCGCCACTTCGGCATCACTGACAAAAGGATTATACCTGCTGAGTTAGTGAGGCGTCAAGAGAGTAAAAGAGAGAGGCGAAGCCCCACTCCCCTCTACCCCTTTTATATCTTTTCCCACCCACCCGTGCTATAATCGTCCTTTTTGGGGAGCATACACCCCCCAATTTCCCCTTTTTAGCATTTCTCTTACTTCCCACCCTCCCACCCTATAGGGGCTGTTGCCCCTCTCAGACTCCCCTTAAAGCAGAGGGTTAATGGCAGAGCCTTTGAGGGCGGGTGGGTGGGAAAAAGAAGCTTTGCGGGGGGATGGGGAAAAAGAGATAAGTTAAAAGCAGTGGGTCAAAGCCATAGAGAAACGAAATAGATAACCTGCGTCACCAATCTATTGGGACTGGCTCACCAGAATTACCTCTTGGTATATTGAGGTGCCTTGCGCGCCCGCTTAAGCCCGGGCTTCTTCCTCTCTTTAACCCGGGAGTCCCTGGTCAGCAGTCCGTTCTGGCGCAGTATAGGCTTAAGGCTCTCATCAGCCCTCACCAGGGCGCGAGCAATACCATGGGAGATGGCACCACTCTGCCCTGATATGCCACCGCCATTCACCTTGACCACGGTATTATACTTACCCAGGCTCTCGGTAACCAGAAGTGGCTGCGATATCAAACGGCGGTGCTCAGGGCGGGGGAATAGCTGCTCATAGGGGATACCATTGATGATAATCTCACCCGTGCCCGGCACCAACCTCACCCGAGCTATAGACGTCTTGCGCCGACCTGTGCCGTAAAAATAGGTTTCCTTCTCCGTCTTAACCACCTTAACTACCAGCCCCCTTTTCGCTAGCCCCGGTCTGAGCCAGGTGAGGATGATTCTCACCAGCATAGACCTTGAGCTTTTTCATCATGCTAGCCCCCAGACGATTGTGGGGCAACATGCCCTTGACCGCCTGTTCAATCACCCGGGTAGGCTTGGTCTGCATCATTCTCCCCAGACTGATACTTTTAAGCCCCCCAGGGTATCCTGAATGTCTATAATACAGCTTCTGCTCAGCCTTGTTACCAGTAACCCGAACTTTATCGGCATTGATAATGACGACAAAATCGCCGGTATCCAGATTGCGGCTGAATATTGGCTTATGCTTGCCCATAAGTAAGCTAGCCACCCGAGTAGCCAGCCTGCCCAGAACCTTGCCCGAAGCATCAATCACATGCCACTGGCGCTTAATATCAGAGGCTTTGGTGCTATAGGTCTTCATCACACCCCCCCAAAGGAGCGGGGTAATTTACCCGGGTAAGACATAACCCCTGGGCAGGGGCAGTTGGCCCCGCCGTCGCCGGCTTTCTGACATCAACTAAACTACGAAATTCATCAACGCTCATCTTACCCAAGCCAACCCTGATTAGAGCCCCCACCGTATTACGCACCTGATGAGGCAGGAAGGAGTTAGCCACCATATTGAAAACAACCAATTCCCCGTCTCTCTCTATTTCGGCTCTGAGCACACGCCTTACCGTGCTCTTAATGCTAGCCCCATTACGACTGACAAACGAAGCAAAGTCATGCTCGCCGATAAGAGCCTGAGACGCCCGGTTCATGGCTTCAATATCCAGAAGGCTACCAACCAGGTAAGAAAAGGCTTCTCTCATTGGCGAGCGGGTGGGACTATTTAATATATAGTAGCTATATTCCCGGCTGAGAGCATCACGCCTGACATTGAAAGAATCGTCCATTCTATAGGCCGCCTTTACGGCAATATCAGCCGGCAAATAGTGGTTTAGCCCATTAACAAAGTTATGAAGCGGAAGCGCCGACCCCGTCCTGAAGCCGACCACCTGCCCCTTAGCATGAACTCCGGCATCGGTCCGGCTGGCTGCCATCACCCGCCGCCTCTCCCCGGTAAGCCTCTCCAGGGCTTTCTCCACCTCCCCTTGGATGGAGGGCAGGCCGTTTTGCCACTGGAAGCCGTGGTAGCCTGTGCCGTCATATTCCATAATCAATAAAATCTTGGTGGTCTTTGCCAAGCTCAAAACCTCCTTACTCCACCATCTCAAGTTGAACCATAGGCGCCCCATCACCAAGCCTGGGTCCTAACTTGATGATGCGGGTATATCCGCCAGGGCGCTCGGCATACCTCGGGGCAAGCTCAGTAAATACCTTATCGGTTATCCTCTTATCCAAAATAAAGGAAAGTGCCTGGCGGCGGGAGCTAAGCCCCCCTTCCTTACCCAGAGTAATCATCCGCTCCGCCAAACCCCGTATTTCCTTAGCCTTAGCCTCAGTAGTAGTAATCCTCTCATGGTTTAGCAGGTCGGTTACCAGGTTGCGAAACAGCGCCTTGCGGTGAGCTGAAGACCGACCCAGTTTTCTGCCAGCTACCTTGTGCCTCATGCCGCTTCCTCCTCTTCCTCACTCTCGCTCGCTTCCGGCTCCACCGGCGGAGTGAAAGCCAGCTCCAATGACGCCAGCCGCTCATCCACCTCCTGCTTAGACTTCTGCCCAAAATTGTGCAACGAGAGCAATCCCCTCTCACCTCTGCTTATGAGTTCCCCCACGGTGGCGATGCCACCGCGCCTCAGACAATTCATGGTGCGCACTGAAAGGTCTAGTTGCTCTACAGGCATATTATATTTCTCATCACTGATAGAGGCGCGAATGAGCTGCTTCTCCACCTCCATGCGAGAAATCTTGGCATAATCGATAAACGGAGATAGCTGCTCCACCAGAATTTCGGCACTCTGGCTGATGGCATCCACAGGTGATATAGTGCCATCGGTCCACACTTCCAGCTCCAACCGCTCTCGGCTTATCTCCCGACTAATATGGGTTGGCTCAACGTTAAAATTAACCTTGCGTACTGGAGTAAAGACGGCATCCATTGGAATCACCCCTACCGGCAGGTTATCGCTGGACTCAGCCTCCCTATAACCCTCACCTAATTCGACGTCAAGCTCCACATAAAGCTTGGCTTCAGGCGAATCTAAGGTGGCTAGATAAAGCTCAGGGTTGGCAATTTCAAAGTCGGTAGAGGGCTCAATGTCAGCGGCACAAACTCGCCCCTCCCCTTCCACCTCCAGTATTAACTTACCTGGCTGACCGGAAAGGGATTTTAACCTCAACGCCTTAACATTGAGCAGAAACTCGGTGA
>JAGMCH010000008.1 GCA_023129255.1 Dehalococcoidales bacterium
CGTTCGACTTGCATGCATAAGGCACGCCGCCAGCGTTTATCCTGAGCCGGGATCAAACTCTCCAAAAAACTTCTTAGCTTACTTAAGAACCTTCCTTCCACTATCCAGTTGTTAAGGTGCAATTTAAAGCATCAACATATTATCACAACCCTAGTCCTTTGTCAATATTGCTCAAAGCTACGCCCCAGCCTGACAAAACCCCGCTATCCAAGCCAACTTGTCGTGGACATTACCCTATATATTGTTACCTTAGGCTCCTCCTCCAAGAGTGGCTTGGTTTCCCGGAGCAGCTGCCGCCCTGTCCTTGACGTTTCCCATAACCTCCAGTTTTCAACCTTCTCCCAGGTAGTTATTATGGTCACGATAGAAGGGTCTTGCTCGCTAAGTAAATTCTCAGCGCCCACGAAGCCAAGATATGTCATGGCAGCCGACCTGAGCTTCAGCAATATGGGCTGTATGTTAGCACCCTGTTTAAGTTTGAATCCGATGATAACCTTTACCATTACCTCCCCTCCATTGTAACCCGAATAATTTACCGTGTAAAGCACCATGCCACCGCCTGCACACAAGCTTGACAAGGTATAGAAGTTGTGCTATTATAATTTGTTTGACGCGTCTAACATTTGTCAGGCTAGCCAAATGGAAAGAAAACATAGTGCCAGTATGGAAGACTATTTAGAGTCAATAATTATGCTCCGTGAAGGCAAGGAGGCGGTCAGGGTAAGCCAAATAAGCAAGGCTCTGGGGGTTAAGATGCCCAGCGTCACCTCTGCCCTGAGGAAGCTTTCCCAGCAGGGGTTAGTGGAACATCAGAGGTATGGGCGCGTGCAGCTTACCCCTGATGGCGAAAGGATAGCCAAGGATGTGTTTCACCGCCATGAGGCATTGCGCCGCTTCCTGGCTGAGATACTCAATGTTGACCCTGAGATAGCTGCGGTTGATGCCTGCAAAATGGAACACGCTGTCAGCCCGGCTACCCAGAAGAAGCTGGCAAAGTTCATAGAATTTGTGTTGAGCCGTCCTAAAGTGCAACCTCAGTGGTTGAAAATGTTCGACCGTTATGTCAATTATGGAGAGATTCCCGAGGAATGCATGACGAGGTGCTTAAAAGAAGAATAATTTTTTAAGCAAAAAAGTTAGATAAGGCTAACAATGCTGAGATGACCTAGAAGGGACATTATGTTGGATAGAAAGCAGATAACTTTAGCCCGAATGCAGGGGGGGCAAAGTGGCACCGTGATTCAAATTCGAGGCGGGCATGGCATGGTCAACCGCCTTAATGCCCTGGGCATTATGCCGGGGAAGAGAATAACCAAGATTAGCACTATGCTTATGCGAGGACCGGTAACCATTGAGGTGGACCGGGTTCAGGTGGCTATTGGCTTTGGCATGGCTAATAGGATAATAGTTAAGCTGGACTAAGTAATATGACCAAGATACTACTGATGGGCAATCCCAATGTGGGCAAGAGTGTCATCTTCTCCCGCCTGACTGGAGTCCATGTAGTTGTTTCCAACTATCCTGGTACCACAGTGAGCTACACCCGGGGATTTATGAAGCTGGGAGAGGAGACGGCTGAGGTTATTGACGTGCCCGGCACCTATACCCTGGAGCCAACCTCTGAAGCCGAGAAAATAGCCCTACAAATGCTCAACACCGGGGATATAGTGGTAAACGTGGTTAATGCCACCAATCTGGAGAGGAACCTCTACCTGACCCTGCAGCTTCTGGAGAGAGGCATTCCGGTGGTGGTCGCCTTAAACATATGGGATGATACCAAACATCTGGGCATAAATATCGATCTGGACAAACTGAGGGAACTCCTGGGGGTGCCGGTTATTCCCACGGTAGCGGTAACCAGTGAGGGGATAAAAGAGCTGGTGGAGAATATTCCCCGGGCTACCTCACCCCACACCCCCGCCCGCACTCGTAATGAGCGCTGGGCTGCTGTTGGCAGCATTATAGACCAGGTTCAGCTTATTACCCATCGCCATCACACCTGGCGTGAGCGCCTGGCTGATGCCAGCGTCAAGCCACTGAGCGGGGGCATTATAGCCTTAGCTGTTCTAGTCAGTTCCTTTATGGTAGTCCGTTTCATCGGCGAAAGCCTGATTGGCTATGTGCTTGACCCCCTATTTACTAACCTGTGGGCACCGGTGGTACTGAAGTTAAGCCAGCTCATGGGGGGCGGCGGCTTCCCCCACGATATCGTGGTCGGTAAAGTAATCGGGGGGGAGGTGAACTTTGTTGAGTCCTTCGGGCTGCTCACCAGCGGACTCTATGTTCCTTTCGCCATGGTGCTACCCTATATCATCTCCTTCTACCTGGTGCTGGGCATATTAGAGGATACCGGATACCTACCGCGGCTAGCAGTTTTGATGGATACCATCATGCACCGCCTGGGTTTACACGGATATGCCATCATTCCCACTCTGCTTGGGCTTGGCTGTAATGTGCCGGCTATCCTAGCCACCCGAATTCTGGAAAGCAAAAGAGAGCGGTTTATTGCCGCCACCCTAATATCTATTGCCGTGCCCTGCGCTGCTTTGCAGGCAATGATTTTCGGTCTGGTTGGCGAGCAGGGGGGGCAGTATGTGGCTATTGTCTATGGGACACTATTCGTGGTCTGGATTATTCTGGGGATTATACTCAACCGATTGGTAAGAGGATTTAGCCCCGAGCTATTAATTGAGATACCTCCCTATCGGCTGCCGCCATGGCGAACCGTGTTACAAAAGCTGTGGATGAGGACCTACGGCTTCCTGGTCGAGGCTATCCCCATAATTCTAGGGGCGGTGGTGGTAATCAACATACTTTATTTCTTCGGGGTATTTGACGCTATCGCCAATTTTACGGCACCGGTGGTCACCGGCCTGCTGGGGCTGCCCAAGGAGGCAGTAACCGCCCTAGCTATTGGCTTTCTGCGTAAGGATGTGGCTCTGGGCATGCTGGCTCCCCTGGCACTTAGCGCCGAACAACTGGTGGTGGGCAGCGTGGTTCTGGCTATGTTCTTTCCCTGTATTGCTACCTTTGTCGTTCTCCTCAGAGAGCTGGGGGTGGTGAATATGCTTAAGGCGGCAGGGGTAATGATTGCTACCGCCCTGATAACCGGCGGGATATTAAACCTGATACTATAGACCGAAATTCTATGTCTGATGAATTAAAGAAGCGATTACTAACCATAACAGGGACAATATGTTTGGTAATAGGGGTAATAGGCATATTTATCCCGATACTGCCCACCACCCCGTTTCTCCTGCTGGCTGCCGCCTGCTATCTACGAAGTTCGCCGAGATTTCATAGCTGGCTTATGAATAATAGATTGTTGGGCACTTATATCAGGAATTACACTGAAGGTAGAGGGATACCAATAAAGGTCAAGCTCTTTACCATTGCTTTATTATGGGTAACAATTGGCATATCTATCGGCGTAGCGGCACCAAATTTGATCGTCAAAATAATCCTCGCCGTTATCGCTATTGGTGTCACCCTTCACATTATCTTTATCAGAGCCAGGAAGCAAAGTTAAGCGTACGTGCCCGCAGGCCCGGCGGTAAAGTGGAAAATAGGTCTGTCTACCCTCCTGATAATCAATGGACAGTGCTTCATCCCCTTGGGAACAAAAACCAGACAACTTTTGGTAAGTATCTGCTTCTCGTCTTCCAGCCATAACTCGACTTCTCCGCAAAGGTCCTGCGGGTCATCAGGGTTAGTTCCAAAAAAGGCTATGACTTCATCAAAGTCATGGGTATGAGCTTCTACATCGGATTTATCCGACCCTTTCCAGAACCAGACGCACTCTACATAGAAAGCCCCCTTAATTACCTCATCATCTAAGTATATTAAAGGGGTCCTCGTTTCGGCGGGTGCTTCCACAGCTCCGCGCCGGAACTCAGGCAGCTTCAAGTCAGCCTTTGGTTTGGTGATAATATATTTGCCGTATTTCGTCTCAGCCATTTTCTGCTCCCCTCTCTGTTTGTTTCTAATTACTAATTACCATTGAACAAACATGGGCATGTATGTTAACCCGTAATAAAAAATTAAGTTCCTTGTTTGAAAAGATATGGTGTAAGTTCTTGATTTATTTGGGTTACTAACTTTGATTTAATGTCTTTGTCTCCGTAGTTATAAGCTATGTAACCAATATCCTCTTGATAGTCTTCTATAAGTCTTGCTGCTCTTTGTACACTTAGACCATCACCATTCTTACCCAAGTCATACACAATTCTCAGTTCTCTTGTCTTTTTAAGACTAAGGACATCAACAGCTAACGTCAAAGCATGCGCAGCTTTCTCCCGTGGCTCTCCCCATTTTAAATCGGCCGCTACAATAATAACATCAGTGGATTGCCCATTCAGCTTAACAGTATACCTGAAATCGACTGTCCAGATCTCGCTTCTTCCTTCTACCTCTGTCTGCCTCTGAACGTATAAAGGCAGCTTCAGCTGCTTTATTTCACGACTCATAAGTGCTACTAAGCGCCTGCCTGTTTTCCGAACTCTTTTACGATACCTTATTTCCGGTAACGCGCTTTTCAAAGTGGTGAGAAGTTGTATAAAATCAAGAATTTCCCCCGGTTCCTGGATTGAAACTGACTTGAATAATACCCCTCTGTCGTAGTCCATAATAGCACCATAAGCCTCAGCCACGTTCCTTGTGAACTGATGCCCAATTGTATCATGTCCATGTTGCCCCAACTGAAAAAGTAATCCTGCCGTGTGACCCAAATCATCAACTACTATTTCATCACCTTTAATTTCAACGTAGACTTCTATAGATTCACCTGCATTATCAGTGAAAGGTAAATTAATCTTGTAACCCTCACCCCGCTGGCTTACTCCTAGTTTTTCAATGAATATGGAGGAAAGAAGGTTAAGTAAACTTTTCCCGTCCAAAATATATTACCTCCGCATCAGTGGGATAGAGGCATTGCGCAATTCTATATTTGTATCGTTACAAAACTTTGATAAGGCATTTAAATAATCATTTTGTGATTTCACTGAATAAGCATAAGTCGGCCTTCTGTCTAACCTTGGATATTTTTCTGTCGGGAAATGAATATGGTGAGGTGGCTTGATATTATTACAGTCGGGGTTGTGGTGCCAATCTTGGTTAAAATGGCCTTTTCTGAATATATTATCTATGGAAGTTAATTCAATATATATCTTACCTTGTCTATCTTCCCATTCGATTAACCTGAGGGTTTCTTTGGTTTCTTCCATAATAACACTTAATTCTATGCCAGAAGGTGGTTTGAAAGACTTACCCGCGCCACTCTGCGCTGAATAGGCTCGTTTATCTGCTATTAACTTTCTTTCAATATCAGGAATTAACTGGTCATCAAGAGGTGCCCATCTTCTCGGGTTATAATACGGCATCACTATAACCACTTTTCAATTAAAATTTATCACCACTGCACAAACATCGGCATGACAACGTGGAGGTAGTTATCCACCCCTACCGGGCGGATAACGCCGGGGCTTGATGGGTTGGTGGTCTCCAGGGCTACCTGCGCCTCGTGAAGCACACTCAGGACATCGGTTAGATACTTGCCGTTGAAGGCAATCTTCGCCTCCTCGCCCTCGACGGTGGCATCAATCTCTCCGACATCGTCACCAATCTCTTCCGACCTGGCAGAAACTATCACCTTGCCCGGGGTCATCTCGCCACCAGGGGCTACCACCAGGCGGACAATGCCACTGCCATCACGGGCAAAGATAGAGGCGGTCTTGGTTGCCCTCAAGAAATCGGCGACACTGATTACCGCTCTGGTATTGTAGCTCTTGGGAATGAGCTGGGCATAATTGGGGAAGGTGCCCTGAATCAACTGGGAGACTAGCTCGATATCCTTCAGGCGAAATAGAGCCTGACCCTTATCAGGGTTTACCGTTATCTCCACCGCCTCCTCCTGTTCCGCCACCAGCCGATTTAGCTCGGCCAGGGTCCGTGCTGGAATGATGACCTCGGTCTTCTGGCTAACCGGTTGGGCAAGAGGTAGCTTATATACGGCTAACCGGAAGCCATCAGCCGCCGCTAGCGTCAGCAAATCACCGTCAAACTCAGCATTGACGCCGGTAAGTACCGGGCGGGACTCCTCAGTGGCAGCAGCAAAGACAACATGAGCAATCCCCTGACGGAGGGCTTCCACCTCGACCTTGGTGGCAATACCTTCCTCAACCTTGGGTATAGGAGGAAAGTCCTTGGCATCAACTCCGCTGATTCGCGCCTCAAATCGGGCACACTTCAGTCCCAGGGTCTTGGTCTGAGGGGAAAGGCCAATATCCACCTTCTCACTGGGCAGGGAGCTGATAAACTCGGAGAGAAGCCGGGCGGGAACAGTGATTGCCCCCTCCTCCTCCACCTTAGCCCCAATCCAGCAGCTAATAGCCATTTCCAGATTGGTAGCCGCTAATTTAAGCCGCGACTGGTCTGTAGCCAGGAGGACATTATTGGTTATCGGGAGGGTGGTTCTGATAGCTACCGCTCTCCCCACCACATTAAGTCCTCGGTCTAGGTTCTCCTGAAGACATGATAACTTCATGGTGCACCCCCAAAAAACACACTACTGGTGATAGTGTAGTATATACCAATAATTATTTTTACTCAAGAGTAATTTGACCGCTTTTGCCACCACTTTTCTTAACCAGACGGATATTCTCAATTTTCATACTTCGGTCTACCGCCTTGCACATATCATAGATGGTCAGAGCGGCGACGGCGGTAGCGGTGAGCGCCTCCATCTCCACCCCCGTCTTACCGGTGCTCTTCACCGTGGCGGTAATCTCCACGGCACTATTTTTCTCATCGAGCTTAAACTCAACCTTAACATCAGCAATAAGGATGGGATGGCACAGGGGTATTAAATGAGGCGTCTGTTTGGCGGCCATGATGCCAGCCAGCTGGGCTACCGCCAGAACATCCCCCTTTGCCATCTGACCTTTCTTTATTCGGTCAAGGGTAGACGCCTGCATCCTGACCACGCCTTTAGCTACCGCCTGGCGCTGGGTATCAGGCTTGCCGGAAACATCCACCATGCGGGGACGACCCTGCGCATCAAAGTGGGTTAGCTCCTCCACGATTAACCTCCAACCTGAGAGAACGGGCGACGAGTGGGCACATAGCCCTCTGCTATGTGATGTCGCAATGGCTTATTAGCCACTGCCTCCTCAATCAGTTGTTTCAGCCCCGCCGAAGAAATGCCACAGCGCAGGGGCTGCTTAAGGTCTATCTCATCATCACTTAACAGACAGGGGCGGAGCTTACCATCAGCCGTAAGCCGCAGCCGATTGCAGCGGAAGCAGAAATGCTCGCTCACCGGCGTAATAAAGCCGATGGTGCCCCTGGCATGAGGAAGGCGAAAATACTTGGCTGGACCATTGCCGATACTGGGCAGGCAGGGCTCCAGTTCCCCCAATAATTCAAGCCGTTTTCTCATCTCGCCGGCGGAGACAAACCGTGTGGCTGGGGTGGTCTCGCCAGCCAGAGGCATAAGCTCAATAAAGCGAACATGCCACTCCTCGGCGATGGTTTTGGCAGCAAAATCAAGCAGCTCATCATCATTAATGCCGGACATAACCACCATATTTAGCTTAACCGGAGTAAGCCCCACCGCCCTGGCCACCTCAATACCTTCCAGCACCTGGTCAAGACTACTGCCACCACGGGTAATAAACTCAAATCTATCGGATTTGAGAGTATCCAGACTGACATTAACTCGGCGTAGTCCGGCTTGCTTTAGCTCAGCAGCATAACGCTTAAGCAAAGTCCCGTTGGTGGTCAGAGAAATATCATCTATAGCCTCTAT
>JAGMCH010000080.1 GCA_023129255.1 Dehalococcoidales bacterium
AGAGCATTGCCCAAAGTAACACCAAAGCCTTTTTCCAGTGGCTCAGCTCGGAAGCGTCCAAAGTTATCCTCACTCTCCACACACTCAATCATAGCTATAGCCAGACGAGACAAAATGTTACCTCCCTATCATTCGACTTATCGCGAGTAGTACTCAACTATACTCTGCCCCTCAAATTTAGCATCAATGTCATCAGGAGTAGGCAGAGATAAAACCCGACCAACGAGTTTCTCCCCGTCCAAGCTCAACCAGCTTGGAATAACCTTGCTCTCGATACTGGGAACCATTTGTTGGTAATAGCCAGTTTTGGTGCTCCTCTCCTTCCAACCGATGACATCACCTTCCTTGACCAGAGCGGAAGGAATATCTACTTTGCGGTCATTGAGCATAATATGCCCATGTTGAACTAGCTGACGAGCCTGTGAACGAGAGTCAGCGAAGCCCAAGCGATAGACCACATTATCCAGCCGCCTTTCCAGCAGCACCAGTAGATTTTCCCCGGTGATGCCCAACTGCCTCTCCGCCTCTCCAAAAAGACGCCGGAACTGTCTTTCCATGATTCCATAGCTATAGCGGGCTTTCTGCTTCTCCCGAAGTTGCAGTCCACGGTCAGAAAGCCGCCGCCGCCTCATGGGCTGTTTCCCCGGTGGCTTCGCCCGCCGCTCCATGGCGCACTTAGGCGTAAAACACCGGCTACCCTTAAGCATTAATTTCTCGCCGCTACGCCGACATAACCGGCAAACCGCTGATGCATATCTTGCCATCGGTCTACACCCGCCTCCTCTTACGCGGACGACAACCGTTATGCGGAATTGGCGTTACATCCCTGATGCTGGTAATGGTAAGACCTGAACCCTGGAGGGAACGGATAGCCGCCTCCCGTCCACTGCCCGGTCCCCTAACATAAACCTCTACTTGACGTAAGCCATGCTCCTTGCCTTTTCGCACCGCATCGCGAGCTGCCAATTGAGCAGCATAGGGAGTGCCTTTGCGTGAACCCTTAAACCGGGCGGTGCCTGAGCTTCCCCAGGCAATAACATTCCCCTGGGGGTCAGTGAGGGTCACTATGGTATTATTAAAAGTGGATTGGATATAGGCTCTCCCTACAGGGATGGACTTGCGTTCCCGCCTTCTTGCCTTAGTTCGCTTCTTCTGTGCCATTCTACCTCCCGTTCGATTATAACCGTTACTTCTTGGTCGTGCCCCGCCGCTGACCCCTACCGGCTACCGTTTTACGGGGACCACGCTTGGCACGAGCATTGGTTCGGGTTCGTTGCCCCCTGACCGGCAAGCCATGACGATGCCTGATACCCCGATAGCTACCAATCTCAATAAGGCGCTTGATATTGAGGTCAATCTCCTTCCTAAGCTCCCCCTCAACATTATGCCCCCGGTCAATAATCTCTCGGAGACGATTGACCTCGTCTTCAGCAAGGTCACTTACCTTAGTATAGGGATCGACGCCAGCTTGTGCCAGAATCCTCTGGCTTAAAGACGAACCAATGCCATAGATATACTGTAGTGAAACCAAAACTTGCTTATTTTTAGGTATATCTACCCCAGCTATACGTGCCATCTACATGCCTCCTTGCCAGAGGTGGTCATCCCTGCCTCTGCCTATGCCTCGGGTTGGAACAGATGACCCTGACCACCCCGCGCCGTTTCACTATCTTGCACTTTTCACATCTAACTTTAACTGAAGCCTTTACTTTCACGAGTTACCCCCCGTATTACTTAAACCGATAGGTAATCCTACCCCGACTCAGGTCATAGGGAGAAAGCTCCACCAGCACCTTGTCGCCGGTTAAGATTCTAATATAATGCAACCTTATCTTGCCCGAAATGTGAGCCAGCACCTTATGCCCATCAGGCAACTCAACACGAAACATGGCATTAGGTAGAGGCTCGACTACCGTCCCCTCAACCTCAATAGCCTCCTTCTTCGGCATAAACTCCTTCCCTACTAGTGAGCACCTCGGCTCCTCCATCAGTAATGGCAATGGTATGTTCAAAGTGGGCGGAAAGGCTGCCATCAGCGGTCAGCACCGTCCAATGGTTATCACCAACCCGGGTACGCCAGTCGCCAGCATTCACCATAGGCTCAAGGGCAAGGGCCATGCCTTTCTCCAGCACCGGCCCGGTTCCCGGCGGACCAAAGTTTGGTATTTGAGGCTCCTCATGCATCTCACGCCCAATACCATGCCCGGTATACTCGCGCACCACCGAATAGCCCCTCAACTCAGCATAGTTTTGGATAGCCGCCGAAATATCCCCCAATCTTGCCCCAGGATGGGCAGCAGCGATGCCAGCTTTCAGGGCACCTTCAGTAGCCTCCATAAGCTCTCTAGCCTTCAAGTCGATTTCCCCCACACCCACAGTAACCGCGGCATCGCCCTGAAAACCCATAAACAACGCTCCCAGGTCAAGGGATACTATATCACCCTGGCGCAAAATTCGCTCGCCGGGAATCCCATGCACTATCTCATCATTTACCGAGACGCAGAGGTTAGCCGGAAACCCCCGGTATCCCTTAAACGAAGGTTTAGCTCCCAGCTTCTCCACCTCCCCGGCGGCAATAACATCTAGTTCTTTAGTTTTCATTCCCGGTCTCAACCTTTGGCTTAAGATGTTCAGCACAGTGGCCACAATCCTGCCCGCTTGACGCATTATAGCAATCTCTCGCTCCGATTTAATAATTATGCTCATCTCCTATCAACGCTCTCCGCCAAGGGCGGCAGTTATCCTTCTGTCCACCTCAGCCTCACTCCCCTCCCCATCTATTTCCACCAGCTTGCCCACCCGACCGTAATAATCAATCAGGGGAGCTGTCTCAGCAGAATAGACCTCCAGCCGCTTCCTGACGCTTTCTTCAGTATCATCAGGGCGCTGGTAAAGCTCGCCGCCGCACTTATCACACTTCCCCCAAACCCTGGGGGGAGAATCGGGGGCATGGTATGGCGTCTGGCACTGGCGGCAAATCCAGCGTCCACTCAGCCGCTTCAATAGCTCCTCCTTAGATACCTTAATATATACCACCTTATCTATCGCTTTGCCCTGCTGGGCTAAGGCTTTTTCCAGAGCCTCAGCCTGCTCCAGATTGCGGGGGAAGCCGTCAAGGACTGCCCCTCCCTCGCCATCTGGGGCTGAGATATGCTCCAGAACCATGTCTATTGTTATCTGGCTAGGGACTAGCACCCCCCTTTCCATATAAGACTTAGCCTTTATGCCCAACTCAGTTCCCTGCTCCAGCGCCTGCCGAAACAGGTCGCCGGAGGCGATATGAACCAAGTTTAATTTCCGAGCCATATTGGCTGCCTGTGTTCCCTTGCCGGCTCCGGGAGCACCCAGAAAGATAATATACACCTTTATCCCTATTTGATGAAGCCCTCATAGCGCCTCATCACCAGTTGCGCCTCCATCTGCTTCATGGTATCCAGAACCACGCCAACCACAATAAGCATGCCCATGCTGGATAGCATTATCACCTGAACATCGGTGACCTCCCGGGCGATAAAGGGCATTACCGCCACTACAGCCAGAAAAAAGGCTCCCGCCCAGGTAATATGCTTTATCACCCCATCCAGATATTCCTTGGTATGTGATCCGGGTCGGATTCCGGGGATAAATCCTCCCTGCCGCTGCAGGGTACCGGGCAAATCCTGCTGCTCAAAAATGACCATGGTATAGAAGAAGGCAAAGGCAACCGTCAACAGGAAATATATCCCCCAGTAAAAAAGGCCCATAGGCATTGCGGCATTGGGATTAAACAGCTCCACAATGCTATTAGCTATATTCGGCTCGACCGGATTGACAAAATAACTGGCCACCACACCGGGGAAGAGGACTAACGACATAGCAAAGATAAGGGGTATCATCCCGGCGGTGTTTACCCGCAGTGGGATATGGGTTGAGCCTGACTGCCGATACATACGACCTCCCCTAAACACGCTGCGGGAATACTGGACGGGAATTCGGCGGTGTGCCTCAATAAAATAGACTATAAATACTGTGGTGGCTAAGGCAATAAGAATATAAAAGAATAAGCCCCAAAGCTGCCCCCCCCCAGTCAAAAAACTGCTACCAATCATTTCGGGCAGACCGGCGACAATGCCGGCAAAGATTATTATAGATATGCCATTACCAATACCATGTTCAGTAATACGCTCTCCCAGCCACACCAGGAACATAGTGCCGGCTATCAATGACATAACCATAGCCGCCATAGGTAATGCCGCAGTACTGCCGATAACACCCTCGTGCTGAAGGTAGACCAGCTGCCCATAGCCGGAAAGACCAGCCAGCGGGACAGTCAGCCAGTGGGTAATACGATTAACCTTATTTCTACCCCCCTCCCCCTCCTGAGAAAGGGCTTTTAGTTGAGGGATGATAGGCACCAGTAGCGTCATAATAATTGACGACGTGATGTAGGGATAAACCCCCATCGCCGCCACACTGAAGCGCCTCATGGCACCCCCGCTGAACATATCAAGCATGCCCAGCAAGGCATTACGCTCAAACAGCTCATGCAACGCCTCAAGGTCTACCCCGGGAAGAGGCACATGAGCCACAAAGCGAAAGATTATCAGAATGCCAAGAGTTATAAGAATCTTGCGCCTTAAATCAGGCAGACTGAAGGCATCAATCATTGCCTGCAGCAGTCGTGGTCTAGATGGCGTGGGGCGCATGCCCAACCTCCTCCGCTCTGCCGCCGGCTGCCTCTATCTTGGCTTTAGCCGCAGCCGAGAACTTGTTTGCCTTTATCACCAGGGGATGACTGATTTCACCCCCGGCCAGAATCTTAATCGGGTGCCGTAGAGATTTTACCACCCCGGCGGCGACCAATTTCTCCGGCGTTACCTCGCTTCCCGGCTCAAAGATACCAAGCTTGCCCAGATTAACCAGGCTATACTCCGTCCTGAAGGGATTAGTAAAGCCACGCTTTCTCGGCAAGCGCTTGATTAAGGGCAACTGCCCACCTTCAAAGCCAGGGCGCATCTTATAGCCAGAGCGAGACTTCTGCCCCTTGCAGCCACGTCCGGAATAAGTGCCGTGTCCGCTACCATCCCCCCGACCCACTCTCTTCCTTCCTCTCTTAGAGCCAGGGGCTGGGGAGAGTTTTTCCTGTAACATCAGCTCTCTTCCTCCACCCTAATTAGATGCCTCACCTTATCAAGCATACCACGAACTGAGGCGCAGTCATTATGAATAGCACTCTGATTTAGCCGATTAAGTCCCAGAGCCTTCAAGGTTCTCCTCTGACCCTGGGCATAGCCAATGCCACTCTTAATCAAGGTGATACGTAACTTAGCCACCGACTATCTCCTCCTCTCCCTCAACCCTAGGCGCTGCCCTGCGTCGGGCTAACTCCTCTTTTGGCTCTTTAAGCTGGCTAAGGGCAAGCATAGCAGCCTTAGCCGTGTTAATCCGATTAGGACTACCCAACGACTTGGTGAGAATGTCCTTGATGCCGGCGGCCTCCACCACCGCCCGGATGCTACCCCCGGCAATGATACCTGTACCTGGGGCGGCTGGCTTCAGCAAGACCTTAGCCGCTCCAAATTTAACCCTTACTTCATAGGGGATAGTAGTCCCGGCCAAAGGCACTTTTAGCAGGCTCTTCCTGGCGATAGCGCTCGCCTTGTTAATGGCTTCGGGCACACTGTTAGCCTTACCCACGCCGATGCCCACATGTCCCTCGCCGTCGCCGGTCACCGATAAGGCGCTAAAGCGGAGGCGCTTGCCTCCCTTCACCACTTTAGTCACCCGATTGATATACACCAGCTTGTCAGTCAGTGTCAATTCTGTTGGGTCTATTCTGCTTATGGGTTCTTTCACTTGAGCTAAAACTACCCCCTAAAACTTGAGTCCTGCCTGCCGAGCCGCCTCGGCTAGGGCTTTAACCCGGCCATGATACTTATATCCACCACGGTCGAAAACCACCTGGTTTATCCCGTTACTTAATGCTCGCTTAGCCACCAGAGAACCAACCAGCTCAGCCCTAGCTGACTTGGCTTTGCTATCTGAATCACTTTTTATCTCCTCATCCAGGGTTGAAGCCGCCACCAGCGTGTGCCCCCTCACATCATCGATAACCTGAGCGTAAATATGGTTCAGGCT
>JAGMCH010000081.1 GCA_023129255.1 Dehalococcoidales bacterium
CACCTTTAACCATCATGTCTTCTGACCTATAGCCTTACCGGCCTTGCCTGCCTTAAGACGGACTAGCTCTCCGGCATATCTAATACCCTTGCCCTTATAAGCGTCGGGCGGACGAATAGCCCGAATTTCGGCTGCCATCTGGCCCACCGCCTCCTTGTCAATGCCGCTAACCTTGATGTGATTACTTCCCTCCACATCCAGGGAGACCCCGGGTAAGGGTGATACCTCCACCGGATGTGAATATCCAATACGAAACACCAACTTATCCCCGGTTTTTTCCGCCCGATAGCCCACTCCAACTATCTCAAGCTCCTTCTCAAAGCCACCGGTGACCCCCTCCACCATATTAGCTAAAAGACTGCGGGTCAGTCCATGGAGGGAACGATGCTCCTTGCTATCGCTAGGTCGCGACACGGTCAGGATATTATTGTCCAGGGCAATATTCATATCCGGGTTGAAGCGACGACGAAGCTCCCCTTTAGGACCGGTCACCGTGACCACATCCTTTTCGATACTCACCTTTACCCCCGGTGGCACCGGTATCGGCATCAGCCCCACCCTAGACATTTGTATCACCCCAAGACTTATTCACCATACATAGCATAGAAGTTCACCACCAATCCCCTGGCTCCAGGCTTGCTGCCCGGTCATTACACCCTTAGATGTAGAAATGATAGCGATGCCCAAACCACCATAAACGCGGGATATCTCATCCCGCCCCACATATACCCTCAGCCCAGGCTTACTAACCCGTTCCAACCCAGAAAGGAGTGGCTGATTTTTATCATCATATTTGAGATGGAGCTTAATCGTCCGGTGTGGCTTACCCTTAAGCACCTCATACTCAACGATGAAACCCTCCTTTTTAAGGATTCTGGCAACAGACAGCTTCATCCTTGAGGCTGGAACCAGCACAAAATCATGCCTGGCCATAACGGCATTGCGTATCCTGGTTAACATATCGGCTATTGGGTCAGAAACAGTCATATCTACTTCACCAGCTTGATTTTCTCACTCCGGGAATCTGCCCGGCAAGGGCTAACTTGCGAAAACAAATACGGCATAAGCCAAACTTACGAATATAAGCACGAGGCCGACCACACAGGTAACAGCGATTATGCTGCTGCACCTTATATTTGGCCGGTCGCTTCGACTTTTCAACTTTTGACTTCTTAGCCATCTACTTCAGTCCTTAACAAAAGGCATGCCCAGTAATTCCAGCAGGTGCCTGCCTTCCTCGTCTGTTTTAGCGGTAGTGCCGATTGACACCTCCAGTCCCCGCACCTTGTCTACCTTATCATACTCTACCTCGGGGAAGACGAGCTGTTCCTTAAGCCCCAGGGTATAGTTGCCCCGCCCATCAAAGGAGTTCCGGGAAACCCCGTGGAACTCGCGCATGCGGGGCAAGGCAATATTTACCAGCTTGTCAAAAAAGTGATACATGCGCTCCCCCCGCAGGGTTACCTTCAGGCCGATGGTCATTCCCGCCCTCAACCTGAAGGAGGCGATGGATTTCTTGGCTCGGGTGATAATCGGGTGTTGCCCCGAAATATCAGCTAAATCCCTCTCCGCCGCCTCCAGAGCCTTAGCATCCTGAATCGCCTCGCCCAAGCCGATATTAAGCACAACCTTGTCCAGACGCGGCACCTGCATTATATTCTTATACCCGTAAAGCTCCATCAGGCTGGGAATAACCTCCTTTTTATACCTTTCCTTAAGTCCTGACATTTAATCAATTACCTCACCGCAAGAGCGACAGACCCGAACCTTCCTGCCATCAGCCAGGAAGCTGAAACCAACCCGAGCCGGATGATTGCATTTACTACACAGCAACATAACATCTGACACATGAATTGGCGCCTCCCGCTCGATTATACCCGCCTGCCTAACTGCCCCCTTGGCCCGGCTATGCTTCTTGACAAAGTTGATGCCTTCCACCAGCAGCCGTTCCTTCTTGGGGTAAGCAAAGCGCACCCTGCCCTTCTTACCCCTATCCTTACCAGCGATAACCACCACCGTATCGTTCTTTCTGATATTCATTCTTCCTCACAAGACCTCAGGTGCCAGAGATATAATCTTGGTAAAATTTTTATCCCTCAGCTCCCTGGCTACTGGTCCAAATATTCTGGTCCCCTTAGGGTTATTCTTATCGGTAAGAATGACAGCCGCATTCTCATCAAACCTAATATAAGAGCCATCAGGGCGCCGATATGGCTGGGCACAGCGAATAATAACCGCCCTGACCACCTCTCCCTTCTTCACCACCCCCCTTGGGGTTGCCTTTTTTACCGAAGCCACAATAATGTCACCCACCCTGGCATATCTCTTCCTGGTGCCACCTAAAACGTTAATACACATAATCTCTTTGGCACCGGTATTGTCGGCTGCCTTAATTCGACTATAGGCTTGAATCATATCACTCTAGCCCGAAGTCTCTTCCTTGGTTTTTCCCTCAGGTTCAACCTCGGTTACCTCTTCCTTGGCTTTTTTCTCAGGTTTAACCTCGGCTACCTCTTCCTTAGCTTTTTTCTCAGGTGTAACCTTGGCTAAATCTTCCCGGGTTATTTCCTCAGGCGAAATCTCCACCACCTCTCCCCTAGTTATTATCTCAGCCACCCGCCACCGCTTCTCCCGGGACAGGGGACGAGTCTCCACAATCCTTACCTTGTCTCCCACCCGGCACTCATTTTTCTCATCATGAGCCTTATACTTGACCACCCTCTTGATGGTCTTCTTATACAACGGGTGGCGCTTGGGGCTTTCCACCGCCACCACCACCGTCTTATCCATCCCATCGCTCACCACCTGACCATGCCTGATTTTACGCTTGCTTTCCACAGACATCACCTTATACCTAGCTCTCTTTCACTCATTATGGTCTTAAGCCGGGCAATCTCCTTTTTAACCCTGGAAATTTCATGGCTGTTTACCAACTGCTTGGTAGCCGAGCGAAAGCGAAGGTTAAACAGCTCCTGATGGACTTCCTCCAGTTGCTTTTTCAATGCTTCGTTGCTTAAAGCTCGAATCTCCTCAATCTTCACCTTGAGTCAACCCCCCTGCTGAATCGCTGCCAACGGCTACGCCGGTTTCCCTGGCCACAAATCTGGTATTTATTGGGAGCTTATGCGAAGCCAGGCGCATCGCCCCCTTAGCTACTTCCTCGCTAACTCCCCCCATTTCAAATAGCATTCTCCCTGGTTTAACCACCGCCACCCAATGGTCGGGGGCACCTTTGCCCCCACCCATACGGGTCTCAGCCGGCTTCTTGGTCACCGGTTTATCAGGGAAGACACGAACCCACACGTTGCCACCACGGCGAATGTAACGAGTAATGGCACGCCGTGCCGCTTCAATCTGTCGGCTAGTAACCCAGGCAGATTCTAGCGCCTGCAACCCAAAATCGCCAAAGTCAACACTATTCCCCACCTGGGCACTACCCCGGCGGTGTCCTTTATGACTCTTGCGGTACTTCACCCGCTTGGGCTGTAGCATCTGTCTCCTCTTTTCCCTCAGTTACCGGCGGTTTTGCCTTGGTGGTTTTCCTTGTCCTCCGCTTTGGAGTTTTCTCCTTAGCCTCTGGAGCCTTCTTCTTCGGCTTTATAGCTTTCTCTTTCGGCTTCGCTTCTGGAGCTTCCTCTTTCACCTTCGCTTTTGGAGCCTTCTCCTTGGCCTCCGGAGCTTCCTCTTTCACCTTCGCTTTTGGAGCCTTCTCCTTGGCCTCCGGAGCTTTCTCTTTCACCTTCGCTTTTGGAGCTTTCTTCTCCGCTTTTATAGCTTTCTCCTTAGCCTCCGGAGCTTTCTCTTTCACCTTCGCTTTTGGAGCCTTCTCCTCAGCTAGCGGTGCCACTGGTTCAGCCGGTTTTTCCTCCGCTTCTGAAGTGACCGGGGGCTTTGTCTTCACCCCGCCCACGGCTGCAGGTTCGGCAGGTGCTTCCTCAGCCTCCAGTCTACTAGGCTCAGGAAGAATATCACCCCGATAAATCCAGACCTTGACTCCAATTCGACCCAGGGTGGTACGCGCCTCAGTAAGCCCGTAATCAATATCAGCCCGCAGCGTATGCAACGGTACTTGCCCCTGATGCATAACCTCACGGCGAGCTATCTCAGTACCACCCAGTCTACCGGCACAACTGATTCTCATCCCCTTAGCCCCCGACTGCATGGTGCGAAACATTGCCTGCTTCATCGCTCGGCGGAAAGCAACACGATGCTCAATCTGCTCAGCCACCGCCCTGGCTACTAAATAGGCATCGAGTTCAGGCTGCTGAATCTCCAGGATGCTCAATTGAATCCTCTTCCCGATAAGGCTCTCAAGAAGAGCCCTCATTTCATCAACTCGCTGCCCCCCTCGCCCGATAACGACGCCAGGTCGGGCGGTATGGATGGTTATCGATACCTTATTCGCCTGGCGCTCAATCTCCACCAGAGAGACACCGGCTTCAGCATATCCGGATTCAATAGCCTGCCGAAGCTCCAGGTCTTCATGCAAAAATTCGACATAGCTCTTCTCGGCATACCATTTGGCCTGCCAATTGCGTATGACTCCAAGTCTAAAGCCTAAAGGATGAACCTTATGACCCAATTAACCCTCCTGCTCGGCAACAACGACTGTTATATGGCTAGAACGCTTAAGAATAGGGGTGGCTCGCCCCCGCGCCCGCGGGCGAAACCTCTTCAGAGTCCTCGCCTCATCAGCAAAGATGCCGACAATCCTCAAGTCTGCCGGGTCCATCTGAAAGTTGTTCTCAGCATTAGCCGCCGCTGATTTCACCACCTTGGCTATCACTCGAGCTATCGGTGTCGGGGCAAACTTGAGCAGGGTTAGCGCCTCATCCACCCTCTTGCCCCGCACCATATCCACCACCGGGCGCACCTTACGTGGTGATATACCGGTATCTTTAGCTATTGCTCTAACTTCCATAGCTATACTCTACGGCCTTTTCCTAATCTGGGTAGTTTTCTCCCCTCTAGAGGTATGCCCCCTGAAGGTTCGAGATGAGGCAAACTCGCCCAATTTGTGCCCCACCATATTCTCAGTGATGAAGATGGGCACATGCCTTCTGCCATCATGGACGCCGATGGTAAACCCCACCATCTGGGGCAGGATAGTAGACCAGCGCGACCAGGTCTTTATCACCGCCTTCTCCCCAGAGCGGCTCAGTGCCTCGACTTTCTTCAGCAGTTTGGCATCAACGGCTGGACCTTTCTTAATTGACCTTGACATTTGGTCACTTCCCCCTACGCTTGACAATCATCTTATCTGAAGCCTTTGACTTACGAGTTCTATAGCCCAGAGCCGGCTTACCCCAGGGTGTTTTAGGTCCGGGCAAGCCTATCGGGGCTCTACCCTCCCCCCCACCATGAGGATGGTCACGGGGGTTCATCGCCGAGCCCCTCACCGTAGGTCGCCAGCCCAACCACCGTTTACGGCCTGCTTTACCCAAATTAATACTCCGATGGTCAACATTTCCTACCTGCCCGATAGTAGCCAGACAATGGCTCCTGATACGCCGCACCTCACCGGAGGGCAACCGGACCAGGGCATATTCGCCCTCCTTAGCCATTAGCTGGGCGGCGGCTCCGGCACTCCGCACCAATTGCCCCCCTCTGCTCACCTCCATCTCAATATTATGTATTAATGTCCCGGTTGGGATTAGTTTTAATGGCAAAGCATTCCCCGGTTTTACCTCGGCATCATCGCCTGACTTTACGCCGTCACCAACACTAAGTCCTGAGGGGGCAAGAATATACCTCTTGTCTCCATCAGCATAGTAAATGAGAGCAATACGAGCCGAGCGGTTGGGGTCGTATTCAATGGCAGCCACTTTGCCCGGGACGCCAAGCTTATCACGCTTAAAGTCTAGTATGCGCAGCCGGCGCTTGGCTCCCCCGCCGCGGTGGCGAATCGTTATTTTCCCCTGATTACTACGTCCAGCCTTCCTCTTGCGGGGCGAGAGCAGCGACTTCTCCGGCTTGGTTTTGGTTATCTCCTCAAAGGTGGAGCCGCTCATACCCCGCCTACCGGGAGAGGTTGGACGATATTGCTTTAATGGCATTCAAACCTCCACAAATATTAAACACCCCCAAACAGTTCTATCTTGTCGCCGGGCTTCAAAGTGACAATCGCCTTTTTCCAGGAGGGGCTCATCACCCACCTTCCCCGCAGCCTTCGCTCCTTTCCCGGCACTGTCATCACATTAACCTGTATCACACCAACATTAAACGCCTTCTCCACTGCCTGTTTAATCTGTTCCTTATTAGCCTCCGCGCCTACCTTAAAGGCATATTTGCCTTGAGGAGCCTGAATGGCGGTATTCTTCTCCGTTATCAATGGGCGGCGCAAGACCTCATACAGATGCATTGCCGCTTCCCCAAATCTTTTCTGCCTGGCGCACCGCAGCCTCAGTCATCAATAACGTCTTATAGGAAAGGATGTCAACCACATTGAGTATATTGGCCGGCATGGTCTTAATCCCCGCCAGGTTGCGAGCCGACTTGACTACATTTTCCTCCGGCTCACTGGTAACAATAAGGGCTGAGGAGTCCACCCCCAGCGCCGCCAGAACCCCAGCCATCTCTTTGGTCTTGGGCTGTTTGAACTTCAGCTCTTCTACAACCTTTAGCTCTTCGTCTCTTGCCTTAGCCGATAGGACACACCTTATTGCCAGCTGGTGCATCTTTTTCGGCATGTCCTGGCGGTAGTCCCTTGGCTTAGGTCCAAAAGTGACACCACCTCCCCGCCTTATTGGCGACTTTTTGCTGCCAGCCCTAGCCAGCCCGGTGTGCTTCTGCCGGAAGAGCTTTCGGGTGCTGCCGGCAACCTCACCGCGGGTCTTGGTGCTGGACGTTCCCTGGCGGGCGTTTGCCCGCTGCCTTACCAGCGCCTGGTGCACCACCGCCTGATTAAACGGCACAGCAAAAACGCTATCACTCACCTCAATATTTTTAACCACCTCGCCGCTAAGGCTATAAACCGGGACTTCCACTGGCTTACTTCCCCTCCAATTTCTCTATCAGCACCAGCCCGTTCCTGGCACCGGGAACGGCTCCCCTAACCAGCAACAGGTTGCGCTCCGGGTCGGCTTTATATACCTCCAGATGACGAACCGTCACCCGGCTATTGCCCATATGTCCTGCCATACGCTTCCCCTTCAGTACCCGGCCCGGGGTAGTGGTAGCTCCTATAGAGCCAGGGGCGCGGTGGCGGTCAGACTGCCCATGGGTCTTGGGTCCGCCGGCAAAATGATGTCGTTTTACCACCCCGGCAAAGCCCTTGCCCTTGGAGACGCCGGTAACATCAACCAGGTCGCCCTCCTTGAACAAGCCAACATCAACCTTATCTCCCACTTTGATAGCCTCAGTATCAGCCACCCTGAATTCCCGAAGGTACTCAAACTGCCCCAGCTCCTTGAGATGTCCCCGCTGGGGAGAGTTGAGCCGTTTGGCTTGGCCGAAGCCAAGCTGGGCGGCATTATACCCCTCCTTGTCGGTAGTTTTAACCTGGGTCACGATGCAGGGACCAGCCTCAATGGCGGTTACCGCCTCCGCCTTGCCCTTGTCCCCGAATACCTGCCCCATGCCCAGCTTTTTGCCGATTATACCTTGAACCATATCTTCAAACCTTATAACTTAATATCTATTTCCACCCCTGCCGGTAGATTCAGGCTGCTCAAGGCGTCTACGGTCTTGGACGTCATCTCTACAATATCAATAAGACGCTTGTGGGTCCGAATCTCAAACTGCTCCTGCGAGTCCTTATCTATAAACGGGGAGCGGATAACGCTGAACTTCTGAATGCGGGTGGGTAGTGGCACCGGGCCAACAACCACTGCCCCCGTCCGCTCCACGGCAGCTACAATCTGCTCTACGGACAGGTCAAGAATCTTGTGGTCATAACCCTTTAGCTTAATACGAATCTTCTGCTTAGGCATATTAAAACCCCCCGACCTATCTGACCATAGCCTTACCGGTTATCTGGTCTGCCAGCTCCGCTGGCAGCTCCTCATAATTATAGAACTCCAGGGAATAGGCACCTCTGCCCTGGGTTAATGACCTTAAGTTCGTGGCATAGCCAAAGGTCTCAGCTAAGGGTATATGAGCACGAATAACCGACATATCGTCATGCGCCCCGATAGACTCAATATGTCCTCGCCTTGAATTAAGGTCTCCCATTATATCACCAAGAAACGGCTCTGGTGCAACTATTTCCAGCTTCATAATTGGCTCCAGAAGGATAGGCTTAGCTTTAACCACGCCATCCCGTAGCGCCATTGAGCCTGCCATCTTAAAGGCTATTTCTGAAGAGTCAACCTCGTGATAGCTACCATCATAAAGGGTTGCCTTAACATCAACTACGGGATAGCCAGCCACTACGCCGGTCTCCATAGCCTCCTTAATGCCAACCTCGGCTGCCAGAATATACCGCTTGGGAACAGCCGCACCTTTAATACGGTCGACAAACTGAAAGCCACTACCACGCTCCATAGGCTCAAGCCGGATACAGACATGGCCATACTGACCGTGCCCCCCGGTCTGCCGAATGAATCTCCCCTCCACCTCCGTGGACACAGTAATAGTCTCCTTATAGGCAACCTTGGGCCTACCCACCTTTGCCTCCACTCCAAATTCACTGACTAATCTGCCGACCAAGAATTCCAGATGAAGCTCGCCCATACCCGAAATAACCGTCTGCCCCGCCTCTTGGTCGTAATTTACCCTGAAAGTAGGGTCTTCCTCGGTCAGCCTTTGCAGGGCTCCCCCCAGTTTATCCTGGTCAGCCCTGGTTCTGGGCTCAACGGCAACAAAGAGCACCGGCTCAGGAAAGCGGATAGGTTCCAGAAGCACCGGCTGAGAGTAATGGCATAGGGTATCGCCGGTGAAGGTATTTTTAAGCCCTAAGGTAGCTACGATAGCTCCGGCACCGACCTCTTCCATTTCCTCGCGGTGATTGGCGTGCATTCGCAGCAGACGCCCAATGCGCTCTCTCTTGCCCCGGGTGGAGTTAAATACCTGTGCTCCCATCTTCACCCTGCCCGAATATACTCTAAAATAGACCAGCCTGCCGACAAAGGGGTCGGAGACCACCTTAAAAGCCAGCGCTGAAAAGGGGGCATCATCTTTGGCCGGGCGAGTGACCTCGCCTCCCACCCTGGTATCAATAGCCCTTGCCGGTGGCATATCCAGCGGGGAGGGGAGATAGTTCGCAATAGCATCAAGTAATGGGCGAATACCTTTGTTCCTCAGGGCACTGCCGCAAAGAACAGGCACCCCTTTCACCGCCAGGGTTACCCTTCTCAGGGCCTGCCTTAAATCGGAAGGGGTAATACTACTGCCCTCAAGATAAAGCGCCAAAATCTGGTCATCGCTTTCGGCCAATTTCTCAATCAGGGCTTGACGAAACTGAGCGCATTTTGCCCGCTCAGATTCAGGAATAGCCGCCTCCGCCGGCGGCGAATCAGGTTTGTCATCAAAACGCCAAGCCTTGTTCTCCACCAAGTCAATGATGCCCTGATATGAGGCTTCACTGCCTAGAGGTAATTGTATAAGCAGGGGCTTGGCATGAAGTCGCTCTTCAATCATAGATACAGTGCGGTCGAAGTTGGCACCAATTCGGTCCATCTTATTGATGAAGCAAATCCTGGGCACATTATATCTATCAGCCTGCCGCCATACCGCCTCTGACTGAGCCTCAACCCCAGCCACAGCATCGAAAACCACCACCCCACCATCCAGCACTCTAAGGCTGCGCTCCACCTCAGCAGTAAAATCCACATGTCCCGGGGTATCAATAATATTGATGCGGTGGTCCTGCCAATAGCAGGTAGTAGCGGCAGCGGTGATGGTGATGCCGCGCCTCTTCTCCTCCTCCATCCAATCCATCACTGCTGTGCCTTCATCCACCTCACCAATCTTATAGGTACGACCGGTATAGTATAGTATTCTCTCAGTGATGGTGGTCTTACCAGCATCAATATGAGCGATAATAGCAATATTCCGTATACGGTCCAATGGGAAACTCCTGGGCATAGTCCTATCCTCACCACCTGTAGTGGGCAAAGGCTCTATTAGCCTCAGCCATTCTATGGGTATCCTCACGCTTCTTTATAGTTACCCCCTCCCCCCGCGAGGCGTCACCGAGCTCAGCCGCCAGCTTCTCCGCCATAGATTTGCCCCCTCTGGCCCGGGTTGAGCTTACCAGCCAGCGCAAAGCCAGAGACAGGCCGCGCTCAGGACGGACCTCTACTGGCACCTGATAGGTAGCGCCACCAACCCGTCGTGGCTTAACCTCAAGCTGAGGGGTAGCATTCTTTACCGCCTGTTCTAAAACAGTGACCGGCTCTTTTGCCCCCCGCTGCTCCATAATCTTAAGGGCACCATAGACTATTCCCTCAGCCAGGCTCTTTTTGCCCCATATCATCACCCGGTTAATCAACCTGGCTACGGTTTCATTGTGATATTTAGCATCAGGGGGTATCTCTCTTCTTATAGCTCGAGCTCTCCTTGGCATTTCTATCTCCTAGCTCTCGGTACCCTCTTCGGTAACCACTTCAGGAGGAAGAGCTTCAGTAACTGCAGTGGCCGCAGGAGGAGTAATTGTCACGCCTTTAGCTCGTTTACTTCCATACTTACTGCGGCCCTGACGGCGGTTAGCCACCCCGCTGGCATCAAGGGCGCCGCGAATAATATGATAGCGCACGCCAGGCAGGTCCTTCACCCGCCCACCGCGGATGAGAACCACCGAGTGCTCCTGAAGCTCATGCCCCTCACCGGGGATATAAGCGGTTACCTCTATGCCATTGGTCAGCCGCACCCTAGCTATTTTGCGCAGCGCCGAATTAGGCTTCTTGGGGGTAGTGGTCTTAACCTGAACACAAACCCCCCGCTTCTGGGGAGAGCCCTTCCCCTGCACCATCCTGTTCCTCAACGCATTATAGCTGAGGAGCAATGCTGGCGCCTTGGTCTTCTTGGCCACCTTTTTTCGCCCTTTACGGACAAGCTGATTAACCGTGGGCACCTTTCTTCCTCCTAACTCACACAATTTAAATGGATGAGCCGTAGCTCATCCATTACAAGCCAAAGTCAACGGTTGAGGCTTAAGATTTCAACCCATCAACTATCAGCCGAACTAGCTAGCGTCAACTTGTTATATTACCACAGCTATAGACTAGCTGTCAACAAATTGTTACCGTAATGCGTCAATTATACTTGACAAAGTCGGCTCGTTATGCTAACATTTTAACCAATGAGCGGGATTTATACATAACCGAAGGTATTGGTGATTAAAACCAAGCGGACGGCTTGGTGATTTATCGCCAAGCCGTTTAGTTATGTATAAAGCACATTAACAATTGAATATTAAAGGGCTAATATCAAATCTGAAGCAGGTCAAGCGGGAGAAGGCACATGGTGGATGCCTTGGCATCAAGGGCCGATGAAGGGCGTAGCAAGGCTGCGAAAAGCCTCGGTGAGCTGCCGAGCAAGCTTAGCCGGGGATACCCGAATGGGGCAACCCACTTAGGTAAAACCTAAGTACCCCCAGCTGAACACATAGGCTGGGAGGAGGTAAGCAGGGGAAGTGAAACATCTCAGTACCCTGAGGAAAAGAAATCAAACGAGATTCCCTGAGTAGTGGCGAACGAAAGGGGAAAAGCCCAAACCCTGTAAGCTAAGTGGCTCTGGGGCCTATGCTTATAGGGGGTTGAAAGTCAGGCAGGACCTAGCCCAGGATAGGTCAAGGAGTTACAAACTGAACCCTAGTTGAAGGTCTCTGGAAAGGGCAACCATAGAGGGTGACAGTCCCGTAAACGAAAAGGGGAAGCTCCTTGCCTGTACTTAAGTACCACGGGACACGAGAAATCTTGTGGGAAGCTGCCCTGACCACAGGGCAAGGCTAAATACCCTTGATGACCGATAGTGGACAAGTACCGTGAGGGAAAGGTGAAAAGAACCCCAGGAGGGGAGTGAAATAGAATCTGAAACCGTGTGCCTACAAGCAGTCGGAGGAGCGTAAGCTCTGACGGCGTGCCTATTGAAGAATGAGCCGGTGAGTTGTTCTATGTGGCTGGTTAAGCAACTAGCGTTGCGCAGCCGTAGCGAAAGCGAGTCCTAACAGGGCGTTTATAGTCGCATGGAGCAGACCCGAAGCCGGGTGAGCTACCCATGGCCAGGGTGAAGCTTCGATAAAATCGAAGTGGAGGCCCGAACTGGTCAGTGATGCAAAACTGTCAGATGAGCTGTGGGTAGAGGTGAAATGCCAACCGAACCCGGTGATAGCTGGTTCTCCCCGAAATGCATTGAGGTGCAGCCTCAGGTATTAGTTAATGGAGGTAGGGCTCTGGATGGACTCGGGGGATAGTATCTTACCAACTCCAACCAAACCACGAATGCCATTAACCTCAAACCTGGGAGTGAGACTGCGGGGGATAAGCTCCGTAGTCGAGAGGGAAACAGCCCAGACCATCAGCTAAGGTCCCTAAGAACGGACTAAGTGGGCAAGGAAGTAGGACTGCCCAGACAGCCAGGAGGTTGGCTCAGAAGCAGCCATCCTTTAAAGAATGCGTAATAGCTCACTGGTTGAGTGGTGCTGCGCCGACAATCCAACGGGGCTAAAGTCCGCCACCGAAGCTATGGATTCTAGGCAACTAGGATGGTAGGGGAGCGTTCCCTTAGCCGTAAAGTCCTTCCGTAAGGAAGGGTGGAGTTAAGGGAAGTGAGAATGCCGGCATGAGTAGCGCAAGGTGTGTGAGAAACACACCCACCGAAAACCTAAGGTTTCCTACGGAAGGTTAATCCGCGTAGGGTTAGTCGGGCCTAAGCCGAGGCCGAAAGGCGTAGGCGATGGACAACGGGTCAATATTCCCGTACCGCCCCTATGGAGGCAAAGGGGGGACACGGAAGGGTAGGCTCAAGCGTGCCCAATGGACATGGTGCGTCCCCTACTATAGGTGATGCTGGGGCAGGCAAATCCACCCCAGATATTTAGCTGAAGGTGGGGGGAAGTTGAGGGGAGACCCGAAGCGACTTAGCTGACCCCAAGCCGTCAAGAAAAGCCTCGTTGCCTTTGAAGTAGGAGCGCCCGTACCGCAAACCGACTCTGGTAGGTAGGGATAATAGTCCCAAGGTGATCGAGAGAACCCTCGTTAAGGAACTCGGCAATCTAACCCCGTAACTTAGGGAGAAGGGGTGCCCTAGATTCTAGGGTGGCACAAAATTGGCCCAAGCGACTGTTTAACAAAAACATAGGTCTCTGCTAAAGCGAAAGCTGAAGTATAGGGGCTGATACCTGCCCAGTGCTGGAAGGTTAAGGAGAGGTGTTAGTCCTTCTTTGGAAGGATAAAGCACCGAACTGAAGCCCCAGTGAACGGCGGCCGTAACTATAACGGTCCTAAGGTAGCGAAATCCCTTGTCGGGTAAGTTCCGACCCGCACGAAAGGTGTAACGACTTGGGCGCTGTCTCAACGAGGGACTCGGCGAAATTGAAGTACCCGTGAAGATGCGGGTTACCCGCGACAGGACAAAAAGACCCCGTGGAGCTTTACTACAGCTTGGCACTGGGTCTGGACTTATCATGTGTAGCATAGGTGGGAGGCTTTGAAGCCGGGGCGTCAGCCTCGGTGGAGCCAACGTTGAAATACCACTCTTGGTGAGTTTAGCCTCTAACCCTAGATCAAGCTGGGGGACAGTGTCTGGTGGGTAGTTTGACTGGGGCGGTCGCCTCCTAAAAGGTAACGGAGGCGCCCAAAGGTCCCCTCAGGGTGGATGGAAATCACCCATAGAGTGCATTGGCATAAGGGGGCTTGACTGTGAGACCTACAAGTCGAGCAGGTGCGAAAGCAGGGCAAAGTGATCCCACGGTACCGTGTGGAAGGGCCGTGGCTTAACGG
>JAGMCH010000082.1 GCA_023129255.1 Dehalococcoidales bacterium
CTAAGAGACGTGACTGAGCGTAAGCAGGCAGAGGCAGAGATTAAGCAGCTCTACGAACAAGTCAAGGTATTCAACGTTGAACTGGAAGAGAGGATAAAGGAAAGAACCAGGGAACTCAAGGTAGCTGTCAATCAGGCTGAAGCGGCAAATCAAGCGAAATCCGAATTCCTATCCGGCATGTCTCATGAACTACGAACGCCACTCACCGCCATTATTGGCTTTTCCCAAGTACTGGCCGAACAATACTTTGGCGAACTGAATGAGAAACAGGCAGAGTACGTAAAGGATATCCTCGAAAGCGGAGAGCATCTCCTTTCCTTGATTAGTGATGTTCTAGACCTAGCCAAGGTTGAGGCGGGCAAAGCCGAGCTAGAACTATTCAAGGTCAATATGAAAGAGCTGCTGGAAAGTAGTCTGGTCATGATTAAGGAGAAGGCATTAAAGCACTCTCTCAGTCTGGAGGCTCGAATCTCGCCGGCACTGGACAACCTGTTAATCATTGCCGACCAGCGGAGGCTCAAGCAGGTAATGTTTAATCTTCTCTCCAATGCCACCAAGTTCACCCCTGACCATGGGCAGATTACTGTGGAGGCCACACGGGAGGGAGGAGAGCTCATTGTTAGCGTTGCCGATACCGGTATCGGCATTGCCCCCAAGGACCAAAGAAAGATCTTTGATGAGTTTTATCAAGCTCACAGTGGGCCAAAGGATAAGACTCCTGGCACCGGATTGGGATTACCTCTGAGCAAATCCTTTATCGAAATGCATGGAGGCAGAATCTGGGTGGAAAGCGGAGGCAAAGGCAAGGGAAGCCGTTTTACCTTTTCTCTGCCCATTCGGGAAGCTAATCAGGAGGAGAAAAAGGATAGCTAGAGACTTGTAAGAGGAGTATGAATTGAAAGGCGGGCATTGCTAACGGTGGGGACGTCATGGATAAACTCATATTGATCGTCGAGGATGACCCTAAGAACCTCACTCTGTTTCGAGACTTACTCCAGAGAGTTGGATATACGACCATCGAGGCAGAGAATGGCAGGGAGGGCGTTAACCTGGCCAGGGCCAATAAGCCCGCCCTCATCTTGATGGATATTCAATTGCCCGTCATGGATGGCCTTAAAGCCACCAAGATTCTCAAGTCGGATGCCAAGACTAAGAACATCCCTATTTTGGCGCTGACCTCATATGCGATGAAAGGAGACAGAGATAAAATACTGCAAGCAGGTTGCGATGGTTACCTTGCCAAGCCTGTTGACGTACGAGAGTTTCTGGCAACAGTGGCACGGTACTTACCAAATAAGGTGAAAAAGGGGGTTAAGATCGGTGGAAAGTAAAGCTCGCATTCTGGCTGTTGATGATGATGAAAAAGTTCTGCGTGTAATAGAGGCTCTCCTTACCCCTCACGGGTATGAAGTGATCACCGCCCGCGATGGGCAGCAGGCAATAACAGCAATGACTAGCGCTAAGCCAGCTCTTGTACTTATGGATATTTTCATGCCGAAGATGGACGGATACACCGCCTTAGGTGTTATCAAGAAAGATGCCGCCACTAGGGAGGTGCCTGTTGTTATGGTTACCGCGGTAGGCCAAGAGCTCAACAAGAAGCTTGCCGAAAGCCTGGGTGCTGCTGGATACATAACCAAGCCATTTAAGTCATCGGAGCTTCTACGGATAGTTAACCACCTCTTGCCGGCTTCGTAGCGACACCCTAGCTTCAATTGCGGGGTGTCTGCTGGGATACAAAACCGCATAAAGAGTGGGCTTTAGGTCCATAGTCAGTGTATCTAATCACCAGGTACTATCAAATAAAACCCAAAAACTCGTGTCCTTCGGATTACCACTAAACATTTGTCCAGACTGTTACATAGGTACCGATTAATAGACATGGATAAGGCCTAACCAAAATGAATGATTTTCGTTATAATATATAAAGTGAAATATCACGAAAGCAGTTGGAGGCAACCGAGATGAACAAGGTGTTTCTGTGTTTACTAATGGCAGCACTGATACTGGGCCTGGCGGCTTGTGCTCAACCAGTAGCCGGTGAGGTGATACAATCAGAGAAGCCGCGGGTGACTTCGCCAGATGTCAGCGGAGCCGACCTGGCAACCCTGGTTGAGGGCAACAGCGCCTTCGCTTTTAACCTGTATCAGGCACTTAAAGAAGGGGATGGCAACCTCTTTTACTCTCCCTACAGCATCTCGCTGGCTCTTGCTATGACATACGCCGGTGCCCACGGTGAAACCGCGCAGCAGATGGCTGACACCCTCCAGTTTGTCCTCCCCCAGGATCGCCTGCACCCGGCATTCAATGACCTGGACCTTGAGCTAAGTCGCCGCGGTGAGGGTGCCGAGGGTAAAGACGGAGAGGGCTTCCGGCTGAACATCGTCAATGCCATCTGGGGGCAAAAAGACTATGAGTTCCTATCCGAATTCCTTGACCTGCTGGCTGAGAACTACGGTGCCGGGCTCAGAATCCTTGATTTCGCCAGCGCACCGGAAGAGTCTCGCATCACCATCAACAACTGGGTCAGTGACCAGACAGAAGGTCGGATTGAAGACCTGATTCCACAGGGTCTCATTGACGCACTCACCCGCCTTGTCCTCACCAACGCCATTTACTTTAACGCAGCCTGGCAGTATCCCTTCGAAGAGGATATGACCGAGGATGGACCATTCTACTTGCTTGACGGAGGCGAGGTCACCGTGCCAATGATGAGGCAAACGGAGTTGCTTGGTTATGCTGAGGGCGATGGGTATCAGGCGGTCGAACTGCCGTACGACGGCGGCGAGCTATCGATGATAATCTTGCTTCCTCAGACTGGCCAATTTGATACATTTGAAGACTCGCTGGATGCCCAACAGGTGGATGAGATTATTGGAAGACTGGAGCTCAGGCAGGTTACCCTGGCGATGCCGAAATTTGAATTTGAATCGGAATTTAGCCTGAGGGAGCCCCTGTCAGCAATGGGTATGCAAATTGCCTTCTCTGGAGCTGCCGATTTCTCGGGGATGACCGGTAACCGCGACCTGTTTATAGCAGAGGTGATCCACAAGGCATTTGTTTCTGTCGATGAAGCTGGCACAGAGGCGGCAGCAGCCACCGCAGTAGTGATGGAGTTGACAGCGGTACCGGAGACACCTGTTGAGGTCACTATTGACCACCCATTTATCTTCCTGATTCGCGACATAGAGACCGGTGCAGTACTGTTTATTGGGCGGGTGGTAAACCCGAGCGCTTAACCTATTCCTAAGTGCCTTGTGGAACCTTGCGAAATGCATAGAGGTCGCCAAAGTGTGGGGCAACAATTGCTTGTTTTGTTCAGCCCTATACACGAAAAAAGAGGGTCAAGATGAAATCTTGACCCTCTAGTTACTTAGTTGATTACTAGAAATGGAATAATGCTGGTTGCTCCTCTTTCCTCCGCTCTGCCTCTTCCTCTTTCTTCTGCCGCCTCTCAGCTCGGTCTCGGTCGAGCCTTATCGTGGTTCTCTTGTGATAGAGCCATGCCTTAAGCCTGTTTAAATCTCTCATCTGGTCATCGCTGATTGAGCCCACCCGGTTCAGGTTGTCTAGATCAGCTTCAGTCTATATCTATCTCCCTGGTTTATTCAGGTTGTCTAGAGCCAGTTTCTCTTATCTATGGTCGGGGTGGCCGGATTCGAACCGGCGACCACCTGAACCCCATTCAGGTGCGCTACCAGGCTGCGCTACACCCCGACTTATTTCAACATATTAGCATAATTTGTTGCTTGGGACAATAAAGCCTGATTGAAAAGATTGCGCTTTTAGGTTATAAATATAGTGTATTAAATATTCGGAGGCTCGGATTTGGCGAAAAAGAAGATTGAGAAGCCCCAGCGTGAGGTTACCAAGCGCCAGCTTTCCCGGTGGCAACGGCAGAAGAGGAGACAGCGCATTATCTTTGGCTTAGGGATTTTGATTATCGTTGCTGTGTTAGCCGTTGTTGGGGTTGGGGTTTATAGTCAGTGGTATGTTCCTAAGTATAAACCACTGCATGAAACTGTAATTGAGGTGAACGGCACCAAGTTTGATATGGATTATTACATAAAGATGCTTGAGTTTTACTATTACGTACAGGGCATGCCTGCTGAATATTTGATATTTATAGCTGACGAAGTGGTCAAAGATATTGAGCAGAATGAGCTGATACGGCAAGCGGCTACGGAGTTGGGTATTAGTGTCAGCGATGAGGAGGTTGATGAGAGACTTGATAGCTACGATCCCCCCTTAACCAAAGAATATCGGGATTTGGTTAGAGAACCGGTTAGAGCCGGGCTGTTGCAGGAGAGACTGTTTGACGAGTATTTTGAGGAGGAGGTGGCAATGTTTGCCGAGCAGAGGCACATAATGGCGATGTTCCTGGAGAGTGAGAGCCAGGTAAATGAGGTCATAGCCAGGCTGGAGGCGGGCGAGGATTTTGCCGAGCTGGCTGCCGAGCTTTCCCTGGATGCCGTTTGTAAAGAAAATGAGGGTGACCTTGGCTGGCGACCTCAGGGCGTCCTCGTCCTGCCTCTGCTGATAGGAAGTTCCGTACTTGAGGAAAACGCCTTCAACTGTGAAGTGGGGGTGCTGAGTCACCCAATATATGAAGAGACCAAGACCAAGATGGTGGGCTATTGGTTGATTGAGGTAATAGAGCGGAGTGAGGAGGCTGAGGAGGAAGAGACAGAGGCAGCGGCAGCGGAGGAGGGAGAGGTGGAGGAGGCTCAGGCTACGGTTAAGGTGATGCTGCTGGCTAGTGAGCAGGAGGCTAATGAGGTCAGAGCCAGGCTGGAAGAGGGGGAGGACTTTGCCACCTTAGCCGAGGAGTTCTCTCAGCATGAGGCGTCTAGGGAAAATGGCGGAGATTTTGAAGTGACGTCTGCGGATATGATGAGTTCAGCCTTTAGCGAGTTTGTCTTTGACCCCGAGGTGGAGCTGGAGACATTGAGCCAGCCAATACGTGATGATGAGGTTAGTACCGAGGGGGGCTATTGGCTGATAGAGGTTGTGGATATAGATGATAACAGGGAGATTGAGGAGGAGAATAGGGATTTACTCAAGGGGGATGCTTTAAGTAAGTGGGTTGAAGCATTATGGGACGACCCGGATAACAATATCGTGAGCTATCTGGATGAGGAGAAAAAGCTATGGGCAATTATGCACGCTATCGGGGGTTAAAGCAGTGAAGAAACAGAACATCGGGATAGGATTAATGGGGCTGGGAGTGATTGGTGGGGGAGTAGCCAGGGTTCTGACCGATAAAGCCAAGGTTTTAGCGGGGCAGGTTGGTTGTCCTCTTATCCTGAGAAAGGTCAAGGTCCTGGAGTCGGATTTAGTCAAGCCGCAGGCAAAAGAACTTGGTCTTCAGTTTTTTACCACCGACGCCGACGAGTTTTTTGCCGAGCCCGGGGTGGATATAGTGGTTGAGGCTATCGGGGGTGAGAAGCCAGCCCTGGATTATTTGAAACGGGCACTCTCCGGCGGTAAGCACGTGGTTACCTCCAATAAAGAAGTTATCGCTAAGCATGGGGTGGAACTATTTGCTCTGGCTCAGCAGTATGGGGTAGGACTGCACTATGAAGCCAGTGTTGGTGGTGGCATTCCTTTAATCGCCCCCTTTCAGTATGCCCTGGTAGCCAATAAGATAAGTGGCATTTATGCTATAATAAACGGGACCACTAATTATATTCTTACCCGGATGGCAAGAGAGGGCATAGATTTCCCTTCAGCACTTGGGACAGCTCAGAAATTGGGCTATGCCGAGGCTGACCCAAGGAATGACGTAGACGGCATAGATGCTACCTATAAACTGGCTATTCTTGCCTCCTTAGCCTTTCATTGCCAGGTGCAACCTCAGGATGTCCATTGTGAAGGCATTTCTCGACTGGACAGTCGTGACTTCAAATATGCTCGGGAGCTAGGTTTTGCCATAAAGCTGTTGGCTATAGCTAAACAGGGTGATAACTTGATTGAGGTGCGTGTCCATCCCGTTTTTATCCCTGAGGAGTCCCTTCTGGCTAAGGTTGATGGTGTCTATAATGCTATTCTGGTGGAAGGTGACCTGGTGGGCGAGGTGCTCTTCTACGGCGAGGGGGCTGGTGCCCTGCCTACCAGCAGTGCCGTCGTAGCTGATGTGGTATCAGCCGCCCAGGATGTTGTCGCTGGTGGGGGTAGTAGGGCGAGGTGGGTATTAGAGCCGGGTAAAAGCATCAAGCCTATGGCTGAGCTTGAGACCCGATATTACCTGAGGCTAAATGTTGCTGACCGACCCGGGGTCCTGGCTCAGGTGTCTAAGGTTTTGGGCGACCATCTAATCAGTATTTCCTCAGTTATTCAGCAGGCGGTTGATGCTGTGGCTCAGGCGGCTGAAATTGTGATTATGACCCACCCGGCTAAAGAAGCGGAAATGCAGCAAGCCCTTGATGAGCTGGGGCATCTGGCTTCGGTTAAGGAGATATGCAATTTTATAAGGGTTGAGGCTTAAGGGGAGAAGCCCCTCCCCCATTTTATTATATCTAATCCCGCCCACCGCCCTTAAGTGGAAGGGGTTAAGCCCCCCACCCTTAAGGGGTGGGAGGAAGCAAAATAAAGGGAGTTTTAGAGGGGCGAAGTCCCTCTTATATAACCCCTCCCCCTCTCCTTTGAAGGAGGGGGGGATACAGGGGGAGGGTTGGTAGGGAAATTTCTAAGGGATTTGGTGAAAAAGAGATATGAAACCCGGAGTTCTATTTAGATATAAAGACTTCCTTCCCGTCACGCCCAAAACGCCCCTTTTTTCCTTAGGGGAGGGGGATACCCCTCTGGTCAGGTGCAGCCAGCTGGAGAAAGAGCTTGGCTGCGGTGAGCTATACCTTAAGCTGGAGGGGTGTAATCCTACCGGTTCATTCAAAGACAGGGGCATGGTGGTGGCGGTGGCTAAAGCGCTGGAGGCTGGCAGCAAGGCTCTCATGTGTGCTTCCACCGGCAATACCAGTGCCTCAGCCGCCGCCTATGCTGCCTATTGTGGCGTTGGCGCTATTATTGTTGTGCCCAAAGGCAAGATTGCCCTGGGCAAGATGGCTCAAGCTATCGTCTATCGGGCGAAGATAGTGGCTATTGACGGCAATTTTGACCAGGCGCTAGCCATAGTGCGCGCTCTTACCGAGAAGCACCCCATTGCTCTGGTGAACTCACTTAACCCCCATCGGCTAGAGGGACAGAAAACTGCCGCCTTTGAGATTATTGATAGCTTGGGTGAAGCCCCGGAATATCTCTTTATCCCGGTGGGCAATGCCGGCAATATCACTGCCTACTGGAAGGGTTTTGTCCAGTACCGTCAGGCGGGTAAAGCCAGGATTACTCCTAAGATGATGGGTTTTCAGGCGGAGGGCGCTGCTCCCATTGTGCGGGGCTATGTTATTGAGCAGCCGGAGACGGTTGCCTCGGCGATAAGAATAGGCAACCCGGCTAGCTGGCAGAAGGCGGCGGCGGCTCGTGATGAGTCCGGCGGCGTCATTGACATGGTCAGCGATGACGAGATTCTATCAGCCCAGAGGCTTATGGCAACCAAGGGGGGCGTCTTTGGTGAGCCAGCGTCGGCTGCCTCTTTAGCCGGGCTTGTGAAGCTTTCTCAGAAGGGGATGGATTTCTCAAAAAGCAGGGTGGTCTGCGTGGTAACCGGCACCGGACTTAAAGATACTGAGACTGCAGTAAAGGATGCTGAGCCTTTTCTTGAGCTGCCGGCTGATTTAGCCGCTGTGGAGCAAGCCCTGGGACTGGCTAAAGGGGGTTAAAATGGCTAAGGTAATAACTGAGGATATAGGAGCATATTATCATCACTACCCCAGGGTAGCTGCTATCGTCACTGCTCAAGCTAAAGGCAGGCAAAATGCCATGGCGGTAGCCTGGCACACCTCTCTCTCCTTTAGTCCTCCGCTTTACGCAATATCCCTCTCTCCCAAGAGGTTTACCTATCAGCTTATTGTTGCTAGCAAGGAGTTTGGGGTTAATTTCCTGCCCTTTAGCCAGGCTGGGCTGGTTGCCTCGGTGGGTGGTAGTAAGGGAGAAGAGATAGACAAGTTTCGCCAGTTTGATATTGCCCAGGACAAGCCGGTAAAGACACAAGTGCCTATCTTAAAGGATGCCTATGCTGCCTATGAGTGCCAGCTAATTGATGATAAGGGCTACGGTGACCACAGGTTGCTGGTGGGAGAGATTGTGGCTGTCCATTCGCTGAGGGAAGCCTTTGCTCCAGAGGAAACCTTGGATTTAGCTGAAGTTAGCCCCGTTTTCTATCTGGGCAATGAGCGCTATGTTTCTGTATCCAGAGAGACGGTAAAGCATCTAGACCGCAAGGTCTATGGTAAGGGTTAAAGGAGGGCTAGAAGTGTTTGATGAGACGGGAATCAAGACGGCAGTAATTTCTATCATCAGGGCTATTGGTGAAGACCCGAAGAGGGAGGGGTTGGCGGGCACCCCAGAGCGGGTGGCTGAGATGTATGCCGAGCTTTTTATGGGACTTGATATGGACCCCAGGGAAGAGCTGACGGTAGGCTTTGAGGAAGGGCACCGCGAAATGGTAATTGTCAGGGATATTCCTTTTTATTCCATGTGCGAGCATCACATTTTGCCCTTCTACGGTGTGGTTCATGTAGGATATATTCCTAATGCCACCGGGCGTGTTGTCGGGGCTAGCAAGCTGGCTCGGGTGGTGGAAATCTTTGCCAAGCGCCTCCAGATTCAGGAGAGAATGACCACCCAGATTGCCGATGCCATCGTTAATGGGCTTAAACCTGATGGGGTGGGGGTGATTGTCCAGGCTGAGCACCTGTGTATGATTATGCGTGGCATCAAGAAGCCGGGAAGCGCTATTGTTACCTCAGCTCTCAGGGGTACCTTTCGTCACAGAACGGAGACCAGGGCTGAATTTTTCTCTCTGCTGCAGGGTAAGCAGCTGGGTTAGTCTGAAGACGGTATTGGTCTGGGTTCTTGAAGTTCCATTTCCTGACCGCAGCAGGTAGGCGTGCCTTCACTGGCTTTAGTGCATAGTATTTCAGTGCCACACTTAGCACAGCGATATCTTTTACCTAATTGACTGGGCATTTGAATAATACTCCCACAAACTTAACCTATTTCTTCAGCTCCATGGGTTGACCGCAGCAGTGGATGGTGCCATCGCCTCCGCGGGTAACGATGAACTCAGCGCCACACTTAGTACAGCGATACCTCTTGCCTATCTGATTTGCCATCTCAAGCTGCCTTTCTATGGTTTAATTTACTGCCATTGAGCACATCATATTATAAGCTCTGGCTTAGACCGCTGTCAAAATCTTCTACTCGTTCAGTCCCTTAGTGATACCTCAACTATCTGCACCTCACCCCCTTTATCCCCCTCTCCTAGAAGGAGAGGGGGAGGAATAGAAAAGAGGGGGCTTCGCCCCCTCTTAAAACTAATTCCCCCTTCCCCTCCAGGGGAAGGGGGTCAGGGGGATAGGGTCAATGCCATAGAGAAACGAAACATGATAATCTGTGTCACTAATCTATCTGAATCGGTTCGAATCTTCTATTCACCCATAATTTGCACTGTGATTTGCCTTGACCTCGGTCTATTGTCGAAATCGGCCAGCACTATTTGTTGCCAGGTGCCCAGAGCTAGCCTCTTGTCGCTAAACGGAATTACCAACGAGGCACCCAGTAGTGAGGCTCGGACATGTGAATAGCCGTTGCCCTCACCCCAGGCGCGGTCGTGCTTATAGGGGATGTCGGTGGGGACATTTCGCTCCCACATGCCCTGGAAGTCGGAAAGCAGCCCCGATTCAAACTCAATGGTGGTAATCCCGGCAGTGGAACCGGTAACAAATAGGGTGACTGTTCCATCGCTTATATCTGTCTCACCAAGCTTTTGTTCTACCTCTGGCGTGATGTCAATGATATCGCAGTGCCCTTTACTTTGCAGACTGATTTTCTTAGTGGTTACCATAATTGGTCACCTCCCCGCTTTTTAATTTAGGTTTTTCTTCCCACCCTCCCACCCTTAGGGACTTCATCCCTCTTGGACTCCCTGTTTTGCTCCCTTCCTTAAGGGTGGTGGGTGGGAATAGATACAAAAGGTGTGGAGAAAAGGGCTTCGCCCCTCTTAAACACCCCCGTTAGCTAACTCCTCCCATAAAATATCGTCTAAATCAAATATGGGCCCGTCCTGGCATACCTGTTTTAGTCCGCTTTTGGTCTTTACCGTACAGCCGTAGCAGACGCCCAGCCCACACCCCATCCTCACCTCCAGGGAGACCTGGACTGGCTTTGTTGTTACGAAGTTTTGTTTAGTCATAGTCTGATACATTGAGATAGGTCCACAGGCAAAGATTTGGTCTGCCCACCCAGTAAAGTCGGGCAGGAGGTCAGTTATCATTCCCTTTTTGCCGGCAGTCCCATCCTCAGTGGCAGTAACGAGCTTGACTTCGGGGGGGAGGAGGTGCTCCGGGTAAAGCTGGGGGGCGGTTGATGCCCCCAATAGCAGCGTTACTGCCTGTCCTTGACTTAAGGCTTGCTGAGCCAGGAAGACTAGCGGGGCAATGCCAATGCCGCCAGCCACCAGCAGCAGGTTATGTGAGCCGGGGTGAATAGAAAAGCCGTTACCTAATGGCCCGAGCAGGTCGAGCTCGTCACCAGCCTGGCACTGAGACAGCCAGTGAGTCCCTCTCCCCACCATGTTGAATAGCAGGGCAAGTTTGCTGCCATCTTGCTGATGGATGCTGAAGGGGCGGCGTAGCGGATATTCAAAGTCCTCTCCGCAGCGAACCATGACAAATTGCCCCGGCTGGGCTGGGGAGGCTATCTGTGAGGATTCCAGCCACATAAGGTGAACTTGTGGCATAAGCTCAGCATTTGCCGTAACGGAAGCAACCTCTTGTCTCAAGCGGGTTCCTTTCTTCGATAGTCTGATATCGGCTGGGCACTATAAATCTGGCTCCCGCTGAGCAGTACCTCCAGGGCAGCTTGAGCAGTATCAAGAGAAGTAAAGCAGGGGATGCGCTTCTCGGTGGCAGCACGGCGGATTTGGAAGCCGTCCCTCAGTGGAATACGACCCCCGGTGATGGTGTTGACGATGCCACTCACTGTCTTGTCGTTGATAATGTCGATAACGTTGGGATGCCCCTCGCTCAATTTTTTGGTTATCATGGTTACCGGGAGTCCCTCGGTCTCAATCATGTTGGCCGTGCCTTCAGTAGCATAGAGCTTGTAGCCTATCTGGGAGAACTTCTTGATTATAGGTAGAGCCTCCGGCTTATCCCTATCGGCGATGCTGAAGAGTATAGCTCCTTGGGGCAGAAGCATCAGTCCAGCGGCTTGAAGTGCCTTGGCTAAGGCAGCATCAAAGGTATAGTCAATGCCCATTACCTCGCCGGTGGACTTCATCTCAGGTCCAAGGTAGGTATCAACGCCAGCCAGCTTTGACATGGAAAAAACCGGGGCTTTAATGCCCACCAGCTTTTGCCTTGGCCAGAGGCCGGTTTTATAGCCCTGCTCCTTGAGAGTTTTACCCAGCATGACCTTGGTGGCTATATTTACCATGGGCACACCGGTAACCTTGGAGATAAAGGGGATGGTGCGGCTGGCCCGGGGGTTTACCTCCAATACATAAACTGATGAGCCTTGACTATCGCTGCCGGGCATAATGACGAACTGGATGTTCATCAAGCCCTTGATTTTGAGTGCCAGCCCTATCTTGATAGCATAGTCAACAAGGGTCTCCACCTCAGTTTCAGTCAGGTTTATCCCGGGGTAGAGAGCCATTGAATCACCGCTATGGACTCCGGCCCGTTCAATATGCTCCATTATTCCCGGAATGAGGATATCCTCACCGTCGCCTACGGCATCAACTTCTACCTCTTTACCCTCTAAATACTTATCGATAAGGACAGGGTGCTTGGTGTCCAGTTCCATGGCCAGTTTCATGTAGCGGCTGAGCTCGCTGTCGTCATGGACTATTTCCATGGCTCTGCCACCGAGGACATAACTGGGGCGGACCAGCACCGGGTAGCCGATAAGTTTAGCCACGCTGAGCGCCTCTTCTATAGAGGTTACGCCGGCTCCTGGCGGTTGGGGGACGCCTAACTCACTGAGGAAGTTCTCAAAGCGGCGCCTGTCCTCAGCCAGGTCAATGGCTTCGGCGCTGGAGCCTAAAAGAGGCATCCCGCTGCGAAATAGGGGTTCAGCCAGGTTTATGGCTGTCTGACCGCCAAACTGAACTATTGATGCTGGAGCCTGGCCGTTGTAACCTTCGTTTTCCAGAATATCACGCAGGCTCTCCTCATCCAGGGCTT
>JAGMCH010000083.1 GCA_023129255.1 Dehalococcoidales bacterium
TCGGTCATAATGGTGGCCGGGTTGGAGTTGACCAGCACCGAGGTTACGCCTTCCTCCCGCATCGCCTTGCACGCCTGAGTGCCGGCGTAGTCAAACTCTGCCGCCTGCCCGATTATTATGGGGCCTGAGCCAATAATTAAGACTTTAGATGGTTTCAATCAGATTTACTCCTTTGGCGGTGGTTCCCATGTTGACACCCATGGTTTTGGCACCCATTGGTGCCACGGAGGGGGTGCTTCCTCTACGGATTTTAAATAAGCTAATAATGTTGGTGACATTTCTTTAACAAATTGAACCGAGGCTTTCGAAACATCTTCTCCGTGGATCGCTTGTAAACATATGGCATTTATTTCTCGGATTGAATCAATAGCTGCCTTGACAATAACACCTCCCCTAAAAAGAACATTTGCCATCTGTAGCAATGTTTGAGGGGGTCTTTCTTCTGGAGGAGCTAAAAGCCATTTCCCAATACGCTTAAGCTCATTCTCAATAGAGTAGCGTACCTTGAAAAGAAATACAGTGTTATCTGGAACTTCTAGCTCTTTTGCGGGGGCTGGTTTTTGTATCCCTTGTTCTTTTAAAACTTGCTCCAGTACAGGTCGTATCCGCTCTTCAATGGATTGTAGCGCGGAATCAGGGGGAGGCTGCAAATATATTTGTGGGTTTATCTCTGCCCTCATATTGACGGTATTTATATCCGACCTCAAATTAATAATCTGCTCCTTAAACTCTGTTCTAAGGGTGTCAATTTCCCTCTTTAGTCGTACGCCAAAGAAATCGACCTCTTGAAAGAGAGGTGCGGAGAACAGGGCAATGAAGATGAGGAAAATTACGATGTCTGTTGCGGAGGCAGCCCCACTCATGATTGAGTCATATCTTTGAGATAAAAGGTATGCAAAGAACCCCAGCAGTAAAAGCCACCAAACAATTTTTGCTCTATTAGGTAATTTCATTTCTCTCTCTTCCCATCTTTTATCTACCTCACCCCCTTAGTCCCCCTCTCCTTCAAAGGAGAGGGGGAGGGATATGGCAGGGAGGCTTCGCCTCCCTTAAACCCTTCTTTTCTATCCCCACCCCTTTAGTCGGGTGTCTAAGAGGGGCGTTAGCCCCTCTTTTATTAATTTCTCCCCTTCCCCTCCCAGGGGAAGGGGACACAGGGGATGGGGTTTCCACTAAAGACGGGCGAAGCCCGTTTAAAAACCCCATAAATCTATGCCTTCCTCACCATCTTCACAAAATCCTCAAAGTGGGAAATCCTGTCCCAGGGGCCGGGAGAAGCCTCGGAGTGATACTGGATGGAGAAAACGGGTAGCTCCTTGTGGCGTAAGCCCTCCGCCGTGCCGTCGTTTAGATTGACGTGGGTAATCTCCCACCCCTCGGGGAGGGTGGTGGGGTCGGTGACATAGCCGTGGTTCTGGGCGGTGATGTGGATTTTACCAGTGCTTAGGTCGCGCACCGGGTGATTGCCACCGCGATGGCCAAACTTCAGCTTGAAGGTCTGACAGCCAAGGGCTAGGGAGATTAACTGACCGCCCAGGCAGATGCCCATAATCGGCTTCTTGCCGATGAGCGCTCTTACCGTCTCCACCAGGTAGTCAAGGACGGCGGGGTTACCGGGGCCGGGGGAGAGGATGATGCCATCGGGTTTCAGGGCTAGGATTTCCTTGGCGCTCATGGTGCAGGGGACAGCCGTTACCCGGCAGCCCATACGGCGCATAATGCGCAGGATACTGTATTTTAGCCCGCAGTCAATGACTACTACTCTGGGTAGGGAGGTCAGGGCTTTCTCCAGCGAGTGCGGCTCCCACTCGTAAGGAGCTTCGGTGGTTACCTGCTTGACAAAATCGGTTTCACCATAGTCGGGCAGCTTCAGCAGTTGTTCCAGAGCCTGTTGAGGGGTCATGTTGCTGGTAATAGCGCCCATCATTACGCCGCCAGAGCGCAGCTTGCGGGTAATGGCGCGGGTATCCACCCCGCTTATCCCCGGTATGCCATTTTCAGCCAGATATTGATGAAGCGTTTTGACACTCAAATAGTGGTTGGGCTGGTAACATTCCTCCCTGACGACAAAGCCACTGACCTGGATTTTATCCGATTCAAAGTCCTGCTCATTTATGCCGTAGTTGCCGATAAGGGGGTAGGTTGGGACCAGAATCTGTCCGGCGTAGGAGGGGTCGGTGAGCATCTCTTGATAGCCTACCATGCTGGTATTGAACACCACTTCGCCGTAGGCATCAGCCTCAGCACCAAAGCAGTAGCCTTGATAAACCGAGCCATCGGCTAAGACCAAGATTGCCCTTTTATTGTTTATCTACCTCACCCCCTTAATCCCCTTCTCCTTCAAAGGAGAGGGGGAGGGTTTTTGGAAGAAGGGTTTCACCCTTCTTAAACATCCTTAATTCCCTACCCCTTTAGTCGGGTGTCCAAGAGGGGCTTCGCCCCCTCAAGCTCCCCTATAATGTATTTGAGGCTCCGCCTCTCCCGAACTCTTTTTATCCCCCTCCCTTAAGGGTGGCGGGTGGGGAAAGATATAAAATGTATAGGGGACTTCGTCCCTCTTTAACTCTCCTTTAGCTTAACCGAGTCGACTTTATAGACCAGCTTTCCCTGATATATGGTTGCCATTACCTTGCCTTTGAGCCTCTCGCCAGCCAGAGGAGTATTCTTGCCTTTTGAGGCAAAAGCCCTGGTATCAACCACCCACTCCAGAGCCGGGTCGAAGAGGGTGACATCGGCTTCAGTGCCGATAGCCAGAGTTCCCAGCCTGCCATATTTATTGCCAAGAATCTTGGCTGGTTCATGGGTAAGCTTGGCGATGAGGGTAACCAGGGTTAATTGTTCATCGTGCACCAGGCTCATCAGACTGCCCAGGGCAGTCTCAAAGCCACTGATGCCGAAGGGAGCGAGAGCAAACTCGCAGAGCTTATCGGCTTCGGTGTGGGGAGCATGGTCGGTGGCAATAATATCAATGGTATTATCGTTGAGCCCTTGAATTAGAGCCTGGATATCCTGTTCAGTCCTCAGCGGTGGATTTACCTTGGCATTGGTGTTATAGCCGATGACCCTCTCCTCAGTCAGGGTCAGGTGGTGAGGCGTAACCTCGGCGGTAACCCTGATGCCTTTCTCCTTGGCACGGCGAATGAGGTCAACTGCCCCCTCGGTGGTGGTATGGGCAATGTGCAGCCGACCGCCGGTCAGTTGAGCCAGAGCCAGGTCACGAGCCACAATAATGTCCTCAGCGGCATTTGGTAGCCCGCGAAGACCCAGTTTGGTTGATATTATGCCCTCGTTCATCTGTCCGCCTTCGGTGAGCACGGTATCCTCGCAGTGGTCGGTGATTGGCAGGTCAAAGGCACGGCTGTAGTCCAGCGCCTGGCGCATAATGTATGAACTTAACGCTGGTTCGCCGTCATCACTGAAGGCGACTACTCCGGCGGCAGCCAGGTCACCTATCTCGGCTAGCTCCTTCCCCTTTCTACCCTTGGAGATACAGCCTATGGGTAGCACCCGGACCACTCCTTCCGAAGCTGCCTTTGACTTTACATACTCAACAGCGGTCTGATTATCCAGGGGCGGATTAGTATTAGGCATGCAGCAGATGGTAGTGAAGCCGCCTCTGGCGGCGGCTCTGGTTCCAGTGGCGATGGTCTCCTTCTCCTCAAATCCGGGCTGCCTGAGATGGCAATGGAGGTCGACAAATCCAGGACAGACCATTAGCCCACGGGCGTTAAGGACATCGTGGTCGGACTGGGGTGGAGCTGCTTCTCCCTTGCCCAGCCATGAGATTTTGCCTTTAGTGACCAGCAGGCTGCCGACTTCATCTATTTGCTGGCTGGGGTCAATTATTCGGCCACCTTTAATAAGTAAGGGCTTTATCATTGCTTTTGACTCCCGGCTAGGATATAAAGTAAAGCCATGCGCACGGCTACTCCATTGGTTACCTGCTCATTGATAACCGATTGAGGACCGTGAGCTACGGCTGAGGCAATCTCAATGCCTTCGTTTACCGGACCGGGGTGAAGGACCAGGGCATCTGGCTTGGCTCTGGCCAGTCTTGCCTCGGTGAGCTGGTATAGCTGGATATACTCGCGGATGCTGGGCAGTAGCCCGCTCTGTTGCCTTTCCAGCTGCAGGCGCAGTGCCATCACCACATCGGCTCCATCAAGAGCAAGCTCAATGTCATGCTCGATGCTGACCAGAGGGAAGTGGTGATGCTGCTCACCCAGGCCAGCGGGCAGAAGGGTGGGGGGGCAGCATAGTGTAACCTCTGCCCCCATGGTGGTTAGACCCCAGATATTGGAGCGAGCCACCCGGCTGTGTGTAATATCACCGATTAGGACTGCTTTAAGCCCCTTAAAGTTCCCCTTGTGCTCATGAATGGTATAGAGGTCAAGGAGGGCTTGAGTGGGATGGGCATGCCAGCCGTCTCCGGCATTGACAATACTTGCCTCGACATATTTGGCGGCGATATAGGGAGCGCCTGATTGAGGATGGCGCATTACCACTATATCAGCCCCCAGTGCTTGCAGTGTACTGAGGGTATCAATCAGAGATTCCCCCTTGGCTACACTGCTGGCTGGGGCACTCAGGCTAGCGGCATCGGCGCCCAGATTTTTGGCGGCAAGCTCAAAGGATAACCGGGTACGGGTGCTGGGTTCATAAAATAGGGTTATAAGGGTCTTGCCCCGAAGCGCCGGTACCCGCTTGATTGGTCGGGACAGGACCTCCTTCATCGCCTGGGTGGTTTGGAAGACAAGCTCTATTTCTTCCCGGGTGAAATCATCAACGTCAAGGATGTGGTGATGTTGCCATATTGATGTGGGCTTGGGCGCCATAGGCTTTATCTGTTGGGTTGTCCTCATTGCCCCTCCTTAACTTCAGGCGTAGAGATAATGGCTACTTCGTCTACGCCATCGCTTTCCTGCAATTTAACCTGTATCTCCTCATGCCTGGAGCTGGGCATGTTCTTACCTACATAGTCAGCCCGTATCGGTAGCTCGCGGTGACCGCGGTCAATGAGCACGGCTAATTGAATTGACCTTGGTCGCCCCAGGTCAATGAGAGCATCCATAGCTGCCCTAATGCTGCGTCCGGTATATAGAACGTCGTCGACTAATACTATGGATTTACCGTCAACACTGACCGGAATGTCAGTGCTCTTGACCGTAGGTTGCAACTCCAGTGAGGAAAGGTCGTCGCGATAGAGGCTGATGTCCAGTGCCCCCACCGGTATTTTCAGCTTGGCAAAGTCCTCTATATCGGTGGCTAGCCGCTTGGCTAGAGGCACGCCGCGGGTATGCATGCCAACCAGCAGCAGGTGCTCAATGACCTTGTTTCGCTCTATAATCTCGTGGGCAATTCGGGCCAGGGTTCGCCTGATATCGTCCTGGGTCATTATGACTTTTCTTGACATAAAAATAACCCCTTGCCTGGACTGGCAAGAGGTCTTGCTCCTCGTTTTTCACATTTCCCTTGCCAGTCTCTCCGGACCAGCTTAAAGGTCCTTTTCAATTTTACTTAACTAAATATTATACCACTTTTATTTAGCAATTGCAACATTTTGTATGTGGGATTATTTCAAAACCTATCACCCTCCCTGTTTTTATCCCGTGTTTTTCTTCCCACCCAGCCCACCCTCATAAGCTGCGCTTATATTGCATCTTTAGTGGGGATATGATATTGTCAAACAAACTATCATTTCGGAGGTGAAAATATGGAATTTTTTACTAGTTTTGGTATCTTTTTGGGTGGTCTTGGTTTCTTTCTTCTTAGTTGTGGTTTATTCTGGTTTGTTTCGGAATGGGTAAAAAGAAATAAATAGTCAAAACAGAAGGAAGGGAAATAACTTAGTTCAATACTCCCTTTTAATACTTGAACTGAATACTACCTCTTCCCTGTAGTGCTCCAAACAATCCGCAAACGTAATACTCCTACAATAGCGTGAAACCATATCCAGACTGCTCCACCTACCTAGATGAATTATTGAGAGGTTCTCTTGACATATTGAGTCAAGGGAGATTAAGGGTGTGTGTTGGCAGGTAACCCTCCACCCTATTTGTCTTCTTCCCATACCCATTCACCCTCATAAGCTTTCTACCCCAAAAAACTTTGTTTTTCGGGGACCCCGTATTCGCTTCTAGAACTTTCTTGCTCCTCCCCCATTGGGGTGGGGAGAATAGTCCGAGAGAGGTAAAACCTCTATTGGGTGGGAGGGTGGGAAGCAGAACCAACGCTAAAAATCGGGCAATCCCCCCCAACTATTGGGGTGTCTAAGAGGGGCGTTAGCCCCTCTTCTAAAAATACTTTCCCCCTCCCTTGTAAGGGAGGGGGATTAAGGGGGTGGGTTGCTAAGTAAATATCTAATTGCTTCTTTACCAAAGAAACTTGAGCGGTTATAATAGGCTAGCAAGCTCAGATTCTATAAGATTCAGCGGAGGTGAAACTTGGCTGCTCTATATATAACCTCTTCCCAGGCAGGTGCGGGCAAGACCCTGGTCTGTGCCGGGTTGGGCAAACACCTGAAGGGTGATGGCAAAAAGGTGGGCTTTTTCAAACCGATGGTGGCTGACATTAAAAGTCCGCCTAAAAAGGCTACCGACAGTGATACTGCATTTATAAAGCGTATCTTGTCTTTGAAGGAGCCCATAGACAGCCTTTGTCCGGTTATCGGTGGGGAGGGGAAACTGACCAGCGAGGTTAAGCAAGCCTATGCCAAGGTTTCTAAGGGCAAAGACGTGGTTATTGTAGAGGGCATATGGAGGCAGAGACCGGGGGCTAAGCCAATTGAAGCTTCTTATGAGATAGTAGAGGCACTGAAGGCTAAGGTGGTTGTTGTGGAGGGGTACTCCCCGGAGTTATCCAAGGCGAAGTTCATTGATAAGTATAGGGATTTTGGAGAACGCTTATTGGGTATCGTAGTAAATAAGGTGCCGAGAAGTCAGGTGGAGCCGTTGTATGAGCAGTTATCATCCCAGTTGGGTGGGGTAGATATCTTGGGGGTGCTTCCCGAGGATAGGGTTCTACTTGGTTTAACTATAGGAGAGCTGGCTGAGTGTATTGAGGGGAAAATACTAAACTGCGCTGAGAAATCGGCAGAACTGGTGGAGAACTTTATGCTGGGGGCAATGACTGTTGACCATGGTCCTGACTATTTTGGCCGTAAAGCCAATAAGGCGGTGGTGATTAAGGCTGAGCGCCCGGATATGCAGCTGGCAGCTCTGGAGACCTCAACTAAATGCCTTGTTCTCAGTGGCGATGTATCACCAATCCACACCGTGCGTCGCAGCGCCGAGGATAAGGGCATTCCCATTATTGTAACCAATGGTGATACTGTTTCTGTGGTGAACAGCGTTGAGCAAGCTCTGGGTGAGACCAAATTCAACCATGAGAGGAAACTACCCAGGCTGGCTGAAATTATGGAGCAGCAGTTTGACTTTCAAGCTTTATATAAGGGGCTGGGTTTAGCTGCTTAACCGGGGGCTTTCAATTAGGGGGATTATCAAACCACTTAAGCCATAATTCAGCAGTTTTTTGAAAGTTGTTCAGAGCCTCAGAGATGGTTAAGCCATGTGCCGCACACCCAGGTATCTCATCACTTTTAGCCACGAAGAGGTAGTTGTTATTATCGTTATTCCGCCTGAAAATCCTCATTCTGGAAATCCTGATGGTTAAATTATTATAATTTGCCAGGCCTACCATAGAGTTTTTACTGCCCCCCACCTTTCGGCTAGTTGTAAATTAAGTATAGCTCATTTGTATTGGCTGTAAATAGCGAAATAGTCGTATATAGGGTAGGAAAATAGTGATAGCCACATAGCCAAGGTATTGATAAAAGCAGGGAATTATTTGACATAATCATTATTGATTTACCTGACCCCATAGAGGAAGGTCCGGCTTATTTACTCTACACTCAGGAATTCTATCAGCTGGTCAGGGACAGGCTTACCGAAAATGGAATTATCAGTGTTCAAGCTGGTTCGGCATCCCTGACCGAGCTACTTAATTTTAGCGCCGTAAAGAACACGCTGAGAAGCGTTTTCACGACAGACAAAGCTCATCACCGATAATGAGCCCCTTTATATCTATCGGGGTTAGGATGCGGTAGTTTAATCCTCTTTTAAAAAATCTTCACCTTAGGTCTCCTTTTAACTAACTCAGTGCCAATGCTATAATGAGCTAGATGGATGTTTTAGCTGAGCTTAACCCGGCGCAGAGGGAAGCCGTAGAGACAATTGAGGGACCAGTGCTGATTCTGGCTGGTCCGGGCAGCGGCAAGACCAGAGTCATTGCTCATCGGGTGGCTTACCTTATCAAGGTCTGCGGCATCAGCCCCTACCGCATCATGGCGGTTACCTTCACCAATAAAGCCGCTAGGGAGATGGAGGAGAGGCTTCACCGGCTTATCGGTGGGGCAGTGGGTGACTTGACCATTGGCACCTTTCACGCCATCTGCGCCCGCATCCTGCGTCGGGATGGCAGGGCTATAGGCGTTGACCCCAGGTTCGTAATCTATGATGAGGAAGACCAGCTCAGCCTGCTCAAGCGGACTATCCAGGAAGTAGGTCTTGACCCCAAGCAGTATGCCCCGCGGGCGATAGCTTCAGCCATTACCGCCGCCAAGAGCCGCACCGTAACCCCGCAAGAATATATTCAGAGTACCAGTAGCTATTTTGAGGAGGTGGCGGGGCGGGTCTACGAGCGCTACCAGCAGCTACTGACGGAGAGTAATGCCCTGGACTTTGACGACCTGCTGATGAAAACGGTGCAGCTATTCAGAAACAGCCCTGAGACCTTGGCTAAATATCAGTCTCGCTACCTGCATATCCTGGTGGATGAGTTTCAGGACACCAACCTGGTCCAGTATGAGCTGATAAAGCATCTGGGCGGTAGTAAGCACAATATATGTGTGGTTGGCGACCCCGACCAGTCGATTTACTCCTGGCGGTTTGCCGACCTGCGCAATATCCTCAGCTTTGAGAAAGACTTTCCCGAGGCGAAAGTAGTATTGCTGGAGCAGAATTATCGCTCGACCAAGCTCATTCTGGAGACGGCGTCTCACGTAATCTCAGCCAATCAGCTGCGCAAACCCAAGAGGCTGTGGACCGATAATGAGCCGGGTGAGTTGACCAATGTAGTTGAGACCTACACTGAGCAGGAAGAAGCCCAGTTTGTGGTCAGCGAGGTGGAGCGGCTGGTGGGGGAGGGTAAGGCTAAGCTGGGCGACTGTGCCGTGATGTATCGCACCAATGCTCAGTCAAGAGCTTTGGAGGAGGCTTTCATTCGTTACGGGACACCCTATAAGCTAGTAGCTGGCACCCGCTTTTATGAGCGGCGGGAGGTAAAGGATATTATCGCCTATTTGAGGGTTATCCAGAACCCCCATGATAGCGTCAGCCTGCTCAGAATCATCAATATCCCGGGGCGTGGTATTGGCCAGCGCAGCCTGAGCCAGCTTTCCAGCTGGGCGAAGTCTCTGGGTATCTCTCAGTATGAGGCGTTACAGCTTATCGCTGAACAAAAGGATAACGAGGAGCCTCAGCCTCCGTTTAGTCCTCGCCTAGTTAAGGCGCTGGCTGGTTTTCTGGGCTTGATGCAGGAATTTATCGCCCGCAGCCAGGAGCTAAACCTGGTTGATTTATTTGACCTGATTATAAAACGAACTGGCTATGAGGAATATATACTGGGTGGAAAAGACGGTGAGGAACGCTGGGATAATGTCCTTGAGCTTCGCACCGTAGCCGCGGAATATCGTCATCTGAAACCCCCGGAAGGCTTGACTGCCTTTCTTGAAGGGGTGACCCTGGTATCCGATGTGGATGGGCTTGATGAGACAGTGGATGCCGCCACTCTGGTCACTTTGCATCAGGCTAAGGGGCTGGAGTTTCCGGTGGTGTTTATTGTTGGTGTGGAAGATGGCATCTTACCCCACTTCAAATCATTTGCCGACCCGGAACAGATGGAGGAGGAGAGGCGGCTATGCTATGTGGGCATAACCAGAGCCAAGCAACGGGTATATCTGGTCTATGCCTTCCGCCGCAGTCTTATGGGTTCAAGCATGGTGAGTAGACCATCGCCTTTCTTAGATGACATACCGCATCATCTGATAGCCAGCAGGGAGTTGTGGCAGGGGGAGGAGAGCCGGGTAATGCCGTCTCTATATTCCCGGAATAAAACGCCTGCTACCGGTGTCGCTAGCTCGGGGCTGAAGACTGGCGACCATGTCCATCATGCCCAGTTTGGCGATGGGGTGGTGGTGAGCCGCCGGCCGGTAAAAGACGATATAGAGGTGGTGGTTGCCTTCACCAGTGGGGTGGGGGTGAGGAAACTGCTGTTGAGTTTTGCCAATCTGGAGAAGATAAAATAAGCTATTGACATTTTACACGGAAGCGTGTAAAATAAGGGTAATATGCCAATTAGAGTCTTAGACCCCCAAGTGGTAGCCCGTATTGCCGCCGGGGAGGTGGTGGAGAGACCAGCCTCGGTGGTGAAGGAACTGGTGGAGAATTCGCTGGACGCCGGCTCATCACAGATTTCAGTTGAAGTCAGGGGTGGTGGAGTGAGCCTTATCCGGGTAACCGATAACGGGGCAGGGATTCCTCCCGGGGAGGTGGGGCTTGCCTTTGACCGCTATGCCACCAGCAAGGTAGAAAATTTGGATGACCTGGAGTCTATCTCAAGCCTTGGTTTTCGTGGGGAGGCACTGCCTAGCATTACTGCTGTGGCTCAAATAGATATGATTACCTGTGCCGCCGGTGATAAGGCTGGCACCTACCTGGATTTAAGGGACGGCGCTATTGCCAATCGCGGAAGCCAGGGGCGGTCTCAGGGGACTACGGTTACGGTGCGTAATCTGTTTCGCAAGATACCGGCAAGACTGAAGTTTCTCAAGTCGGTAGCTACGGAAAATGGCCATATCGCCAATGTGGTCAGTCAATATGCCCTGGCCTTCCCCGAGATTAAATTTTCTCTGTTCCTTGATGAACGGATGGCGCTGAGGACACCGGGCAATGGACGGCTGATAGACAGCATAGTTGAGGTCTACGGGGCAGAGGTAGCCGAGAACATGATTGAGCTCAGGGGCGAGGCAGTAGCTCCATCGCCCCGGGTAGCGGGCATGGTTGGTTTACCCAAGGTAAGCCGCTCGGGGCGGGGTTACCTCAGCTTCTTCGTTAACCGCCGCTGGGTAAACAGTCGTTTGCTGGCTCGGGCGGTGGAGGAGGCTTATCACGGGCTTTTGATGGTAGGGAAGCATCCCGTTGCCATCATCAATATCTCGCTGCCGGCTCAGGAGGTGGATGTTAATATTCACCCCACCAAGAGCGAGGTGAAATTTGGCAACGAGCGTGCCGTTTTCAGCGCTGTTCATCGGGCAGTTCGCCAGGCTTTGGCGGAGCAAATCACGGTGCCCAGAGTTGAGGAGATAGCTGTAGCCTATGAATCACCATCAGGGCCAACACAGGCATTTCCCCTACCAGCTCAGGTCCACCCTGCCAGTCCAGCACCATGGGCACCTGAGGTTCCGACATCATCTTTACCGGTGCTGCGGGTATTGGGTCAGCTCGGCAACAGCTATATCATCGCTGAGGGTCCTGATGGACTATATCTTATTGACCAGCATGCGGCTCATGAGCGTGTCCAGTTTGAAAAGATTGAACAGCAGAGGTCAAGGCGGGAGATAGAGGTTCAGGGACTGCTTGAGCCAATGACGCTTGAGGTCAGTCCCCGGCAGGAGGCGGTGTTGCGGTCGCATTATCAAGACCTGGCTGAATTTGGCTTCGCCATCGAGCCTTTCGGTGATAGAACCTTCCTTGTCAGAGCCGTGCCGGCTCTGATTTATAATAAAGACTGGGCAGGCATGTTGCGGGAGTTACTGGATTCCCTCTCTGAAGGGGATAAAGGTGACTGGGCGGAGGGCGTAGCCGCGTCTATGGCTTGCCACAGCGCAGTGAGGGCAGGGCAGACGTTAACCGATGTCGAAATGCGCGAACTGGTGCGGCAGCTGGAGCAGGCAGCCGCCCCCCATACCTGCCCCCACGGCCGACCAACGATGATTCACCTTAGCTCGGAGCAGTTGAAAAGGGAGTTCGGCAGGACCTGAGTAGAGGCTTATATTTGTTGAAACTCGTGGAACAGGTCGGAACAAAGACTATCGGGGATGGGGGGTGAAGGTTTACTGGCGGTAAGCAGTGGCGAGATGGAGATATTGCCCTGCTCTATTGTCCAGGTATCTGTTTTCTCATCTACTGGCTTATTTACCCTCTGGCGGACAAACCAGTAGTACTGGCGTTTGCCGTTATATCTTTCCTCAACGGTATCGGTATGGCTCTTGCTTGCCGGATAGGTGAGCTTTACCCCGTTGATTTTCTCCCGGGGCAGGTTGGGCAGGTTTACATTAAGGCAGGTGTTAAGCGGTATGACCCCTGACTCAATCCTTCTGGCAAGTAAGGCGGCAAATTTAGCCGCGTCATCCAGGTAGAGGTTATCCCCCACAGCTACCGAGATGGCGAGGGCGGGGAGACCATGCACAGAACCCTGGAGGGCAGCCCCCACCGTCCCTGAAATTAGCACATCGTCGCCCAGGTTTGCCCCCCGGTTTATGCCTGAGATTACCAGGTCTATCTCATCTTTGGCCAGTTTGCCCAAAGCCAGGATAACACAATCAGCCGGGGTGCCCTCGACGGCATAGCTTTCTACCCCGCTTGCCACCGGCGCCACCTTCCTTGCCCTCACTGGCTGGTGCAGACTAACTGAGGCGCCCATGGCGCTCAGCTCTCTATCCGGGGCTACCACCACTATATCGGCGATGCTTTTTAGCTCCCTGACCAGTGCCCTTAGCCCATCGGCAAATATCCCGTCGTCGTTAGTCACCAGTATTTTCATGTAAAGCTTCCTTTCCAACCCTGAAGTTTAGCATGATGGGGATAATGAGGACAAATTAATTTCCTCACTCCCTGAGACATTTACTTCATTTATCTAGCAACCCACCCCCTGTATCCCCCTCCCTTACAAGGGAGGGGGAAGGTTTTTAAGAAGAGGGGCAAAGCCCCTCTTAGACACCCCGAAAGTAAGAGGGTTAAAGGGGGGCAGTAGCCCCTATAGGGTGGGAGGGTGGGAAGAAAGAGACGAGTTAAAAACAGGGGGTGAGGTTAAAAGAATCTAGCCTTGTTGGGGCAAGCTGGTTTATGGTAGTATTTGGTCGGTAGAACGGAGGTTAAGGTGGAGCCTAAAATAGGTGTTTATATCTGTCATTGCGGAAGTAACATCGCCGGCACGGTTGACGTTGAGGAGGTCGCCCGCTTTGCCCAAGGTCTGGAAGGGGTAGTAGTTGCCCGTGACTATAAGTTCATGTGCTCTGACCCCGGGCAGGAGCTTATTAAGAAGGATATTAAGGAGTTAGGGCTTAATCGGGTGGTGGTTGCCTCTTGCTCCCCGACCATGCACGAGCCTACTTTCCGCCGTGCCTGTCAGGAAGCAGGGGTAAACCCCTATCTCTTTGAGATGGCCAATATCCGCGAGCAGTGCTCCTGGGTAACTGAGGATAAAGAGGAAGCTACCGAGAAAGCCAAGGCACTGGTCAGTGCTGCGGTGAGGCGGGTTTTCTATCATCAGCCACTGGAGACCAGGGAGGTTCCAGTCAACCCCAATACCCTGGTGGTGGGTGGGGGCATTGCTGGCATCCAGGCGGCACTGAAGATTGCCGATTCTGAGCACAAGGTCTATCTGGTGGAGAAAGACCCTAGCATTGGGGGGCACATGGCGCAACTGGATAAGACTTTTCCCACCCTGGACTGCTCGGCATGCATTCTTACCCCCAAGATGACGCAGGTGGGCTCCCATCCCTATATTGAGCTGATGACCTATAGTGAAGTGGAGGAGGTCTCCGGGTATATCGGCAATTTCAAGGTTAGAATCAGGAAGAAGGCACGTTATGTTGACGAGGTGCTTTGCACCGGCTGTGGCTTGTGCCAGACCAAGTGCCCGTGGAAGGCGGATAGCGAGTTTGAGGTTGGCTTAGGTAAGAGAAAGGCTATCTATACCCCCTTCCCCCAGGCAGTGCCCAATATTCCGGTCATTGACAAAGAGCACTGCGCCTATTTCTTGAAGGGCACCTGCCGTGCCTGCGAGAAATTCTGCGAGGCGAAGGCGATAGATTTTGAGCAGAAGGATAAGGTGGTTGAGGTAGAAGTTGGCTCTATAGTTCTGGCCACCGGTTTTCAGGTGTTTGACCCTACCCCCATCTATTCCTATGGCTATAAGCGGCTGGATAATGTCATCACCAGCCTTGAGTTTGAGCGGATGGTCAATTCCGCTGGTCCCACCGAGGGCAATATTGTGCTCAAGGATAGCTCGGAGCCGGAGAGCATTGCCATTATTCATTGCGTGGGCAGTCGGGACGAGAAATATCACGAGTATTGCTCTCGCGTCTGCTGCATGCATTCCATGAAGTTTGCCCACCTGATAAAGGAGCATACCGAAGCTGAGGTCTATGAGTTTTATATTGATATCCGGAGCTTTGGCAAGGGCTATGAGGAATTCTATAACCGTGTTCTCAATGAAGGGACGGTTTTTATTCGGGGTCGCCCGGCGGAGATAACCAACGTCGCTGAAACGCCTGAAGAAGAAGGCAAACTCATTGTCCAGTTTGAGGATACGCTGGTAGGAAGGCAAAGTCGGCAGCCGGTGGATATGGTTATTCTAAGTTGTGCCCTGGAGCCACAGCTGGACGCTGAGGCAATTGCCCGCTTATTCAACATCAGCCGCAGTGCCGATGGCTTTTTCCTGGAGAAGCACCCCAAGCTGGAGCCGGTGTCGACCATGACCGATGGCATCTTTCTGGCTGGCTGCTGTCAGGGTCCTAAGGATATACCCGATACCGTAGCTCAGGCTTCGGCGGCGGCGGCTGAGGCTCTGGCTATGATTAGCAAGGGGAGGGTGGAGATTGAAGCTGCTACGGCGGTGATTGACGAGAGAATCTGCTCTGGCTGCCAGGCTTGCTTGGAGGTATGCCCCTATAGCGCCATTGACTTTGATGCCGAGAAGGGGGTATGCCGGGTCAACGAGGCTTTGTGCAAGGGCTGTGGCGCCTGTATAGCTGCCTGCTTTAGTGATGCCGTAAGCCTTAATCACTTCACTAATGAGCAGATTGTGGCTGAGATGGAGGGGGCGCTGGTATAGAATCCTGGGGTATCCGATTTGACAGTTGAAAAAGCAATAATAGGGAAAGCGCAGAACCTTTTCGATGTTGTTGGAGTGGCTTCCCATGGTGAGGGGAGCCTTCTTATCTTGGGGCTGGTAACTACTCCCCAGCGAGACCTGGATGATTTCTTCGGGGAGGAGTCGGGAAGCTTCAGGTTGCGCGGCTTTGAGCGTCACGCCCAACCCAGGCTGGAGGCGTTAATTCAGTTTATTCAGGAACAGGGCTTGACTGCTGAACTCTGGGGGCGATGTGGCTATCCCCTCCGGGGTGAGGAATTGAACCTGAAGCAGCAAGCGGTGGTAACTGGACTGGGAAATTGGGGCAAGAATTCTCTGGTGCTCCATCCCCGGTTTGGGCCTTGGCTGCGTTTCATGGCAATGAAAGTCGAGGCTCTTCTTACTCCTACAGGTCCCGGAAATGATAGCCATGAGGAAAACCCATTGTGTGAAGGCTGTACTGCCTGCATTGACGCCTGCCCGGTAGGAATCCTTGAACCCTATTTTCTTAGGGAGCGGGATAAATGTCAGGCGTCTATCTCGTTGTTCTCTCAACTGGGCAAACTGGTAGCCTGCGACTGCTGTCTGGTGGCCTGTCCCATTGGTCGGTAGGCTGGTGGTAGTCCTTTAATACTCGCTGGAGACGAAGTTCTTAATCTGGGCGTAGCTGAACACCGGCCCATCGCGGCAGACATAGATATTGCCGATATTACACCGTCCGCACTTACCAATGCCACACTTCATCCTCTTCTCCAGGGTAGTGAGCATTTGCTTCGGGGTAAAGCCCAGCTTTTCCAGCACGGGGAAGGTAAACCGTATCATAATCGGCGGCCCGCAGACGATAGCCACCGCCTCCCTGGCTGAAGGAGCTACCTCCTCCAATATTTTGGGCACTACACCCACTTTCCCTTTCCAGGTGTCATCGCCTTTATCCACGGTGGTTACCATATTTACCGTTTTGTCCTTGCCCCAGGCATCAAGGTCATACTTGAAGCACAGGTCGGCGGGACTGCGGGCGCCGTAGATAATATCTATCTTTTTATATTTATTCCGATTGTCAATGACATTCCAGATGAGAGACCGTAGCGGGGCTAAGCCGATGCCCCCGCCAACGAAGACCAGGTTCTTACTCTTTAAGAAATCAAGGGGGAAGCTATTGCCGTAGGGTCCTCTAAAGCCAAGCTCGGCGCCAGCACCGAGCCGGTGCAAAGCGTTGGTTACCCTGCCCACTCTCTGTGCGGTAAACTCCAGGTGGTCGCGGCGGGTGGGGCTGGAGGAGATACAGAAGGGAGCTTCGCCGATGCCGAAGACAGAGTATTGGCCAAATTGTCCTGACTCAAAGCTGAACTCTTTGCCTAGCTTTTTGTCCTTGAAATTGAAATGGAAGGTCCTGACGCCAGGCGTCTCCTCGATGATTTTTTCGATTACCACTATGTGCGGCAGGTAAACGTTGCCCAGTGCAAAGAATTTTTTGCGGTGGCTAATGTCAGTAGCTGTCATTTTCTTACCCCTGTCTTGACCGGCACGCTCTCCAGCACCTGAGTAATATCCCAGTTCACCGGGCATAGCCTAATGCACCTTCCGCAGCCGGTGCAGGCGATGACATTAAAGGTCATGGGATAGAACTCAAATTTATGGCATACCTTCTGCCTTACCCGCCGCCACTTCTCTAGCCTCGGGTTCTCCATGGGCATCTTGGTATAGACGGGGAAGCCGCAGCTATCCCAGCTCCTGAATCTCGTCCCCTCCCCCCTGACCAGCTCATCGTTAATGTCAAAGCAATAACAGGTGGGACAGAGCAAGGTGCAGATGCCGCAGCTTATGCACTTAGCCGCGGTTTGTTCCCAGAATCCTTCATCATCAAAGCTGGCTTGTAGTTTGTCAACAATACCCTCGGTATCTAATTTTCTGGTAATCTTGTTATAAGATGTCTCCTTTGTCTCCTTGGCTTTAGCCTCATCGTCCTTGGTTGCTTCTTTTAAGCCGCTGGCCTTGGCGATTAGCTCTTTACCCTTGTCGGTAACTACTTCAATCAGGAACTGGTCGCCGATATCGGTGAGCATGAGGTCGACATTGGTTGACTCGGTGGGGCTGACACCCATGGAGGTGCAGAAGCAGCTCTCGCAGGGATTAGTACACCCCAGCCCGACCAATACCGCATTCTTCCGCCTGGAGAGATAGTAGGGGTCTTGGTAAGCCTCCTCAAAGGTCATATCCAGTATCGTCATGGCTCTGGCATCACAGGGGCGGATGCCAAAAATCAACTGCTTATGTTCATTGGTGGGAGGTAGTTCTATATGGTAGCCCTCCTTGTCTTTCTGAAAGCGGAACATCTCCTCCATCGGGGGGAGGAAACTAGCCTTGGGGGGAATAACTGTATTTCGGTACCAGTCCAGAAAGCTGGTGTCTTTGCCATCCCACTCCGCCATCTGAGCCACGCCATTTTCCTTTGACGGGGCCAATACAGTAAACTGCTGCCTCCACTGATTAAGGAGCTTGGCGATATCCTTTTTGTTTACTTTCTTGTTAGCCATATCTATCTGAAGAAATCCTCAGCCTCTTCCTGTTCGTAGTGGGTCATTAGAGGCAGGGCTTCCTTATCCATGCCTGCCTTGAAGTGGAACAGCTCATCCACCATGTCATACATCTCTCGGGTCAGGCTTCTCAAGGGAATGTTCACCGGGCAGACGCGCTCACACTCACCACAGTCGGTGCACCTTCCGGCAACATGGATATTTCTCACTATCTGAAAGAGAAGGTTGTCCTGCCACCGCGGCACCGGCATCACCCATTGTGGCTCGGTTTCCTCGACAAAGCACCGCTGGCAATAGCAGGCGGGACAGACATTTCGGCAGGCATAGCACCGAATGCAGCGGCTGAGCTCATTGCCCCAGAATTCCCATCTCTGCTCCGGGGTCAGCCCTTTCAAATTTTCTATATCTTTCCCGCTGACTTCCAGGTTAGGCGCCGGCGGTCTGGGCTCACCGAGAAGGATGTCATATTCCTGGGGGGTGGGTAGTTCACAGGCAAGGCAGTGGTCAAACAGGACTTCAGTGACGGGAAACTCCTTTTTCTTGCCATTAACCTTTATGATTACTTTGTCGCCTTCCCTGGTTACATCGTCCAGCTCATCCCTATCCTTACCCACCAGCCGTTCCACTTTACTGAGGTCGATAATTCCCGGGCAGGGGACAGCCAGAATCACCACATCCTCCCTGACCACCTTGTTATCCTGTATCAGGCTGACGATGGAGCGACTATCACAGCCTTTAGCCACGATGCCCACTCGCCCCTTTATCTCGGGCAGAAAATCGGCTAGATTATTGACGATAAAGGGATTGATTACCAAGCGGTCGGCATCGTTTTTATCTTTGGTTATGAGGGGAGTGGTGGTAAATTTCAGGCTCCCCGGCTCAAAGCCGATAATCCAGTCAACTTTGCCTTGCTCTAGTAGTGCCTTTGCTTCTTGCCTTAGTTTTTGTTCCATCTCCCCGTCTTTCGGAGAACAGTTGGTTGGGCCCGGCTTCCTTTAGTTCTTTGGTCACATCATCCACAACCTTAGTGAATTTCCCCCCCTCTGAAGCCGAAACCCAACTGGCTTGAATCCTCTGGGGCTCGACGCCCAGGTACTCAAGGAATCGCTTGGTGATGGCTATCCTTCGGCGAGCGCGGTAGTTTCCCGTTTGATAGTGGCACTCACCGGGGTGGCAGCCTGAAACCAGCACCCCGTCAAAGCCCAGGCGCAACGCCTTGAGGATGAACAGCGGGTCAACTCTGCCAGAACAGGGGACCTTTATTATCCTTAGGTTGGCTGGGTATTTCTTGCGGCTGATTCCGGCTAAATCAGCACCGGCATAGCTGCACCACTTACACAGGAAACCGACCAGCTTGGGTTTCCATTCTGTCTTTTGCTTCATCTCGACCTCAGAGAAGTAAAGCCGTTAGCCATTGTATCATAGGGATGGGGCAGCATCAAGCATATGTACTCGTTCAATTACTTAGCAACCCACCCCCTGTATCCCCCTCCCTTACAAGGGAGGGGGAAATTGATTATATAAGAGAGGCTTCGCCTCTCTTTGACTCTCTATTCTCTGGGGTGTTTAAGAAGGGCGCTAGCCCTTATAGGGTGGGAGGGTGGGAAGAAAGAGATGTTGAATTGCCTTCTCGGCGGTGGCACTGCTATACTTTCCCCGAGAGCTTCGGAGCTATGAAAACCAGCGATTTTGATTACCACCTTCCTCTTGAGCTTATTGCTCAGACCCCAGTTGAGCCAAGAGACCAATCGCAGCTTATGGTTCTGAATCGCGGCCATGGTTCAATCGAGCACCACCGGTTTTTTGAAATAATTAACTATTTGCGGGCTGGAGACGTTTTAGTATTTAACGATAGCCGCGTTATTCCAGCTCGGCTAAAGGGGAGGAAGGTTGATACCGGGGGTGGGGTGGAGTTCTTGCTGCTGCGTCGGCTTGAGGCTGCTGTCTGGGAGGCATTGGCAAAGCCCGGTAAACGTGTCAATATTGGCACCAGGGTCGAGATAACGGGCGATTCTGCTGCCGGCAGCATTAAGATTTGGGCTGAAATAATCGGGGAGGGACAGAATGGAATAAAGGTGGTAAGCTTTTCTGATGAGAGGCTATTACTGCAATTAGGCAAAATTCCGCTGCCACCATACATACACACGCCTTTGACTGAGCCTGAGCGGTATCAGACAGTCTATGCTCAAGCGCCCGGCAGCGTAGCCGCGCCCACTGCTGGGCTACATTTCACCTCTGAACTACTCAGCCAGATAGAACAGATGGGGGTCTCCTGCCTATTTGTTACCCTCCACGTAGGGCTGGATACCTTTAGCCCGGTTAGGGAGGAGGACCCGCTAAAACACCCCATCCATAAGGAATACGGTATATTAACTCAAGAGGCAGCCACTGAGTTATCCAGAGCCAAGAGGGAGGGGCGGAGGGTCATTTGTGTTGGCACTACCACGGTGAGAATCGTGGAGGAGGCAGCAAAGGCCAGTAAGGCATCTCTTTTACAGCCATTTGAGGACTGGGCAAGCCTGTTTATTCTGCCTGGATATCGGTTCCGTATGGTTGATGCCCTTATAACCAATTTTCATCTACCTCGGTCAACGCTGCTGATGCTGGTGGCTGCCTTTGGTGGCAGAGATTTTATTATTCGTGCCTATGGGGAAGCTATAGCCAGGAAGTATCGTTTCTACAGCTTCGGCGACGCCATGCTGATTTTATAGCGTGGGAAAGTATCCTCTTTACAAAGCCAGTTTTTCAGATTAAAATAGATACAATTCTGCGGGAGTAACTCAGTTGGTAGAGTCCCTGCCTTCCAAGCAGGTTGTCGCGAGTTCGAGTCTCGTCTCCCGCTCCATAAAGCTGGGCGACTACCTGCCTAGGTTGAGAAGGTAAAGCTAGGGCAAAGCTGGCAACGACAACCTGCCTAGGCAAAAAATAAAACAATGGGCCGACTGCAATGAAAGGTGAGACATAATGACAACAGAATTGGACTACAAAATTTGGTGGAGGGATTCCTGTTTTCTCTACAGGCCGAAGGACGTGCACCTCGAACGCTCCCAGGCGTAGTAGTGGGCGGTATCGCAGGAGCGCTACTGGGTGGACTAGTAGGAGCGTTTTTGGGCGCAATCGTGGGTGGAGGCATTGGGCTCTCGGCTGATTTGGAAGAGCAGAAAAAGCAAACCTAATAGTACTAGCCTGCAGTTTACAACACAAGGGGTTTAGGGGCAAAACGTGCCAAAACCGAGTTGCATTCTTGTTAGCACTGTGCAATACCAAGAGTAGGTAGTAGCGCACTTTAACAACATATTATTTTGTTACCTCGTTGCACAAAATGAAGTATTGTTCAATTTCTTAGCATGTTCAGGGTAATATGGAACGGTTCCTCTGGAACTGAAAGTATCAAGCCATCATCCCAATCCTTTACAACTACGATATAGGCATTTAAGCCATGGCATAAGGAATCTGTTCTGACATCACTGTTTTCGTAATTCCAGAAAATACCGCCTATTGCGTTTTCGGGTTCCCTGAGGAAAAAGGTATTTTCTGCTGAGTAAGTATTTTGAGATAGCCATAATATCGCACGTATAACCGCCTGTTTATAGCTGTCGCATCCATCCATGCCGCATTCCTGGCAAAACTGATAAATTTCTATCATCACTTCAGCCAACCAGGCGTTTCCGCTTGTTGAATACGCCCTGTGCCAAGTTCCATAGTAAACAAGATTACTAGTATCCTCTTCCTGTCTTTCTAATATATCCCGGCTACATTTGAGGATTATATCTTTATAGTAGTCATCCTGATTTACTTTATAGAAATCGAGTAGCGACATTACTACCCAGGCACTAGATATGGTGTTTTTACATCGGTAGTCATCTCCCAGATAACAACCCTCCTCTTCAACCCTTTCAGTGAAGTGATTAGCGATTTTCTCAGCAGTATCGTAGTACCTCTCCTCTGCGGTGACTTCGTAGAGTCGGGAAAGAGCGGAAAGAACCTGGCCATTATAAAGAAGCGATTCCTTTTCACCATAAACCCATTCCCCGCCCTTGTATTCTATATATGGTTTCATAACTCCATCGGGTCTTTGCATCGTAGTAAGCCAATCACCACCCAGTTTTGCCGATTGCAAATATCCGGGATCGCCGGTTAGATGGTATAAATCTAACAGTGTGAATATGCTTAACGCTGTCGTCCCCACCACAAACCGGAGTTCTTTTACCTCACTTTCATAGTAGTATGAATAATGAAAAGCGCCATATGTCTCCGCATCTTTACTTTGCATGGAAAGGAGAAAATCCCCCCAATATGGTATGCTCTCCAGGATTCTTTCATCTTTATCAAAGTCATAAATCTTTAGCAGCGTATATATAATTGAAGCAGAATAAACGGTGTGTAATCTATTACCAAAGTAATCATTCAGAGCGTCGTACTTTTTGTAGAATCCGTGCTCATCTTCTTGTTCTGCCCTTAATAAAAATTCCTTTCCCTGCCCGATGTTTTGCAGAATTAGCTCCTTGTCCAAATTACGGATTATCACCAGGTTTTCAATGAGCTCTCTTCCTTCTCCATGATACTCTATAAAGGAATACGAGTGGCCAAATACTGGTGATGACCTAGTATGAAGGTAACTGTCATAAGGAAAAAGAGAGACCAGCATGTTGATTTGGTCAAAGAAGGAGGGATTATGCCAGAAAGTAATTAAGAATCTGGTATCTTCGAGCTCATTTTCATTTAAATCTTGGTGTCTTTCCTCAAGTGCATTATGCGTCGCTTCCTCCAGAACGAAGGATAGTGCTTCGTTCCTTCCCTCATAAGCTCCATATCCTTTTATTTCTCCCTGGTGATATATAGATATTTCAACGTCCCAATTGCCCTTAATGTCTAGTTCTTCTGGGTGTTGCGTCTGCCGCTGATCGAAATAATCGATAGCCACTGTTCTAGCAAATTGTACCGTCAAATTTCTAAAACGCTCGCTTTCACTATAGCTTTCCGTCTCTCCATTAGAATTGCTTATCTGGTGAAATTCATCAGTAGGGGGGATTGCCATTGCCAGAGTAACGGCTAATAGCAGCGGCAGTCCGATGGCAAGCAAATAGTTTCTATTACGATAGAACCACTGCCCAAGTGGCCACAATTGCTTCATATTTAATAGTGCTCGCCGGCGTCCACCCAAGATAATAAATACTCCAGCGATGACTAATATACCGCTGATAGGGAACATGAACAAAAGCCTTTCTAGGCTTAGGCCGATATTGACTGAAATATACCACCACCAATAAGCGGTAAAGGCACCACCTATAATAGTAATCAGCCATCCCGCTACCGCAGGTCGTGATAGTGACAGTAGGGTCAATCCCAAAGATATAGCCCCGGGCAACAGATAGAGAAGTCGGTAATACCAGGCATCCCACCAGCCTCCGTAGTATAACCCCCGTACCCCCCAGAAAATCCATAAGCTAGTGGCTAAGATTAATAGTCCTGTAGCTATGTAATCAAAAGCCTTGGATTTGAACTTCCAGCGTATCATAATTCACATCCTGTCATGGGTACACTGACAGGCTTCTATTATCTCCTCTAATACCTTTTTCGGTACCGGATCAGTCTTGTAGCCGCGTATGCTCCTCCGGGCGTGGATTGCCTCAATGACGTCCATCCTAGCCTCCTTTATATGACTCACTGGTATGCCACAGGGCAGTCAGTTTTGCGGGATTCCTTCCTCAGTACGTTGTACCACTAATATATTTCCCCTGTTCGGAGGATGTCAACCTCAGACCCACCGGATTGCACTTTGTGACGGAATGTTAACTTAATTTCTAGCCAATAATACCACCTCCGTCTCTAAAGCTGTAACCACATTCCGCACACCTACTGTGCATCTCTTAGCTCAGCTACTTGATAGCACCCACCAACAAGCTCTCTATGGTATTTGTTGTGGGGTTAATATTGAGGAGTATTGGCACATAGCGATGGTTTTCGGTTCTTAACTACGGCGGAACCTCCTACCTCTCAAAAGTTGCTGATACAGCTTGAAAGGGCTTTTGCCCAAGCTAAAGGGGATTGCCTCGAAAAAGAGACGTAACAACATGGCTGATTGTTAATTTTCCAAAAGTCCCACATACTGGTATCGTTCTCAAGAAGGATAGCTCATCGCGGGAGAAAACTTCAGACTAGCTAAACCTCGAGACTCAGTATGGCCGACTCCAGCACGTCTAACACATAGTCCAGATCTTTTCTGTTCATCACCGGTGAAGGAGCGAACATAACTCTGTCATAGTCGAGACCTCTCTCTACTCGGCGTATCCCGGGAAAGCCACCACCTATGCCTTTTTCTCTTAGGCGCTTCCCTATTTGCATCATTACAGGTTCTTTGGCAGCGATCCTTGCCTTTGTACGCTTATCAGCCACCAATTCGATAGCCCACATCAGTCCCAGCCCTTCCACATGACCCGCATAAGGGGACTTCTCCTTCAGAGCAGTTAGGCGCTCCCTTATATATTCTCCTGTCTTTGCCGCTTTCTCCACCAACTTCTCCCTCTCCATGATCTCGATAATCTTCAGCGCAATAGCGCACATCACAGGGTGCCCACCAAACGTGTGAAGATGGGGGTTGACCTTGCCTGACCTAATCGTACCTCCGTAGACCTCCTCTGTCATGCCGACAGCGCCTATTGGGACATACCCCCCACCAAGCATCTTGGCTGCGGTGAGAATGTCTGGGGTGATATTCCAGTGATGATGGGACCAGAATTTACCCGTCCGGCCACAGCACCAGAGTCTCAATGCAGGTAATGGAAAAGGAAGGCTGGTTTTCGAAACAATAGTCCATTTTGTGTAGCGAACTTTGTTCAAAGAGCTTCCTGACTTGTATACTTACAGAATCGTATCCTTGTTGGTCTTCGGACACGGCACAGACGGATTTTCCGTCTTTGCTGAGTAATTTCATTGACATCTCTCGAGGCAGTTTGTGAAGCATTATACGCTTTCTGAGGGCAGCCTAAGAGTCCAGGCGGGGGTCTGAAGGGGACTTGGGAGAGTCACAAGCGCTTGACTTGTTACCTGACTGCACAAAAGGGCATGTTGTGTACTTCCAACCTCAAAGGCATTGTAGCTCAGGTTGACCGCCGTAGCTTTGAGGGGTATAATGCGACCAGGAAAGGAGGCAAGTGGTTGGTCTAGCAAGCGCATGCTAGCTTGTCTCTGGGCAACCTTCCAAGCAGGTTGTCGCGAGTTCGAGTCTCGTCTCCCGCTTTTAGTAATCAACTAAGTGACCAGAGGGTCGAGGGTTTGGTCTCAACCCTCTTTTTTTACCTCA
>JAGMCH010000084.1 GCA_023129255.1 Dehalococcoidales bacterium
TTGTAGCCTTTGACAAGACTGGGTGAAAGTATTACCTTAATTAGTGATAATGGACTAAATATGGGGGTGAAGGCATTGGATACACTCGAAGAGCTGGCACAAATTGCCCGCACTAGACCGGGAAAATTAAAAGAACAGAAGGAAAAGGGGGTTAAAATAGTTGGCTATATAGGTAGGTTCGTTCCAGAAGAGTTAATCCATGCGTCTGGAGCAGTGCCATACCTGATGTGTAGGGGGGGGGAGCCTGAACCGCCTGATGCAGTAATCCCATACATGCTTCGGTTCATGAGCCCTTATGCCCGGTCGCAAATTGGATATCACCTTTTAGGTATAGACCCGGTCGTGCCAATGCTTGACCTCATAGTGGTGCAAAATAGTGATTGTCATGAGTCAAGGTTAGCTGATTTATTTGAATACTTTAAATTGCCAGCAGCGAGGCTGGGTGTTCCACCCGATTGGAAAAAGGTGCTCTCCCGAGATTATTACCAAAAACGGTTAACCTGGTTAAGGGAGAAGTTAGAGGTTCTCACCGGTAATAAAATATCAGACGAAAAACTTAAGAAATCAATTGAGTCTATTAACCAAACAAGAGACCTTTTAAGCAGGATTAACCTACTGAGGAAAAAACAGCCACCGCCTATAGGCGGTTACGACTTCATTCGACTAAATCATTATTCCTTCTATTGCGACCTAGAGAAGCTACTTCCAAAACTCAATGACCTGTATGAGCAGCTACAAAAGGGTAAAAGTCCCTTCTCCAGAGAGGCGCCCAGGATACTCCTGGCTGGTCATGTAGTAGGTATGGGCGATTATGTTGTTCCCAAGTTGATTGAAGACTCTGGCGGGGTAGTAGTTACTGAGTTTCTGGACGAAGGGATGAGACAGTGTGCCTGGAATGTGAAAACGGACGGCGATTTAATGAGAAACTTGGGAGAGACCTATTATTTATCAAGGACGCCGCCGTCTATATTCCAACCAGCCTGGGAAGAAAGAGTCGAAATTATGGAGAAGCTCATAAGAGATTTCAACATTGATGGCGTGATATGGTACGAGTTATCCTTTGAGGAGATATATGACCTGGAATGCTCCATTATTTCAAAGGCAATGGATGAAATGAACATGCCTTTCCTGAAACTTGAATCCTCATACGAATATTCAAGGGAGGCCGTCGGACCACTAACAACCCGGGTTGAGAGTTTTATCGAGTCAGTCAAGCAGAGAAGGAGTTGATTTGAAATGGCAAAGGATATACATGAGGCATTCTTAAGATTAACTGGTTTTGAAGAAGACGAAATTGCAGAATATTTACCCCAGTGGCGCGAAGCGTGTGAAAAGCTTGGTCTAACCGAAGACGATGTTAAATTCGCCACCGAAGAACGACTTCCTGCCTACTTTGCTGTAGAATTGGAAGGTATCAGGAAATTACTGGGCTGCTTTGTAAAAGAGACTATAGATTTAACGAAAGCGAATGAGTACAAAGAGAGAGGGGTAAAGATAGTATATGGCATTCTGCCCGCCGTCCTGCACTTTTATTATGCCCTCAAATTAACGGCACCGGACGAAGTGTACGTTTCTTTTCCAGATATATTCCTGACCCTGGTAATGAACGGTTTCTTCCACAAGCTTTCCCCTTACCTGGAGGAAGTTGAAAAAGCTGGAATCCCATACGGATGCCGCCACTGTGCCCTGAACAAGACGAGATATGCCGCCCGTAGATTAGGGATTATTCCATCGCCTGATATAAGTTGGATATGGGGTTTTATTTGTGATGAAGGGCCTAAAACCGATGAATTCATTCGCATCTATCAAGACCCCGAGTGGAAAACCTATATTACACGCTTGCCTCACGACCAGCCCCTGGGTACTGTAGAGGATGAGGTCATTGACCGGGTTGAGTACCTGGCAAATCAAATGAGAGATGGATTCGAATCAACTCAGAAGGAGGTTGGGATCAAGGTTCCAGAAGAGAAGATAAAGGAGGTAATTGGCATCTGGCAGAGGTATGCGGCCAAACTGGCGGAGTTAGCTCTGCTAATGACTGCTGACCCGCAACCTCTAGGCGCAGTGAGCGGGCGCCTATTTTGGGAACCTTTGTTCACGCCATTTAACACTGGCATTGAAGCAATGGAGAAGGCGCTAGATATTACCATTAAAGAGGTAGAGCAAAGGGTGGCTGGTAAAGAGGGCATACTGCCTGAGGGGGCACCAAAACTGCTGATTTACAGTATTCATCCTTCCGTTCCCTGGATAGCCAAAATGTTCGAGGAGAATGGGGTGGGAATACCCTTGAGCGAGTTTTTTATACATACTAAGAAGCAACTAACGCCGCCTACATTCGAAGACCCCTATATGGCTGCGGCTGAAGGCTGGCTCAGGACATCGGGGATGGTCAATCCTGGCTACCAGGCGGAACAAATATGTGAAAAGCTGGAAACACATAAGTTCGATGGCATGGTCTTTGGTTTAATGGATTTTGACCGCTGGCTGGGCAGCAGTCACCGATTACTGACTAGGATGGTGGAGGAAAAGACCGGATTACCGGTATTCTACATTGAGGGAGACAACTGGGATGATAGAGACTATAGTCCGGAAGCTTTGAGAACAAGAATTGAAAGCATATGCGAGATAATGAAAATACGAAAGGCTTGAAGTTATGTTTGTGGGTATTGATATAGGCGCAGCTACTACCAAAGCGGTAATAATTGAGCGGGAAGAAATTTTGGCCTTTTCTCTGATACCAACCAGCTATGACCGTGAGCAAAGTGGTGCCGAGGTTCTTAACCTGGCTCTGGCTAAAATCCAAAGGTCGGAGGATGCCGTAAAGTATATTGTGTCAACCGGTTACGGCCGTAGAGCGTTCGCCTCTTCGGATAAAGTGTTACCCGAGATAGTCTGTCACGCTAAGGGAACAAAGTTCCTATTTCCTACAGTTAGAACAATTATTGACATTGGCGGGCAGGATAGCAAAGTAATTGAACTGGATGAGAATGGGGGGGTTGTCAGGTTCGAGATGAATGACAAGTGTGCTGCTGGGACGGGAAGGTTTTTAGAGGTCTTAACCGAGAGGATATTAAACCTCTCTCTCTCTGAGCTTGGCCCACTTGCTTTGAAGTCTGAGAAGGGTTGCACTCTCAGCAGTGTCTGCACAGTATTTGCCGAGTCAGAGATAATCTCTCTTCTATCAGAGCATAAGGCTAAGGAAGATATAGCTTATGGTATAAGCAAAGCCATTGCCAAGAGGGTGATTGGTATGGGGGCTGGGGGGCAAATTAGTTACAATGAGCCCATAGTTTTTTCCGGGGGAGTAGCCAAGAATATCGGAGTAGTTAAAGCAATTGAAGGGGAATTAGGCAAGGAGGTAATAACTCCGAAGGAACCTCAAATAACGGCTGCCCTGGGCGCAGCCATTTTTGCTAAAGAGCACAGCCGTGACGAGGGCTAAAATATAGTTTTTGGTTGCCTTCCTCACCTAGTGTTCCTTTTAGCTATTAGCTGCTAGGCGAAACCCTCCTCTTTGTGTTTTTCGGCAATAGCGGTTGCCAGACTATCCAGCGCCTTGAAATCAGCTTCCTTCGGAAAGCCCTTGCTCAACACCGGTTCCAGTATTTCTACCTTCAGGTTGGGAATCATCGCGGCGAGTTGCTCAACTGCCTTGCCTCCCCAGCCATAGGAACCGATGATGGAGATGAATTTAAGATTAGGTCTCAGGGCATTCGCCAGGATGGCAGCATAGGCAACGTTCGGGTGCGGACCGATGAGAACGGTGGGCGTCCCGATAACAACTGTGGCCGCATCCACCAGTGCCATTGCCAGTTTCCCGATGTCAGTCACGGCAAGGTCAAACTGTTTCACCGTCACCCCTCTCTCGGCTAAAGCTCCGACAAGGTATTCCACCATCTTGCGGGTGCTGCCGTGCATCGAGATATAGGGCAATACCACAATGTTCTTGGGCTCATCGAAGGCCCAGCTATGATACGCTTTCAAGATGAACTCAGGCCTATCGTGCATGGGGCCGTGGCTGGGAGCGATGAGCTCAATCGCATAGTCCTTTACCTTCTCCAGGTTCTTCTGAATAATAGTTCGGAAGGGCATCATGATTTCCGCGTAATATCTCTTGGCAGCTTCGTAGACCTGCCCTCCATCCCTGACATACAGGTCGGTTGTAGCCAGGTGGGAGCCGAAGAAATCACAGGGGAAGAGTATCTTGTCTTCCCTCAAGTAAGTAAGCATTGTCTCCGGCCAGTGAACCCAGGGGGCATGGATAAACTCCAGGGTTCTATCCCCCAGCGAAATGGTCTCTTTGTCATTGACCGTGATAAACCTCTCCTCTGGAATCATAAGCAGGTCAATGAGCATACCCTTACACTTGGGTGTAACCACGACCTTTGCCTTGGGGTACTTTTCAAGGACTTGGGGGATAGCGCCGGAATGGTCCTGCTCGGCATGATTGGCAACCACATAATCGATACTTTTAACTCCAAGTTCACTCAGGTTATTTATCAGCACATCCTGCATAGTAGGGTCTACGGTATCAATAAGCGCTGTCTTCTCACTACCCTTGATTAAATATGAGTTGTAGCTCGTGCCGTCAGGAAGCGGTATCAGTGAGTCAAACAAGCGCCGGTCCCAGTCAATAGCTCCTACCCAGTAAATCCCCGGTTTTATCTCTCTTGGTTTCATCTTATTCCTCCTTCTCGAATTCACTCTTGGCCACCCCACAGACGGGACAAACCCAATCGTCGGGTATTTCTTCAAAAGGCGTCCCCGGTTTTATGCCGCCATCGGGGTCTCCCAGTTCCGGGTCATAGACATAACCACAAACGGTACACCTGTATTTTGCCATTTTGGTTACTGCCTCCTTTTTCTCCTCAATATAGCTGGGAGCTGTCTTGGGGGTGGTGCCCCGTTTGACCTGATGATAATAGGCATAGGTCATAGGCTCACCTTCTCTAAGAACATCAGCTCCCACAAGCTCTCCAACAAAAATAGTATGCGTTCCCACATCTACTTCTTGAGTTACCCTGGCTTCCAGATAAGTCAGGGTATTGTCAGTAATCACCGGAGCCTGGGTCTCACCTATTTTATAGTTAATGCCCTCCAGCTTGTCTATGTCTCTGCCTGACTTGAAGCCGAAGCGACCGATGAAGGGGAGAGGTGTATCCTGAGAGAGGACCGAGACCGCCAGCACCTTGCTCTCCTTGATAAACTCGTGGGTTAAATTGTTCTTGTTGATGCTTACGGCAATAGT
>JAGMCH010000085.1 GCA_023129255.1 Dehalococcoidales bacterium
GGCGGCTCCGAAGTTATCTGGAACACGGTGTTGGCGATTTGCCCGTTGAGCTTGTCCCCCTTCCTTGAGCATACAATATATAAACCATAGCCTAATTTATATAGAGCCTTAAGGTTCATCTCTCACCTCCGCCAGGTTATTTACATCAGTTCCTTCTCGCTGGCTTCAATAGCCCGCTTTAATTCAGCGTCAAGCTGGGGTGGCAGTCCTTCAATGTCTACCCGGAGGAAGCCTCTAACGATGGTGGCTGTAGCCTCGGTTCGGGTCAGCCCTCGAGCCATCAGGTACTCCACCTCCTCTTCAGCAATCTTGCCCACCGCAGCTTCATGGGAGAGGTCAATGCCAGCCAGGTTACCCTTAAGCTCAGGTATGGCGTGAATCACTCCTTTTTCCTGCAGAATCAGCCCCCGGCATTCCAGGTGCCCCTTGACCTCGGGGGCATTGCCTTCTATGTAGCCGCGGGCAATAATGGTGCCTCCGGTAGTGAGCGCCCGTGATATTATCTCGGTCTTAGCTCCCTTGGCGTTAAGCAAAACCCTGGAGCCGATATCCATGTGCGAGCCTGGAGGTGCCATCAGGATGCTGTTATATCTGACAATGGCATTTTCGCCTACGCACTTGGCAGCAGGGTACATCTGCAGTGAGCGAACTGGCTTCATAAGTACATAGTTACTCAGGAACAACCCGTCCTGTTCAATAATAGTCCCGGTGCGGGGACGCACCGCTATCTCCGGGTTCCAGCTGTGTATCATGGTGAAGGTAACCTTTGCCCCTCTCTTGATATAGAACTCGGAAACTCCCAGGTGCAGTCCTGGTTCCTCTCCAAAGGCAGTGGTACAACCGGTAACAATGTGGAGTTCGGAGTTTTCCTCGGCGATGATGATATTATGCACATTCTGAGCCAGTTTCGCTTTTGCCAGGTAGAGGCAAGCCTGAACGGGATAGATGGTCTTCTTTCCGGGCAGGGCACGGATGAAGTAGCCGTTGCCCTGGCTAAGTTCCACGTGGGCGGTGTATTTATCAGTGTCCACGGCCACCGCCTGCCACCAGTAATCGGATAACCAGTCATACTTTTCCAGGGCTTGGCTTATGGCCATTACTTCTACACCCTCTTGCTGGCTGGAAAAATGGACTGGGGTGTTATCCATCTGGATATAGGTCCCCGACCTCTGGCTAGTATCTTCCAGAATAACTCCTGCCTCCATCATCTGCTCTTTGGCTTTGGCGGGAAGCTTTGATGGGTCAGCCTCATACGGTTGTTCTTCGGCTGAGGCGGCAAAAGCGCTCAGGTCTATATCCTCACCCAGGGCTGCCGGCTTGGCTGAGGCGGCTTTGGCTTTATCTTTATATGCCTTGGAAGATTTTACTTCACGCATCGGGCACACTCCTCATAACCCTTTTCCTTGATGGTAGCCAGAATCTCGTGGGGGTCTCCCTGGCAGACTACCCTGCCATCAAGCATGACATAGCCGGTGCGAACATTGACGTATTCCAGAATATGGCCGGTATGGGTGATGATAAGCCCCATGCACTTTCGCTTACGTATCGGGCAACCCTTTTCCAGCAGCTCATTTAGCAGTTCACCAATCAGGGCGATGTTTACCAGGTCAACCCCGGACTCGGGCTCATCCAGCAAGGTAAGTTCTGGCCTTTGAGCCATTAGCTGCAGTAGCTCGGCGCGCTTTATCTCGCCTCCGGAAAAGCCGTAGTTTATATCCCTATCCAGAAACTCAGTAAGGTCGGCTCTCTCCGCCAGCTTGGCTATGCTTTTTTCATCCCCTTCGCCCCCCATAGCGGCACTGACCATATCCCGGGTCTTCACTCCCCGCACCACCGGGGGACGCTGGAAGGAGATGCCAATCCCCAGGCGAGCTCTCTCATCCACCGCCAATTTGGTTATGTCCTTGCCCTTGAAAATAATCTTGCCTTTAGTTACCTGATACCTGGGGAAGCCCATTATCGCCATAAGCAGGGTGGTCTTGCCGCTGCCATTAGGACCGAAGAGGGCGTGTGTCTCCCCGGTTCCGATATTCAGATTAACATCCCGCAGAATTTCCCTGCCCTCAACGGCTACGTTTAAATGTTTAATCTCCAGCATAGTGGCTCACCTCCTACTTCCAGAATCCCTATTACTTATTTAGCCTCCATCCAGGGATGGATGCTCCTTCTGGACAAACCAACCTGCCGGGTCTTTGAGGTATTCATAGTAGTCAAGCAGAACCAGGTAATGTTCCCTCTCTTCAGCAGCCAGGGTGTGATAAAAGGCTCTCTCGGCATCATGGGCGGCATTTTCCCCCCGGCGTTTATAGAAATCGTAGGTTTTGTTTTCCATATCCATGGCGGTTTGTACGGCATCAAGCTCAGTGGCGGGAGCCTTTATCTTGGAGCCGATTTCCTCGGTTGCTTGGACAAATATGGTTCTTAAGTTTTGACCCCCGTCAGGCTGAAAGTCAGTCGCTGGCCAGGCTTTCTTGTTGCGTATAGCATCATATATCTGCTCAAATTTCTGTCGGTGGATGTCTTCTTCAGCGGCTAGCGACTGTAGCAGCTTCTTACCCAGCTCATTACCGCTTTCCTGGCTAGCTTTCAGATAGTATTGCTTGCCATCAATTTCCATCTGGATGGCAATCCGGAGTGCTTCCAGCGTTTTATCCTGTTCGGCCTCCATCATTGCCATAACCTCACCTCCCTGATTTCAGCTAAGGCTAACATAATAAACAGAAACAGTGACAAAATTATAAAATTAAGGGGGGGAAAATCTTACGAAGTTATCACATTTCCCGCACCGCCGCCTAATTGTAGTATAACTAATGTCGCCGAGGATTTCTACAGTTGCTTCAACGCCCAAAAAACCTTCTCCGGCTGTGCCGGAAGTTCCTTGATCCATATCCCTGTAGCATCATGAATTGCGTTGATGACCGCTGGTGGGGCAGTGCAACAACTCCCCTCGCTGGCCTCCTTAGCGCCGAAGGGACCAAAGGGGTCGTTGGTTATCACATGTATTACCTTGGTCATCGGGGCTTCGTAGGCGCGAGGACGCGTGTAGTCCACAAGATTGGGGTTAGTGGTTAGCCCGTTATCCATCTTAAATTCCTCATACAAGGCTGCCGCAACCCCCTGATGATACGCCCCACCCTGAACTTGGGTCTCAACTGCTGGAGGATTCAGCGGAAAGCCACAGTCGTGAGCTATTACGCTATTATCGGTGCATTTTACCACCCCTGTCTCCAAGTCCACCTCTACCTCATTTGCCTCAGCAGTAAAGCTATAATTAGCCCCTACATCCTCCTCGCCCGTTTCCCAATTTGGAACCTGACCTACCCCTCTGGTTGAAACCCCCTTACCGATGATTACATTACCCGGCGTTGTATAACAAGCGAGCTTCACCAATTTTAACCAGGGGATGCTTTTGCTGTGGTCTGCCTTGACAAACGCCTTTTTGTCCTTAATATCCATCGCTTCTGGTTTTATACCAAACTCTTTTGCTGCGAATTTGAGAAGCTGCCGCTTGGCGTCCTCGGCTGCCCTCTTAGTAGCGTCACCAGCGTACACAGTGACCCTGCTTCCAAAGCTGCCAGGGTCGGCGGGCGTATAGTCAGTGTCCACTCGCTTTATCTCCACGTCTTTTAGCTCCAAGCCAAGCACCTCAGCAACAATGGCAGACATAATTGTGTCTGAGCCCTGCCCAACATCGGAAGCTCCTGTGAGGAGGTTAACAGTCCCATCTTCACATATTCTCACCACAGCAGCAGCAGCATTATGACCGGTGAGCCTTGCCCCGCTCAGATAGGCTCCGGCGGCAACACCCACGCCATGGGCTAGGTAGCCATCTATCTTTTCAGCCTCTTTTCGCTCCTGCCAGTTTATAGCCTGGGCAACCTTTTCAATGCACTCTTTGACCCCACAGCTGCCTACAGTCAATTTATTGACCGTATGGTAAATTTCACCTGGCTCAGGGTTTTCAATGGCATTTCTCAGCCTTATCTCCACCGGGTCTATGCCCAATTCCTCAGCTATCATGTCCATCTGAACATCGGCGGCAAACCGGGTGTGGTATATTCCGTGCCCCCTCATCGCTGCCGAACTCGGATTGTTGGTGAAGATACAGTAGGCGTCTGTCTTGAAGTTAGGTAGCTTATAAGGCAGGGTCATACAGCAACCCATCAGGTATAAGCTGAGAGGACTCATGCGAGTGTAGGCCCCGCCGTCAGCGACAAGCCTAGTCTGGATAGCGTTCAATATGCCGTCCTTGGTGACCCCCGTTTTTATAGTAATCCACACTGGATGTCGGCGCAAGCAGGTAGCAAGTTCCTCAAACTGGGTATAGACGATTTTTACTGGCTTGCCCGTCTTCTTGGCTAGCATTGGAGCGGCAAAATCACCATTTACCATGTCATTTTTAGTTCCACCAAAGTCAGCGCCAATGAAAGGCTGTATTACCCGCACTTTGTTCAACGGCAAGTTAAAACATCTAGCCAAAATCCGATAAGGAAAGTATGGGCTTCCCTTCGCTATCCAAACGGTTAAATGGTCGGTATCAGGCCAGTAGGCTACTATTGCTGGTGGCTCTATATAACCCTTAGCCATCCTGGGGGTCTTAAAGTTATCCTCGCGGACAAGGTATGATTCGGCAAAGGCTTTCTCTACATCGCCGAAGTTCCAGTGATACTCAGTGGTAATATTCCCTGGGCGGTCTTCATGAACTAGTAGGGCTCCCTCCTTCATCGCTTCAAAGGGGTCAAAGAGCCCCGGCAGCGGCTCGTATTCTACCTCAATAAGCTCGCAAGCCTCTTCTGCGATATCCTCATCAATAGCAGCCACTGCTGCTACCCCCTCATACATATATCGCACCTTAGTGACGGCTAGCGGCTCCTCATCTCTGGTTGTGCCTATCCATCCCCACCTGAAACCGCCAAAATCCTTGCCGGTAGTCACAGCTTTTACCCCGGGCAACCTTTCAGCCTTGCTGGTATCAATATTGAGTATCCTGGCGTGAGCATAAGGGCTTCTCTTTATCTTGCCCCATAGCATATCTGGCAGCTCAATATCCGCCGCATACTTCGCCCGGCCGGTAACCTTGGCTCTTGCATCTACCCTTGGCATGGGGTGACCGATGACCGAATGCTTCTCCTCCTTTGCCATAATCAGCTACCTCCTTGCGTCTTCTTGACTACTATTTCTACAGCCTCAATATATTTAACATAGCCCTCATCAGCACACAGATTACTCTGCATTGCCTCTCTTATCTCCTCGCGGGTTGGATTAGGGTTCTCATCCAGCAATGCCTTGGCTGACATTACCCTCCCCGGGGTGCAGAATCCGCACTCTACAGCGCCATGCTCGATAAATGCTTCCTGGATAGGGTGAAGCTTATCCCCGTCAGCCAATCCTTCAATGGTGGTAACTTCATGTCCGTTAGCCTGCAACGCCAGTATGGAGCAGGACTTGACTGCTTTTCCATCAATAACAATGGTGCAGGCACCACAGGAGCTGGTAAGGCACCCTTGCTTGGTCCCCGTCAGCCTCAGGTTCTTCCTCAGAACGTCCACGAGTAATGCCTGTGGCTTCACCTTTAGCTCATAAGGCTTCCCGTTAATCGTTAACTTTAATTCTTTCAGTTCACCATTCATGCTATACCTCCGTCAGAAAGTCATCCTGCCCTAGCTCTTTCCAGAGCCTTTCTTGCTGCTCGCCTCACGAAGACTTTCACCATCTCCCTCCTGTATTCTGCGGAACCATGAACATCAGAGGTAGTTTCAGCTTCCTCCGAGGCTACTTGGCCAGCCTCAGCTAACAGGTCGTCGTTGAGCACTTTCCCTATTAGTTGCCTTTCCGCCTCTCTGACTCTTAGAGGGATGGAAGAGGCGTTGCTGAGCGCTATTCGAGCGTCCTTGCAGACGCCATCCTCTGAGCTCAAGGTGATTGACACCGCCGCTCCTACAATTCCCATATCCCCCTTCATTACCGTAAGCTTCTCGTAAGCAGTGCCGGTATTAGGTGGTGGGGTCGGCACCTGAATTTCGACGAGCATTTCGTTAGGCTCAAGAGCAACCTCAAGATAATCCTTGGAAAACTCTTCTACCTCCATGATTCTCTCTTGACCCAGGCTGGCCAACTTCAACTTCGCCATTAATGCGATGAAAACTGGTGCGGGGTCGCCTGCGGGGTCCCCATGGCAAAGGTTGCCCCCGATTGTACCCCAGTTTCGGGTCTGGATTGTGGCAAGATTTCCCTCCATCTCGCTGAGCACCTTGAAATGCCTCTGGATGATTGGGGATTTTTCTATGGCTCGATGTATGGTCAGTGCCCCGATTCTCAAACCCTTCCCCTCATCACGGTTAATGTAGTCCAGAGCGGATATGCCCTTGACATCGATTAAATATTTGGGAGTGAATAATCCCTGCCTCATGATAACCAGCAGCGATTGCCCTCCGGCGATTATTTCGGCCTCTTCCTCGTACTGTGAAAGCAAGGAAAGGGCTTCCTTGACTGTTTTAGGAGCGAAATATTCGAATTCCCTCATTTGACATCCTCAATCTTTTATTAAAAATTAACGGGCTGAATCATAGCAAGCTCCTTGCCCTCTTGGTCTTGATAAACTGTTTCTTCAGTTCTCTAGCTTGACGCTATAGTCGAGGATAATAATCTTATGCAGTTCCGTATCGAAACAGGCGTGGCTTTAGATTATTACTTCCTCTTCCTTCAACTTGGCAATATCGTCCCAGCTATAGCCTAGCTCCAATAATACTTCCTCGGTATGCTGACCAAGTTCAGGTGCTTCCCGCCTGACTGATGCCGGGGTTTCAGCAAACGTCCACGGGAAACCAAGCATCTTTATCTTGCCCCAAACCGGGTGGTCAACCCCGATAACATAATCGTTAGCTAAGGCTTGGGGGTCTTTAAACACCTCAGTAGGTGACTGAATGGGGGTATAGATTACGTTCTCCCTCTTAAAAATCTCCATCCATTCATCTCTTGTCTTGGTAGCGAACTTCTTATCTAAGATACTCACCAGCTCCTTACCATTATCATGCCTAGCCTCTATAGTATTGAACCTTGGGTCGTGCTCCAGTTCTTCTAAGCCCATTGCCTTACACACATTGGGCCAGTATCTATCTGGCTGAAGGTGAGCAATGACAATCCATTTACCGTCCTTACACTTATAGTGATTATAAATTGCATTGCCAGCTTCAGCCCTAAGCAGTCTTGGGAATTCCCGCCCCAAAACCCCGGGGGCGGCGAAGTTAACCCCATGCAAAGCAATCAGGCTGCCCATTAAGGATGAATCTACTAGCTGCCCCTTACCTGTCTTCTCTCTGACATATAGGGCAGCAGTCACCGCCCAAGCACACATAAGTCCGCCCATCTCATCACCCATTCCTGGTATAAGAGTTCCCGGTGGACCACCCCGCTCTCCACACATCATCATGGTTCCCGCCCTGGCTATTCCAGTGTAGTCAAAGGAAAGCTCATTGGCGTCAGGACCTTGCCTTCCCCAGCCCGAAGCATGAGCGTAGATAAGACGTGGGTTTAGGGATGACAGCGTCTGGTAATCAATCCCCATTCTCTTAGGAGCCGCTATGCTCATATTGGTCAAAAAAACATCGGCTCGCTTAATCAGCTCAAAAAATATCTCCTTCCCCTTTTCAGTATTCAAATCTAGGGCGATGCTCCTCTTGTTCCGGTTGTTACTTTCAAAGTAATAGTTTCGGCCTTTCAAGCCAGTATCAGCGCCGATAATCCTCATCATTCCTCTTGCCGGGTCTCCCGTCTTAGGCTCCACCTTAATTATCTCAGCGCCTAAATCCCCCAGCCTCATCCCAGCCACAGGTCCCTGCTGAAACATGGATATTTCCACCACCCTAATCCCGTCTAAAGGTCCAGCCATCTCCTTCAGCCTCCTTTCAGTGATAGTTACATCTATAAAGTTGGAGTATAGTTATGGGCATATGTCAACAATGAATAGAACTATAGGTATGGTTTCTGCAATACTACAGTCCTTTTCAGACGAAGTAGCTGTGCCACGATGTTAGACCCCGACCTTACTTTTGTCAAGTCAATCGGGCTCTATATCAATGTGTGTGATAGATAACAAGAAGGCTGGATATGCCAATAACACACATATCCAGCCTTGTCTGGAAACCCTTGATACCCGCTATTTTAGCTCTTCCCTATTCTGAACATCTTGGTGCCACATACGGGGCACACCCCTTGAGTTGCCGGCCTGCCGTTCTTCATAGTTATGCGCTTGGGGTCCCTCATTTCCCTTTTGGTCCGGCATTTGACACAATAGGCTTGCATTGGGTCTACCTCCTTTTTTGTGAACAATAAACTATTTACCCTATAATGTCAATAGGTATAATGTACAAGATGGTGGTCTTCACTCTCTTATGATGGTTAAAAGCCCTGACATGTCTCCCTTTATGGTAATATCAGCGCTCTGCTCAACAGCTCGGGTTTTAGGATTGAAGGCTATCCCCAGACCAGCTTGCCTTAGCATGCATATATCAGCAACATTATCGCCAACAGCTATAGTTCTTTCCAGTGGTATTTTAGTCTTTTCTGAAAGGCTGACCAGGGCATTTAGCTTGCATACCGAGTGCTTCAGGCACCCCGTTCTATTGCTCGTCCAATTTAACGGCATCTCTACCTCTCCAGTAAGCTTCCCCCCTTTTACAACAAGCTTATTAGCTACAGTATAGTCAAAGCTCAGCCTTTTCTTTAGCCGCTCGGTAACTAGGGTGTAACTGTCACTGATTATAGCCAGCACGTGCCCTTCCCTTTTGAGTTCTTCCACTGTCATCTGGGCGCCCGGTGACAGTGGAATTTGGTCGAAGGTATCAATGACTTCCTTGGTCCTCATTCCTTTGAGCAGAGAGACGATGCTTCTTGTCTTCTCATACTCCGGAGTGTTTCTTGACATTATCTCCTTTAGCTCTGCCTCAAAGCCAAATCTACGAGCCAGCCTGAAGATAAACCTGTCAGCAATTAGGGTGCCATCCATATCAAAGGCTATCAGTCTCGGCTCCGTGGAACAATCTGGCATGGCTATCCCTTTAGTGCTGAGTATGAGTCCATACGCTTAGCCATAAAGTTGATGAAGCTTTTGATGTCCGCCTGGTGGGGAGGGGGGGTAATACGGGGCTTGGGTGGTTCTTCACCCCGCTTGAGAGCACGCTGGGCGGATAGCTCTCTGAGAACCAACCGCTTCGTCTCCTGTTCACAAAGTGGGGAATGATAAATAGTGCTAAGCCCCTGGAGCAGCATATCCCGCAGGTGCGCTATGCCCTTTTCCTCATGGAAGTGAGGGTTTCTGCTTTCTATCTGGAAGATATCTATGCCGTCTTTGGCTATTTTCCGATTAGCCGTGGGCAATACCCCGCCGTAGTCTTCGCAAAGGGAGACGAGTTCTTGCGGTTCAACGGCATAGCCCGAAGCGAAGGGGAGTATATTAGCCAGCTTGATGCTCAT
>JAGMCH010000086.1 GCA_023129255.1 Dehalococcoidales bacterium
TTTCTGATACTCGCCCCCATTTTCTGAAGTAGATTTCGCCTGATATCTTCGGTTTGTATCGCCATAGAATCCTGACCATGGCATATGGCGACTGTGAAATACTGAAGCCAGCAGCATAGCACCTTGTATATTCCCAGACCGACCCGGGAAAGTAATTATCAGCGTCAATAAAACCGACGTATTCCTTTTCTGCCAGCATGGCTATCAGCAAACCGACTACCATCCCCTCGCTTTTACCATTCCTTACTGCCTTTCCATCCTCATCCAGCAAATCGGTATATTTAGCTTGAGCCAGAGCCTGAGCCAGAAGCGGGTCTTTCTGATGGATAATCAAGGCTGGGCGCTGGGTAAAGTGGCAATACTGTTCCAGGGTATCCCGTTCCATGCCAAATCTGTCAGTTGGCTCTTGCTCACTGTTTGAGATTGCTATTATCAGGCACTCGTGAGGAACGCCGCTGATAACCCCCTCAAAGAGCTTGAGCTTCTCATCCTTAACCGGGATAACGATAGCCATTTTCTCCTCAATCCCCTTAATGGCCTCCTCTTCTATCTTGTCTACGGCTATCGCTTCTACAAGCGGCTCATCGGCTCTCCTCCCGGAATCAAGCTCCAGGACCTTTTGCACGTCATTTATCTTTATTGAGCCGAAGCGCTCAGTATATCTTTGCTTCTCTATCCGCATCTCCTTGTCCTCAACACCAGCATGGTAGCTGATACTAGCACAGTGATAGCTTATTGTAAACATAATTTGCTAAATAAAGCAAAATGCAAATCTGACTACATCTCTAGCCGACTGGAAAATATACCATGAACAGTGTTAAAATAGATTTTTGGGCAGTAAGTAAAAATCCACAAAAATTTTGGAGGACGACAAATGGATAAGCTAGAGGTACTGAAAAGGTCTGATGTATTCCACTACCTAGAGGACGATGAGCTTCAGGAAGTGGAAAAGATGTGCACGCCTGAAGTATTTGAGGCGGGGACAACCATATGCAAGCAGGACCGGGAAGAGGAAAAGATATATGTGATTGAAGAAGGGCTGGTGTCCGTTCTGCTGGAGCTGGGGCCAACAGATAAGCGACAAATCCAGGCTGCCTCCAATTTTGAATGTTTCGGCTGGTCAGCTTCAATACCGCCATACCGCTGTACTTGCACAGTGAAAGCCTTGGAGAAGACAAAGGTACTTGCTTTCAACGGGAAGGAGCTGCGCAATTTGGTTTACACCAACCCCAAGCTGTGCGCTGAAATTGCCGGTGGAGTAGCCTACGTGATTTCACAGAGGCTGCGGGCGGCATTTACCCAACTTATGGGTGTTACCTACCAGGATTAACCCTCAGGTGTTATAACCGTTACGGCGGAGGGTCAGCCTCTAGTATAATCTAGTTTGGGTGATAACTAATTACCATCAGATTTGCGAATAATTAAGAAAGGATTTGGAGCTAGAAGGAGAGCTGTTTATGGAAGAGGCGAAAACAATTACCTCTATGATGGAGGAAAAGCGGGTATTTAACCCCCCAGAGCACGTCAGGCAAAATGCGTATATAAAGAGCCTGGACGAATATAAGAGAATTTATCAAAGGTCTGTTGACGACCCTGAGAGTTTCTGGGGAGAGTTGGCCGAGCAGCTTGATTGGTATAAAAAGTGGGACAAGGTGCTAGTCGAAGATTTCAAGGAGGCTAAGCATGAATGGTTTGTTGGTGGCAAGCTCAATGTCTGTTATAACTGCCTGGACCGGCACCTTAAGACCTGGAGGAAGAATAAAGCCGCCCTGATCTGGGAGGGAGACACTGGCGATAGTAAGACGCTAACCTATCAGCAACTGTATTATGAGGTATGCAAGTTTGCCAATGTACTAAAGAAACACGGTATTAAGAAGGGCGACCGGGTATCTATCTATCTACCCATGATTCTTGAGCTGCCAATTGCCATGTTAGCCTGCGCCCGGATTGGGGCTGTTCACAGCGTTGTTTTCGGCGGTTTTAGTGCTGAGGCACTGAAGGATAGAGTGCTGGGCTGTAGGGCTAAAATCCTTATCTGTGCCGATGGCTACTACCGTGGCGGTAGGATTATCAGGAGCAAGGATAATGCCGATATCGCCGTTGAGGCATGTCCTGCGGTAAAGAGTGTGATTGTGGTTAAGAGAGCCGATATCGGAGTAAATATGCAGTCCGGGCGTGACTATTGGTGGCATAAAGAAATGGTTGCTGAAGATATTAAGCCATATTGTAAGCCTAGGGTGCTGGATGCCGAGGACCCTCTCTATATCCTCTATACCAGCGGAAGCACAGGAAAACCTAAGGGGGTTCTTCACACCCAGGCCGGTTATCTCCTGTTTTGCTACCAGAACCTTAAGTGGATATTCGATGTCAAGGAGGAGGATACCTTCTGGTGCACGGCAGATATCGGCTGGGTAACCGGGCATAGTTTTATCGTCTACGGACCATTGGCTTTTGGCGCCACCAGTCTGATATTTGAAGGGGTCCCCACCTATCCCCACCCCGATAGATTCTGGGATATTGTGGAAAAGTATCAGGTTAATATCTTCTATACTGCCCCTACCGCCCTTCGGGCGATAATGAGAGAGGGCAATAAGTGGCCTAATAAGCACGACTTAAGCTCCTTGCGCGTCCTGGGCTCAGTTGGTGAACCGATTAACCCCGAGGTCTGGATGTGGTATTACAATGTAATTGGCAAAGGTGAACGCCCAATCGTAGATACCTGGTGGCAGACGGAGACTGGTGGTATATTGATTACCCCTCTGCCCGGGGCTACCCCGCTTAAACCAGGCTCGGCTACATTGCCATTCCCTGGGGTTGAGCCGGCGGTGCTTAAGGAAAATGGCTCTGTTGCTGATGTCAACGAGGGTGGTTACCTGGTGATTAAGAAGCCTTGGCCGGGTTTGATGCGGCGGGTCTACGGTGAACCAAAGAGGTTCAAGAAGACCTATTTTGTTCAGTTCCCCGGGGTATATAACACCGGCGATGGCGCCAGAGTGGATGGTGATGGTTACTACTGGCTGATGGGGCGAATAGACGATGTTATTAATGTCTCCGGTCACCG
>JAGMCH010000087.1 GCA_023129255.1 Dehalococcoidales bacterium
ACCGCTGAGGTTGAAAGCGCTCTGGTATCCCACGGGGCGGTGGCTGAGGCGGCGGTTGTTGGTATGCCCCACGAGATTAAGGGACAGGGCATATATGCCTTTGTTACTCTAATAGCCAATGTGGGGAAGTCTGACGCCCTCAAGAAGGAGCTGGTGGCTCACGTTCGTAAAGAGATTGGACCGATAGCTACACCAGATGAGCTCCAATTTGCTGACGGTCTACCCAAGACCAGAAGCGGCAAGATTATGCGCCGTTTACTGACCAAGATTGCTGCTGGCGATGTTCAGAATTTGGGCGATACCAGCACCCTGGCTGACCCTTCAGTGGTTGATATCTTAATCAAGGAGAAGCAGCAAAGGCAATAGTAGCCGGCACCTTAACCGGCACTAAGCAATGTTACCCCTCTTCACAAGATGGGCAAGTATCTCTTGAGTTCGTATTCAGTCACCTGAGTTCGGTACTGGTCCCACTCAATCTTCTTGTTCTTGATGAAGGCATGGAAGACATGGTCGCCAAGGGCTTTTCGCACCACCTCACTTCTTTCCGTAAGCTGGATAGCCTCCCAGAGGCTGGCAGGCAAGGACTCTATCCCCCTTTTCCCCCTCTCCTCCTCGCTCATCTCATACACATTTTCCTCCACTGGGTCTGGGACCTGGTATTCCTTCTCTATCCCTTCCAGCCCGGCAGCGAGCATCACACTGAAGGTAAGGTATGGGTTGCAGGCGGGGTCGGGGGACCTGAACTCTATCCTGGTAGCTTTTTCCTCGCCAGGCTTATACTCCGGCACCCGAATCAGGTCGGCGCGATTTATTCGTGCCCATGAAAGATATACCGGCGCCTCGAAGCCGGGAACCAGCCGCTTGTAGGAATTGACCCACTGATTGGTAACGGCGGTGATTTCCGGAGCATGCTTCAGCAGCCCGGCTATATAGCACTTGGCTTTCTTAGAAAGATGATACTTATCACCCTTATCAAAAAAGGCATTCCGGTCGCCCTTGAACAGCGACTGGTGGACATGCATACCGCTGCCATTTACGCCGAAGATCGGCTTGGGCATGAAGGTAGCATAAACCCCGTGCTTCAGGGCTATTTGCTTGGTTACCAGGCGGTAGGTCATCACGTTGTCAGCCATAGTCAGGGCATCGGTGTACCTCATATCTATCTCATGCTGGCTGGTAGCCGCCTCATGGTGGGAATACTCAACGCCAATGCCCATCTCCTCCAGAGTAAGCACCGTTTCCCTTCTCAGGTCGGTGGCGGCGTCCAGGGGGGTCATATCGAAGTAACCACCTTCGTCTAAGGTCTGCGTTCCTTTTGAGTCATGAAAGTAAAAATACTCCAGCTCAGGTCCCACGTTGAAGGTGTAGCCCATGTCGGCTGCCCGTTTCAGGTTTCTTTTTAAGACATACCTGGGGTCACCTTCAAAAGGTTGACCACCGGGTCTTAAGATGTCGCAGAACATCTGGGCTATAGCATGTTCAGCGGGTCTCCAGGGGAGCAAGCGGAAGGTATCGGGGTCGGGCAGAGCCAGCATATCGCTCTCATCAATGCGGGCAAAGCCCTCAATTGAGGAGCCATCAAACCCCGCCCCGTCCTCCAGCGCTCGTTCTAGTTCCTCAACGGTAATGGCAAAGCTCTTGAGGAACCCCAGGATATCAGTAAACCACAGGTTGATAAATTTTACCCCTTGTTCCTTGACCATCTTGAGAACATATGCCTTGCCTTCTTCCCTGCTTCTGTTTGCCAATTTTCTTACCTCCCTTTCTCATCCTACGGCACCAATTATAATAGAAATCAGTGAAGAAATCTACGGGGTGGGGGTGGCTATTAGGGGGTTGATAAAACGATTTAGTTTGGGTAGAATGGCAAATGGTTGCCTATTGCCTAGAGGAGGGAGCATCATTTTGGGGAGCTATAAGATGAAAGAGATAAGAATCATACCCTGCCTGGATGTTAAGGATGGGAGAGTAGTCAAAGGAGTGAAATTTGTCAACTTGAGGGATGCCCGTGACCCGGTGGAAGCCGCCCAAGCCTACTGCCGGGAGGGGGCTGATGAGCTTGTCTTCCTGGATATTTTCGCTACTGTAGAGAATAGAAAAACAAGGCT
>JAGMCH010000088.1 GCA_023129255.1 Dehalococcoidales bacterium
GGGGAAAATATCCTCGGCTCAGGATTTGATTTTAGGGTTAAGGTTCACCGCGGAGCAGGGGCATTTGTCTCTGGAGAGTCAAGTGCACTTATGTGTGCTATAGAGGGGAAAGTGGGTGAACCCAAGATGAAATATATCCATACCGCTGTGAGCGGGATAAAGGAAAGGCCATCATGCTTGAATAACGTGGAGACGTGGGCAAATGTCCCCCTTATTATCAATAAAGGAGCTGAGTGGTTTAATTCCATTGGCACAGATGGGAGCAAGGGGACCAAAATCTTCTCCTTAGTAGGCAAAGTGAATAATACTGGACTTGTGGAAGTGCCTATGGGCATGACCTTGAGGCAGCTAATCTACGACATTGGTGGTGGAATACCGAAGGGTAAGAAATTTAAAGCGGTCCAGACTGGAGGCCCTTCTGGAGGGGTAATTCCCGAGCAGCATCTAGACACCCCGATTGATTTTGATGAACTCACTAAACTTGGTTCCATGATGGGCTCTGGGGGGACGGTGGTTATGGATGAGGATACCTGCATGGTGGACACAGCGAGGTATTTCATCAGCTTTTGCTGCGAAGAATCATGTGGGAAGTGTATCCCTTGCCGTGAGGGATTAAGAACGCTTCGGGAGATTTTGACTGATATTTGCGAAGGGAAAGGACAAGAAGGAGATATAGAGGCGATTGAAGATATAGCTAAAGTGATGCAGGACGCTTCCCTATGTGCCCTGGGCACCACCGCTGCCAACCCTGCCCTTACCACTTTGAAATACTTCAGGGATGAATATCAGGCTCATATAAAGGAGAAGCGCTGCCCGGCAAAAGTTTGTAAAGCTCTCACTTCTTACTACATTGACCCTGAGAAATGCACCGCTTGTATGATTTGCTTTAAGAATTGTCCTACCGAAGCAATTCATGGTGGCAAAGGCATAGTCCACTGGATTGAACAGGAGAAGTGCATTAAGTGCAACACCTGTTTTGAGGTTTGTCCACCTCGTTTTAGCGCTGTAAGGAGAATTTCGGGTGAGCCTCTGCCTCCACCTCCAGCCCCCGGGACCAAGGTTACCCGTGAGAAGAAGAGGTAAATAGCAATGACAATAACTGTGCGAATAGATGGAAAGGAAGTCAAGGCCAGGGAAGGAATGACCGTATTGGAAGCAGCGAAAGAGGCTGGCATAGAGATACCAACTCTGTGTTATCACGAGAAACTGAAGCCTTACGGTGCCTGTCGAATTTGCAGCGTGGAGGTAGAAAGAAAGGGCAGAGTTCGAATAGTGGCTTCCTGTGGCTATCCCGTGGAACAAGGATTAGTAGTGAGGACACGCTCCCCCAGGATAGACAGGATTCGGAAAGTCCTCATCGAATTAGTCGCACCGACGACAATGGTTGATGGGGAGGTCGCTGGGGAGATAAAGAAACTGGCTAAAGAATATGGTGCGAATATCCATAGATTTGAATCTCGCTTCAGAGCGAAGCCAACGAGATGTATTCTTTGTGGACAATGTGTCCGCTACTGCGATGAGGTTGTCGGGGAACATGCTATAGGCTTTGTCGGAAGGGGAATAGAGCGGCGGGCGGCGTTTTTCCCGGAAAAGGCCAAGGCTTGCCTCACCTGCCAGGCTTGTTTTAATTTATGTCCCACAGGCAAGATTCCCTCCGAAACCGATTTTGTGGTTTTCGATGGTTTTTCCGTTGATGACTACCTTGCCGGAGAATTATAAGATTTCAGCACTCCTTTTCACATTATAATTTCCCGTCTGGTAAATTCCTTAGTGTTGAAAAATACGCAGAATATTTTGGTCCAAATACAAAAGTGAAGTATTTTAAGTTACCTCCCGGGAAAAGCAAAGATGGGATTTGCTGCCAGCGGGATTTCAATCTAAAATGAGTAAACACGGGGTGTGGCGCAGCGGCTAGCGCGCATGGTTTGGGACCATGAGGTCGGAGGTTCAAATCCTCTCACCCCGACCATAATAAAACCCTTTCCATTTTGTAAAAGCCCAAGGAAATCTTGCCAGGAGAAATGAATTACATTATAATTGTTAGACATGTCTAACAATTATGGGAGTAGGCGATGGTAAAACAAGAAGCGCA
>JAGMCH010000089.1 GCA_023129255.1 Dehalococcoidales bacterium
GCTCCGGCAGAGTCGACCCGGCATTCATTTTCCGGGCTTTCTCAAACGGTATAGACGGAGTGCTTATCGGCGGTTGTTGGCCTGGTGAATGCCATTATGCCACGCGAGGGAATGACGAAGCATTAAAAATGACAAATCTGTGTAAAAAATTACTGGAACAGATAGGGTTGAACCCAGAAAGATTGCGGATTGAATGGGTGTCTGCTTCTGAAGGAATTCGTTTTGCCGAAATTGTTACCAACTTCACCAAGCAGCTAAAGGAGTTAGGACCTATTGGGATAGGCGAAGGAAAAGGGCTAGAGCAGTTAAAACTAGATCTTGAAGCGGCTGAAAGTTATGTCCGTAAGAAGCTAATTTCATACTATATTGACCCAGATAAGTGCAAGGCCTGCATGATTTGCCTCAGGAAATGCCCTGTAGAGGCGATCATAGGTGGCAAGAATCAGATCCATGTCATCGACCAAGAGAAATGCATAGGGTGTGGAATTTGCTTTCAAGTTTGTCCCCCTCGCTTTGGCGCGGTAAAAAGGATTCTTGCTGAGCCAGTTCCTCCTCCTATCCCCGAGGAGGCAAGAATTATAGTCAGAGAGGGTGAAGAAAGATAAAGAAAGAAAATTGAATTTATTCGGGGTCCACAAAGGTCTTATGACTTTTGGGGAGTTACCTATTTTGTCAAATGACTGCTACCCCGAAAAGGGATAAAATGAAGCTGCTTAACCGAAAGGAGGTAGCAGGCTACGATTGTCCGAACACCTTTGCGCTCGAGTCATATTCTCCCAAATGGCCTATCTAGGAAGAGCCAGGTTTCCCGTCAAAAGTTGCCCTGGCAGATTTCATGAGAGAGGTGCTTTGTAGAACCTCAGACTGTCACTGAACGTTACCGACCGTGTATACCTCTGCACCATCTATTAAGACCCCAGATGTTGCCGTTGGGCTGATACTCCCCAAGCCAGCTTTTGAGATATTTTTGCGTAATTTTACCCAGAGGAGCCAGCGCTTCTTTCCGTCCTTTCCCCATAATTTTTACCGTGCCCGTCTTCCAGTCTATATCCTGAGGTTTGATATTGACCAGCTCGGAAAGGCGGAGCCCGCTCTCGGTGAACATGGCGATAATAGCCCTGTCCCGGGCGTTATCCAACCCATCAAGAAGACAGGATACCTGCTCCCGCGTCAAGCTGGGCAGTATCAGCTTGCTCAGCCTCGGTGCTCTCAGGCGTTTCATGGGACAACGAGAGGGTCGAGGTTTCACCTCGACCCTCTTTTTTTAACTTCGACGGCACAAAATAGGCCTGGACCTTTAGCTATGCCTTAGCTTGAAGCCGCCGCTCCTTTTTGAGTAGTGCCTCCCGTCGCGCCACTAGCTTAGCCAGCTTTTGCTGGAGGGCATCTTCCATCATTTGACCAAACTCACAGGTGGCACACTGGAAGAGACGGGTGCATAGGCGGTAGGAGACATCGCCCTTGATAGCGTAGCGGCAAAGCCTCTGGCTCCCCGGCAGCTCCTTAAATCTTTCCAGCGCGGCATCAAGCTCCGGGGTTTCCCCACTAGCCATTTTCTCCTGCATCATCTGGTCAAACTCACAGGTAAGGCAATCGTAGTCTCGGGTGCAGATGCGATAAGCCACCAACCCCATCTTCATCCAGACGCACTCCTTGGGCTTGACCTCTTCAGCGACCGGTGCCGCCTCCCCTTCAGCTACTGCCTCAACCTTTGGCGTTGCCAGTGTTTCCCTTGTCTTTCGAATCCAGACCCGGGTCTCGATATTGCCCGGGGCAATGCTGAGGATAGATTCAAATTCCTTTAGTGCCTCCCCGTAGCGACCGGCATCAAAGTGAGCCTTACCCTGCTTGAGGTGAACCGGGATTTCCTCTGGGGCTATAGCTATGACCTCCTCAACCTTCGCTTCCTTAACCTTCGCCTCCTCAACCTTTGCCTCCTCGGCTACCGGTGGTTGGGCTATAGTCTCTTCAGGGACAGCCTTTGGCTTTATTTTCACCTGAACCGGCCCCAGGGTCTTTTGGATCAATTCCTCCAAGGCATCAAGGCTAACGGGCTTGGTCAAGTAGTCAATAGCTCCTATCCTCGTTGCCTCCACTGCGGTCTCTATTGAGGGGTAAGCGGTAATAATGATTCCCTTAAGCTGTGGCCTTTTCTCCTTGGCCTCTCTTAATACCTCAATCCCGTCCTTTCCCGGCAACCTCAGGTCAAGGATGACAACACCAAAGTCCTGCTCGGCAATCGCCTCTAGCGCTTCCTCTCCTTCCTTGGCAGTCTCTACCTGGTAACCATCGTCGGTTAGCCAATCTCGCAGAGACTCCCTCATAATAGCTTCATCCTCTACTACCAATATTGGTTTCATCTTTTCACCCCCTCTTATTTTTTCTTTCCTCAGGACTGTTTGTTTTTCCACCTTTTACCATCTCCACCCTATTTAGGTGCAATTTTCTTGCCAAAACAAAAGGCTATCCTAAGTAGTTAGGATAGCCTGATTCTGGCTTTAAGCAGAAGTTTAACTGTAAAAGAGTTAATCAGCGACTGTCTATTTTCTTTACATTTAATCCATATGCCCTAATCTTGTTGTAGAGTGTCATTCTGGAAATTCCCAGGATTCTGGCAGTCTTACTGTAGTTGCCGCCAGTTTCGTTGAGTATATTCAGGATATGGTTTTTCTCGACCTCTCCAAGGTCTTTCCCTGCTGGGGCTGAGTGAGCCAATAGTAAATTTTCTTGACGCAGGTCAGCAGTCTCAATATAAGAATTTTTGGTTAAGATGACCGCTCTTTCAATAGCATTTTCCAGTTCCCGGACGTTGCCTAGCCACTCATATTTCAAAAGCAAATCAGTAGCCTCGGGAGAGAAGTCTGTAATCTCTTTCTGATTCTCCACACTAAACTTCTTCAAGAAGTGCTGGGCTAAGAGAGGAATATCCTCGGTTCTTTCCCTTAACGGAGGCAGTTCAATGTTAACCACGTTTAGTCGATAGTAAAGGTCCTCACGAAATTGTCCGTTGGCTATCGCCTGTTTCATATCCCTGTTGGTGGCAGAAATAACCCTCACATCAACCTTGACCAGTTCATTGCCGCCAACCCTGGAGAATTCCTTCTCCTCCAGGACCCTGAGCAGGTGAACCTGGATATTGGCGCTCATCTCACCAATCTCATCCAGAAACAGGGTGCCCCGGTTAGCGATTTCAAATTTCCCCTTCTTTTGAGCGTGAGCTCCGGTAAAAGAGCCTTTCTCATGACCAAATAGCTCGCTCTCCAGGAGGCTCTCGGGCAGGGCGGCACAACTGACGGCAATAAAGGGCTTATCCTTACGATAGCTCTGAGAGTGGATGGCTCGCGCCACCAGTTCCTTGCCGGTGCCAGTCTCGCCGGTAATAAGTACCGTAGCATTGCTCTTGGCTACCACCTTGATTACCTCAATCACCTGTTGCATCTTGGGGCTTTTAGCGATGATATTCTCAAATCGGTAGCGCTCCTCCAGTTTCTGTTGCAGGGCGATGTTCTCCTCCAGTAGCCGTTGATGCTCCACCAGTTTGTCAACTAATAGCTCTGCCCGTTCCGGGCAGAAGGGCTTCTCAATGTAGTCATAAGCACCTTCCCTCATGGCGGTAATAGCGGTGGGGATGCTACCATAGGCAGTGATGATGATTACCTCAATGTTGGGAGATATTTCCTTAGCCCTCTTCAGCAGCTCAATCCCATCCATTCCCGGCATCACCAAATCAGCAATAACAATGCCTGGCTTCTCCCTTTCGATAATCTCCAGGGCTTGGGGGCCATTCTCGGCGATAAGCACCTGGTGCCCGACATCGCTCAGCCAGTCACGGAGTGATTCACGGACGATGGCTTCATCATCAACGACAAGAACTTTAGCTCTTTTCTTCATGGTGCAGTGGTAAATAGATAGTGAAGGTGGTGCCCTCTCCCTCCTTGCTCTGTACTTAATCCGAGCCTGGCTTCTCTTTCTTAACAAAATGTACCGATGCATACCGGCATGGTCTTTGATTGCTGGGCAATTGCTTGAGCTTGGCAACCTCGTCCTCACCAATGACGGCTATCGTTCCAAATCTATCTTGTATGTCCTGGGCAAAAGCACAGTGTCCACATTCATAATTGCGGTCACAGAGTCGATAAGAAACAGCACCGAGTTCTAGCCACTGATGCTTCTTACCTGATTTCTCCTTGTGTGCTTCTCCGAGCGCTGCCCCGATTAGCTTTTCTAAATCATCAACATGGAAAGGCTTAGCCAGATAATCAAGGAGTCCCAACTTCCGTGCCTTCTCTCGACTTTCTTCTGTAGGGTAGGCAGTAATAACTACTCCTTTGGTTCCGGGTTTAAGCTCTTTGGCTTGCTCGAAAACCTTCATGCCATCAATGTCCGGCAGCCTCAGGTCAAGAACGACAACGCCAAACTCTTCTTCCTTGATTCTCTTTAACGCTTCCTCCCCGGTCTCAACGCACTCGACATCGTATCCATCCTCTACCAGCCAGTCCCGTATACTTTCTCTCAACACCGCCTCATCTTC
>JAGMCH010000009.1 GCA_023129255.1 Dehalococcoidales bacterium
CCTTACCAGTGGCTCGCCGCCGGTAAGCCTTATCTTATCTATCCCCAGCTCGGCGGCGGCCTGGGCTATGGTATAGATTTCCTCATACCTAAGAATGTCCTCATGGGACATCAGGCAAACACCACCAGGTGGCATGCAATAGATACAGCGCAGATTACAGCGGTCGGTCACCGAGATACGCAGATAATTTATCGGACGCTGGAAGGAGTCAGAAAGTCCGGTCATAGATTATACTTCCTCCTGAGCAACTGGCATGCCTCTCTGGCTGCCTGCCCCCGATGGCTAACTCGGTTTTTTACTTCTAAAGGTAGCTCAGCCATAGTCTTATCCAGCTCAGGGAGATAGAACACCGGGTCATAGCCAAAGCCCTGCTCCCCCTTAGGCTCAAAGGTTATAATGCCCGGGCACTCCCCGGAGCAAAGCTCAACTTCACCCTCAGGGGTAGCGATGGCAATAACACACCTGAAACGAGCCGAGCGCCTCTCCCGGGGCACCCCCTTGAGCTTAGCCAATAAATAGTCGATTCTATCCCTGTCTGAAGCACCCTCGCCGGCATAGCGAGCCGAAAGCCTGCCGGGCTCTCCACCCAGAGCGTCCACCTCCAGCCCGGAGTCATCAGCCAGGGCTAATAACTGGCTCTCAGCAGCCAGGACAGTTGCCTTTAATCTGGCATTCTCCTCCAGGGTTTCCCCCACCTCACTGACCGTAGTGGCAATACCCTGGTCAGCCAGGGAAACCAGCTCAAACGGCAGGCGTGAGAGCAAACTCCTATATTCCCGCACCTTAGCCTTATTGTTTGTTGCCAAGAGGAGCTTAGGCATGCTCTTAATCTGCCAGGTCGATAAACCTTCCCTCCAGCTTTTCCGAAACCTGGGGCATGGTGGTGTATTCCATCTCTTCCAGAGGCAGACGGTGCGGCTCAAAGGGACCGTGCCGACGCATAAAATCAGCAGCATCAAGAGCTTGCTGACGGGCATTATCAAACGACTTGTCAGCAAACATATCACGGGGACCAACGAGCTTGCCCCCAGAGAGTTGGAAGCCAACAGCCGTTACCCGGGGTGGCCCGTCAAAGCGGGTCGGGGTGCTATCTTCAACAGCTACCGGCATAAGGGGGCCATGATGAGAGCCCCGCATCCAGCCCTCCACCAGTAAGGGAAGGGTGAATGGTTCCAGCACCTCGCCTACCGCTGGGAACTGCCCTTGAGAACGCACAATACACACCGGGTCATCCTTGCCCACATACCGACCGGCAATCAAGGACAGACGCTGGGTAGAAGATACAGCGGCTATCTCCTTGGTTTCTCGGTGATAGACTGCCTTTACCATATAGCGTGAAGGCGCCCCAATAAAAACAAGTAAATCATAAATCTCCTCAGGGGCGTTAAAGGTTACTTTCTTGCCCTCCTTTATATCGTGCACTTCAAAGGCAAAACCGCCATGCATATTGGGTGCAATAACCAATCCAATGGTATTAAATGGGTCAGCAAACATCTTATATAGCGGCATATTCCATGCCCCAGATGACGTTTTATCTGCCATAAACACAATTACAGGCTCAGACCCCCGCTCCTCAAATTCCATCTCAGCTACCCCGGGACCCATCCCACGGACATTGCCCGAGAAGGCATCAGCGAGCAAATCCTGTCCGGCACCATGAAGTTTCAACTTTTTAGCTACTTCAGTGCAGTCAATAAAGGTATCCCAGGCTAATTTGTGGATTTTTTCATTCTCCTCACCATGCTGGTGGGTCATAACCAGTTGCAGGTCATCGCCACACTTGGTTACATGATAATCAACCAGCAACCCCTGCTTCTTAGCCTTGTCCATATGCTCCCTAGCCCTGGCTAAAATATCAGGATGCGATTCAGAATGCCCCACGTAACCGCCAATATCAGCCTTGATTACACTCAGTGTGATACTCATAATTCCTCCTTGGCAGAATTTGATTAATACTCAATCCCCTTTCGCGCCACCACCCCCTCATCATAAGGATGCTTAATCTTTAACATCTCAGTAACCAGGTCAGCCGATTGGACCAACTTACTATCAGCCCGGCGACCGGTAAGGATAAGCTCCACCCCCTCAGGCTTATCATCAATAAACTTCAGCACCTCGTCCAGTTCCACCAGATTGAAGGCAACAGCTACATTCACCTCGTCCAAGACTACCAGGTCATAGTCGCCGCTGAGCATAGCCTCACGGGCAGCCGCCAAAGCCTTTTTTGCCTGCTCTTTTTCCTCGGGCTTAATATTTTCGGGGTCAACAAATTCCTTAGAGCCAAAGCTATCCATAGTAACATTGGGTAGCTGAGATAGGATATTGCGTTCACCAGAGGGATAATCGCCTTTCATAAAATAGGCAATATAGACCCTCAGACCATGACCCAAGGCTCGGATTACTGCTCCTATGGCCGCCGAGGTCTTCCCCTTGCCATCGCCGGTGAAAATCTGAACCAGCCCCCGGCGCAATGGCTCCGGTGACAGAGGGTTATATGATGATGCCTTCTCACCCAATGAAGTTCCTAAGCAAAAAACTAGCCGACAGTAAGCTTAGTTTAACAACCCCACCCTGCCCTGTCAAGGAAATAGAGATATATTTTTTAGTAACCCCATCCCCCTTGGATATTTACTTAGCAACCCACCCCCTTTGTCCCCCTCCCTTACAAGGGAGGGGGAAAGTAATGTGTTAAAGGGGCTACGCCCTTCTAAAACTCCCTTTCAAAAAGTATATGGGGGTTTTACCCCCCCCCAAAGTTAAGGAGCAAAGCCCCCCCCAACAAAAGCGGGAGATTGGGAGCGCTAGCCCCCGTAGGGTGGGCGGGTGGGAAAGAAAAGATAAGTCAAAACAGGGAGGGGTGGAGGGAGAAAAATAAGAGAGGCAAAGAGAGGCGGAGCCTCTTTTGGGCGGGTTCAGTGTGAAGAAAGACGGAATTTGTTAACCCGCCAGCGATAATGATATAATGGCACTGCGCCGATTTAAGCCAGAAATTGCAATAAACCTAGAAGGAGAGGGACGAGTAAAATGGCATCAACTGAGGAGCTAATTGAGGAATATAAGCAAAAGAGAGCCAAAATACTACAGATGGCATCCCCTGAGGCTATCGAAAAGCGCCATAAAGGCGGGCAGTGGACAGCTAGGGAAAGGATAGACTATCTATTTGACCCCGGCACCTTCACCGAGCTGGGATTATTCGTTAAGCATAGGACGGTGCATTTTGGTATGGATAAGAGGGAGGTGCCGGCTGAGGGGGTGGTAACCGGTTACGGTCTGGTCAACGGCAGATACGTCGTTGCCTTTGCCGAGGACTTTATGGCTATGGCTGGGACATTTGGCGAATATCACGGCTTAAAAGAAATCCGAGCCATCAATTTCGCCAAGGACATAGGATGGCCATTTGTCGGTATGAATGACTCCGGTGGTGCCCGTCTCCAGGAGGGAATGGACACCCTGGAAGCCTATGGCTGGATATTCCGGGCTCAAATCCTGGCTTCAGGTATAATCCCTCAAATAGCTTTGCTGTTGGGTCCTTGCCTTGGTGGACAAGCCTACCACCCCATAATGCAGGACTTCCTCATCCAGACTCGCAACACTGGCTTTATGGGGATTGCCGGACCGGCTTTTGTTAAGACCCAGCTCGGAGAGGAAATCTCCCTTGAGGAACTCTCGGGGTGGAAAGCCCACGCCGTTAAATCAGGGCAGACCCACATCGTGGCTGAGGACGATAAAGATG
>JAGMCH010000090.1 GCA_023129255.1 Dehalococcoidales bacterium
GCACTTCAAGAAGAGCTTGGCGCCGAGGTGATTGTACCACCCCACCACGAGGTGATGGGGGCAATAGGCGCTGCCTTGCTGGTACATGAAGAGATAGCAAACAGTCAAGATGGAAGCAAGTTCAAGGGATTCAGCGTAAGTGAGATAAAATATCGCACCTCATCGTTTGAATGCAAGGCCTGCCCTAATCTATGTGAGATAGCCCAGCTTTCCATTGATGGTCAGGTTCTCGCCCGCTGGGGAGGCCGTTGCGACCTGTGGGAAAGAAGCCCAACCGGTTAAGAATTCTGAGTGAGAAAGAGATGCTAATAGCCGTTGATGCCGCTGGCGGGGAGTATGCCCCACGTGAAATAGTAAAAGGAGCCATAAAAGCAGCCCAAGAATACGATGTTGACATTATCCTGGTGGGCAATAAAGCCGTACTCCATGTGCTGGCCGGGCACCAAATAAAAAAGTTAAACCTTCAAATCATTGAAGCCAAAGAGTTCATTGCCCCCAATGAGTCCCCGATGAAGGCAGTCCGCAGCAAGCCAAACTCTTCAATAGTGATAGGCACCAATCTGGTAAGAGATGGTATAGCTTCAGCCTTTGTCTCCGCCGGCAACACCGGGGCAGTAGTCGTTGCCAGCCTGCTCAGCCTGGGAAAGATAAAAGGTATTGAACGCCCCGCCCTGGGCAGTTTCCTTGATATCACCACCGCCACCCCCACCCTGCTTATTGATGCCGGCGCCAACGCTGATTGTCGACCAAGCCACCTAGTTCAATTTGCCCACTTAGGCACGACCTACGTTAAACACCTCCTGGACATCAGCTCCCCTCGTGTTCGCTTGCTCAGCACTGGCGAAGAGGAAACCAAGGGCAATCGTCTGATTCAAGAAAGCTATAGTCTGCTTAAAGCTACCAACCTTAACTTTATCGGCAGCATAGAAGGGCAAGACATATCAAAGCCAACCGCCGATGTCATCGTTACCGATGGTTTCACCGGGAATATAGTGCTCAAGACTATCGAAGGGTTAGGTGACACCTTCGTGAATCTGCTGCGACAGGTAGGCCATGTTTTCTCCACCGCCTATCACCTCCAAGGGCGAAACCTCCTCCGGGACTTGGGGTTAGGCTCCTGGGTTAAACGGGTAGACTATAGAGAATACGGCGGTGCCTCTCTCCTGGGGATAAACGGAAATATCATCGTAGCCCATGGACGCAGTCAAGCTAAGGCAATGAACAATGCTATAGGCTTAGCCAAACAGACAACAGAGCGAGACATCTGCCGAATGATTAGAGAGGAAGGCTATGAATAAACCGATTGTAGTAGATGATGCTAACTTTGACCAAACCGTGTTACAATCAAAGACGCCGGTGCTGGTGGACTTCTGGGCAGCCTGGTGCCGACCATGTCTTATGGTCGCCCCGATACTTGATGAGCTGGCTGAAGAGTACGCCGGCAGGATAACCATTGCCAGGCTGGATGTTGACCAGAACGCCAAAACCGCAGTCAAATACGGCATAATGGCCATTCCCAATCTCATTATCTTCAAAGATGGCAAGCCGGCGTCACAAATAGTGGGCTACAGGCCCAAAGCAGAACTGAAGCGAGGTCTGGATGCTGTTCTGGATTAAGCCATAAAATTGGTCTCACGATAACCTTTCACTTCTCCAACAAGTGAAGTATAATTATACTAAGGGAGAAATTATGAAGGTCGTCTTCCTGCAAGATGTGCCCAATGTGGCTAAAGCCGGTGAGATAAAAGAGGTAGCCGCTGGCTATGGCAGGAACTTCCTCATCCCCAAAAAACTAGCCGCCTTAGCCAATCCCCAGGCAATGGCTCAGGTAGAAACAGGGGACGAAACGAAAGCCAAAGTAAACGTAGAACTGGTTGAGCTGGCTCGTCAGCTAGAAGGGCAGGAGGTCAACCTCAAGGCTCACGCTGGAGCCAAAGACAAGCTTTATGGCTCAATCACCAGTGCCGATATTGCCGCCGAGCTAAATAATACCACCGGGCTGGTTATCGACAAAAGAAAGATAGAATTGGACGAGCCTATCCGTCAACTCGGTAGCTATGAGATGTCCATCAGACTGGCTCAGGATATTATACCCAAAATAAGGGTGACGGTAACTGAAGAGGCGAAGCCTCCGAAGAAAGCAAAGAAGACAGCGAAGAAAGAGGAGAAGCCTCCGAAGGCAGAGAAAAAGCCTCCGAAGAAAGCAGAGAAGACAGCGAAGAAAGAGGAGACACCGAAGGCGGAGAAGAAGCCGGCAAAGAAGAAGACCACGAAGAAAGTAGAGAAAGCGCCCAAGGAAGAAAAGAAGCCCGCCAAGGCAGAGAAAAAGCCTCCCAAGAAAGCAGAGAAGACAGCGAAGAAGAGGGCTACGAAGAAAGTAGAGAAGACGGCGAAGAAAGAGGAGACGACTTAGCAGAATGAATGGCGACAAATTGCCCCCGCATGATATTGATGCCGAGGAAGCGGTAATCGGCTCACTGCTGATAGACGGGACGGCAATATACAAAATTGCCACCTTGCTCCAGTCATCAGACTTTTATAGCGAACGAAACTCACTGATATACGGGGCGTGCCTAGCGCTCTACGAGCGTCCAGACGGAGCCATAGACCAAATCACGGTTGCTCAAGAGCTTGACCGCATAGGAAAACTGGAGGCATGTGGTGGCGCTGCCTACCTAAGTCATCTAATAGCTATATGCCCCACCTCTCTTGATATTGAGGATTACGCTCAAATTGTTTATCGCCTCTCGGTAATGCGCCACCTGATTGATGCTGCGGGGCATATAGCCGATATTGGCTATCAGGCTGACCCGGATGTTGATGCCAGCCTCAATCGGGCTGAAGACATCCTGTTCAGGCTACGTCATGGGCAAAGTCCACGAGACTTCACCCATATTCGCCAGGTGCTGGACACATATTTTGAAACCACCGCCCCTGAGGAAGAAGGCGGCGCCAAGGAGCAAATCACCTATGTGCTGTCAGGTTTCACTGGTCTGGATGAATTCCTGGGCGGATTTCAGCGCTCTGACCTAGTTATCATTGCCGGCAGACCCAGCCTGGGCAAAACAAGCCTTGCCCTTAGCCTGGCCAGGAATGCCGCCGTGGAGCAAGGGGCTTGCGTGGCTCTGTTCAGCCTGGAGATGGCACGGGAACCATTGGTCTGGCGCATACTGGCTAGCGAATCTGAGGTTGATTCCAGACGGGTTCGCCTCGGGCTTCATACTGAAGAGCAGGAAAAAAGGATTATGGATGCCATTGGCAGGCTTTCCGAATCATCAATCTATATTGATGATTCCCCCCAACTGCGGATGGTAGAGATGCGAAGCAAAGCCCGCCGCCTGCACTTTGAGCGTGGCATCAACCTCATTATCGTTGATTACCTGCAACTAATGCAGGGGGATGGGAGAGGGGAAAACCGTGTCCAGGAGATAAGCTATATCTCCCGTTCCCTTAAGGCATTAGCCCGCGAACTCAATGTGCCAGTGCTGGCGGTATCGCAGCTCAGCCGAGCTGTGGAGTGGCGGGCATCACACCGACCTATACTCGCCGACCTGAGAGAAAGCGGCACCATTGAACAGGATGCCGACGTGGTTATGTTTATCTATCGGGACGAGATATATTTCACCAAAGAGGAATGGGAAAGGGAACATCCGGGTGAAAGCTACCCGCCGCCGGCTGATATCATTATCTCCAAGCACCGTAACGGTCCCACCGGTGAAATCAAGTTGCTTTTCAAACCCAAGCTGGCTAAGTTCGAAAATATTACCAACCAAGAGCTGAGCTTATTATGAAGCAATTTAAGGGTTTCCCAACCAAGACGCAGTTTACCCCCTTGCCCAATTCTTTCTTCAGCACACTGCTACCACAAATCAGTAATATCGCCGAGCTGAAAACAACCCTCCACATCTTCCGGGCACTTTACCACAAGCGGGGCTATCCCCGCTTCACCACCTACAGAGAGCTTTTGGGCGATAAGAGCCTGATGAGCAGCCTCAAGGGAGAAGCCAGACCGCCAGACGAGGTATTGCGCCATGCCCTGAAAATGGCTGCCAAGCGGGGTACCATCCTTCATCTGGCATTGGATAGGGATGGCACGCCCGAGGATATCTACTTTCTCAATACTGAGTCGGACAAGCAGACTATGGCTAAAATTCAAAATGGCAAGCTTAATTTAAGCGGACTGAAAGCAAAAGAACCAACCTTAATTGAGACCGAGGAGCAGCCTGACATCTTCACCCTTTATGAACAGAACATCGGTATGCTAACCCCGATGATTGCCGATGAGCTGCGTGATGCCCTCAAGGTCTATCCTGAAAACTGGATAAGAGACGCCATCAAAGAGGCGGTCAGTCACAACAAACGCAAATGGAGCTATATTTCAGCCATTTTAGAGCACTGGTCAGCCGAAGGTAGGGGAGATGGAACATATAGGGGAGATTCTAAAAAAACAGACCCAGATAAATACATCAAGGGCAAATACGGACACATTGTCCGGCGCTGAAGAAGCGGAAGAGGCACCGCCAAGCCCAGCCTGTCCTATATGTAAGGGGGCAGGATTTGTTCATCCCCGGCTGCCATCGGGCAAGCCGGATTACAGTCGGGTTATTGCCTGTCGCTGCCTTCAGAAAGAATTAGATGAAGAGCGCCAAACCCGCCTCAAGCGATATAGTGGTCTTGAACTAGAGCTACTTAGAAACATGACCTTTGACAATTTTGACTGGAAGCGGGTTAATTTACCACCAGAGCAGCGTGAGAACCTGGAGAAGGTATACCGTTTAGCCCTTGACTTTGCCAAATCACCCGAGGGCTGGCTGGTATTTGTCGGAGATACTGGCTGCGGTAAAACCCACCTCGCCGCCGCCATCGCTAATTACCGTCTCCAAGCCGGCAAGCCAGCTAAATTTGAGGTAGTGCCCGACTTCCTTGACCATCTGCGCTTCACCTTCAGCCCGGAGAGCCCGGTATCCTATGACCAAGTGTTTGAAGAGGTAAAGAATGCCCCGCTGCTCATCCTGGACGACTTTGGTGAGCAGTCTACCACCCCCTGGGCGCAGGAAAAGCTGTATCAGGTTATCAACTACCGCTATAATGCCCGGCTAGCCACGGTAATAACCACCCGCTTGACAACGGAGGAGATGGCCAGCCCCATAGTCTCCCGCTTCTTCGACCACCAATTAAGTATAGTATTCAACATCATCGCCCCCGACTACCGGACTGATGCCACTCAGAAGAAAACAACCCGTCGTGGCCGGAAAGGGCGCCGCAGCTAACCACCGACTTGCATAGCCTGAAGTTTTAGGCTAAAATGGGGTGGTTTTTTGTATAGAGAAGCTTTAACTATGGTAAATCTTCCTGTTTTGGTGCTAAATCAGAACTACGAGCCGCTCAATGTATGTCGGGTGCGGCGGGCGGTAGTATTACTTTATTATGGTAAGGCTGAGATGATGGAGAATGGCACCGGATTTATCCACTCAGCCAGTCACACTTTCCCCGTGCCTTCGGTCATCCGCCTAGCCTGTATGATTAAGCGTCCCCGACCCCAGAGAAAGCTAACCCGCCTTGAGATTTTCCACCGTGACCAATTTGCCTGCCAGTATTGTGGTAAGCAGACCCATCAACTTACCCTGGACCATGTCATCCCGCGATACCGAGGTGGTGAACACGTCTGGGAAAATGTGGTTAGTGCCTGCATACCCTGCAATCGGCGTAAGGCAGGTAAAACCCCCAACGAAGCTGGAATGGAATTAATCCGCCAGCCGGCGCTGCCCCGCGGTGACCGCTATTTCTACATCCCCCACAACTACCTACAAACCCAGAATCAATGGCAAAAATACCTGCCCCAGTGAGAACTAATCCTCCTTGGACGGTTGTTCCTCAATGGTGATCTCACTGAGAGGCAATTCCACTGTCGCCTGGCTCTCCAGCTCAACCAATACCGTTTCCTTGAGTGGATTACTCCCTACTACCTCGGCCGGCCCCATAGCTGTAGACACTCGTTGACCCTGCTTGGGCAACCTCTCCTTCATGGCACGGTATTGCTCGCTCTCATAGGCTAAGCAGCACAACAAGCGACCACAAACACCAGATATCTTGAGCGGGTTAAGGGGCAGGTCCTGCTCTTTAGCCATCTTGATAGAAACTGGAGAGAACTCGGTCAGGAAATTCATGCAACACAGGGGACGTCCACACCGCCCAAAGCCACCTACCACCTTGGCTTCATCCCTGGGTCCTAATTGACGTAGCTCGACCCGCACTTTAAAACGGCTATTTAACTGCCGAACCAGCTCACGGAAATCAACCCTCTCAGTAGCGCTAAAGAAAAAGGTAAGCCGACTGCCATCAAAATTATACTCGGCACCGAGCAGCTTCATGGGCAGCTCTAACTTAGCTATCAGCTTCCCACACTCAGCTAGAGCCTCTCCTTCCTTGTCTTCAAACTCCTGAGCCCGCTCAATATCCTCTGGCTCCGCCTTGCGCACTACCGGTTTCAACGGCTCAGTCACCTCACTAGCCAAAACCTGCGTGGGAGCAATGACCACCCTCCCCAGCTCCAGACCGCGAGCTGTCTTGACCACTACATAGTCATTTACCTCCAGGTCATTACCTGCCGGGTCAAAGTAATATACCCTGCCGGCTCTTTTGAAACGTATACCAACAATCTCAGCCATAGTTTATCCGCCACTCCTTCCAGGTATGCTGAGCATCAGCACCTCCAGCACCAGCCGCGGATTAGCATTTTGCTCAAGCTGTTCCCCAGCCGCCTCAATACTATTGATAAAAGACTTTATCTGAGCCAGATTATAACCTCTGGCCAGGTCAACCAGCATGGCTTCGTGGTCGATGTTGGTGATGGTATCACTTCGTCCGAGCTTAACCAAAAGCAGGTCACGCCACCACTCAAGCCACAAATCCAATACCTGCTGAACCGAGCCCCGGTTTTGACTGAACTGAGCCGCCAGTTGGGAAACATACTCAAAACGCTCCTCATAATCACCGTTGGTGATATCAAGCAACCTGTCTATCAACTGGGCACGCCGCTGAAGCAAACTATCATCAGCCGCCGCCGATAATGCCCAGCCCAGACAGCCATGACAAAGCCTGGCCAGAAGCTCGGCCTTTGGCGACTCAACGCCCCGGCGCTCACCTAAGACAGCCTCCACTTGTGAGGTCGCCAGGGGGCGTAGCTCCAATCGCTGACAGCGAGAGACCACGGTGGCGGGCAGAATCCCGTCATTGGTGGTCAGCAGAATGAAGATTACACCTTCTGCCGGCTCTTCCAGGGTCTTAAGCAGGCAATTAGCTGCTTCATTTGACATGAGCTCAGCCCCATCAATAATAAACACCTTATACCTGCCCTCAAAGGGCGGTAGGCTAGATGAATGCTGCATCTCTCTAACCTGGTCGATGCTGATTTCTGCCCGAGGCTTATCGGTTGAATTCCCGCCGGAGTTCAAGCCGATAATCTGGACATCAGCATGCTTGCCCGAAGCTATTTTCCGACAGGCGTCACATAAACCACAGGGAGGCTCAGCCGCCTCACAGTTCAACGCCTGAGCCAGGTCCAGAGCCAGGGTCATCTTGCCCACATGAGGGGGACCAACCAGAAGATAGGCATGAGCTATAGACCCTCGCTCCAGGTTGCGCTGGAACAAGGTGACCGCCCTATCCTGCCCAACTACCTGCCACATACTGAAATCCCCTTAAATTAAATCACGCCTGGTCAGGTCTTCCAAGGTCTCACGTCGCCGAATAAGTCGTGCCTTGCCTTCCTTAACCAAGATAACGGCTGGCTTGAGCGAGGCGTTATAGTTGCTCGCCTGCGACAAGCAATAGGCACCGCAATCAGCTACAGCCAGAATATCACCGGCTGAAACCGGGGGCAGAGCGATATTCTCAATCAGTATATCCCCCGATTCACAAAACTTGCCAGCAATGGTAACCTTGCCCGCCTCCTTCGCCACCATCCTATTAGCTACCACTGCCTCATGCTTAGCCCCATAAAGGGCGGGGCGGATATTATCGGCTATGCCACCGTCTACCGAGACATAGCACCTGACGCCGGGTATATCCTTCACCACCCCGGCTGTATATAACGCCACCCCAGCCTGCCCCGCTATCGCCCTCCCCGGCTCAACCACCAACCTTGGCAACGCCAGACCCAGCTCCTGGCATTTGTTCTTAACCGCAGAGGCTATCGCCTCGGCATAGGCGGCAATGGGTGGGGCGGGAGAATCCAGGGTATATTGAATGGCAAAGCCACTGCCAATATTTAGCTCCCCGGTCTCAAAACCGTGCTTTTGCTTCATCTCAGCAGCGAAACTGAGTATAATGTCAATCGCCTGCTGGTAGGGCTCAAGGTCAGCTATCTGTGAGCCGATATGAAAATGCAGTCCACGCAGGTTAAGTGCAGACATAGACATGGCTTGAGCCACCGCCTCATCACCATGAGCCATAGGGAAGCCGAACTTGCTGTCAACGGCACCGGTAGCAATATACTTGTGAGTGCGAGGCTCCACGCCAGGAGAGAGCCGCAGCAGTATATCGGGTTTATCGCCCCGCTCCCCGGCTATTTCGCCTAACATAGCAAGCTCATGGAAATTGTCCACCACTATGCGCCCGACATGCCACTCCAGAGCCAGCTTTATCTCCTCGGCTGATTTATTATTACCGTGGAAATAGACCTTATCCAGGGGGAAACCAACGGACTGGGCAATGCTGAGCTCCCCGCCAGAAACCACATCCAGCCCCAGCCCCTCCTCCTTAAAGATGATAGCCAGAGCCTTATTGATAAACGCCTTGCAGGCATAGATAACCGTGGTATCAGCATAGCGCCGAGTAAACTCTTGCTTAAATTCGGCACACCGGCGGCGCAAGCTGGGTTCATCAAAGACATATAAAGGCGTGCCAAACTCAGCGGCTAGCTCCACAGTATCACAGCCGCCGATGAGCAGGTGGCCACTATTATTAACAGCCGATGCTGGTGGGAATAACTTAAGCCTGGATACCATTTCCTCAATGTTAGCAGTGCCGACTAGTGAAGTCAATTTATGAGTTATATCACCCTCACCCCCTTAATCCCCCTCTCCCTCAAGGGAGAGGGGGAGGATTTTTTAAGAAGAGGGGCTACGCCCCTCTTAAACACCCCGATTAATTTTGCCTTGCGCCTTAACTATCCCCTTCTATTCAGGAGAGTTTTAGAGGTGAAACCTATGAGGGCGGGTGGGTGGGAAGCAAGACAAAAGTTAAAAAGGGGACTGGGAAGAAAAAGATATGTTAAAAGGGGGAGGTTGGGGGGTATATGTACCCCAACAAGATTACAAGTGTGGTATGATTTGCTACTCCTCCCTCAGCTTGTAGCGCTGTATCTTGCCGGTGGTAGTCTTGGGAAGCTTCTTAATGAACTCTATCCACCTGGGATACTTATAAGGTGCTATACTCTTCTTGACAAAGGTTTGAATATCCTTGGTCAGTTTCTCGGATGGATGGCGACCTTTTCTCAGCACCACGTACGCCTTAGGCTTAACCAGATGATGCTCGTCTTTTTTAGCCACTACCGCCGCCTCAAGCACCGCCGAATGGGAAACCAGGGCATCTTCAACCTCAATGGGGGAGACCCATATACCACCCACCTTGAGCATGTCATCGCCTCGGCCGCGGTAATAATAGTAACCTCCGGCATCACGGTAATACCTGTCTCCAGTGTTAAACCACTCTCCCAGCATAGAAGTTTTGGTCTGCTCAGAATGGCGATAGTAATAAAGTGCCGTTGATTCTCCCTTTACCTGCAGAGTGCCAACCTCGCCAACAGGCACTTTATTACCCTTATCATTGACAATCTTAGCTTGATAGCCGGGTACTAACTTACCCGAGCTTCCCGGCTTGATATCACCCGGGCGGTTGGAAATAAAAATGGCTAATAACTCCGTGGAGCCAATACCATCCAGGATTTCCAGCCCGAACCTCTCTTCCCATTCAGCGAAGATTTCTGTGGGCAGGGCTTCGCCGGCTGAGGTACAGATACGCAAGGAGGAGAAATCACATTTCTTCTCGGCGTCTTTTACTTCCAGCATATTGGCGTACAGCGTGGGCACGCCGAAAAATATGGTGGGGTGATAGCGGTTGATGGTGGAGAATATGGTCTCCGGTCGGGGTCGGTCGGGGAGCAGAACCACCGATGCGCCGACAGATAAGGGATAGAAGAAGCTGTTACCCAATCCGTAAGCAAAGAAGAACTTTGATGCCGAAAATAGTATATCGTCCTGGGTAACGCCCAGGATACCTTTGCCATAGCTGTCAATGCAACTGAAGACATCGTGTTGAAGGTGAACAGCCGCCTTGGGAACACCGGTGCTGCCGGAGGTGTAATTCCAGAAAGCGGCATCCTCAAAGGTGGTATAAGCCACGTCGAGTTTATCTGAACAGCGGTCGACGATGTCATGGAATGAGATGTGATAAGCCCTCGTTTTCTCGCCCACGATGATAGTATTTTCCAGATAGAGAAGTTTCTCCTTAAAACCTTCAATCTGCTCAATAAAATCGGCGTCGGCAATAAGGGTGCGGGCACGACTGTTGTTCAACAGATAGCGATAGTCGTGCATGGTGTACATGTAGTTAACCGATACCGGGATAGCGCCGATTTTTATGACGCCATAGAAGCTAGCCATAGCCTCAGGGGAATCGTACATGACCAGCATTACCCGCTCTTCCATATGCACTCCGAGAATTTTAAGCGCATTCCCCACCTTGTTTATCAGACGCTGCATCTCAGCATAGGTATAGGTCTTATCCTTATAGTATATCGCCACTTTATCGCCCAGCCCCTTTTCCACCATCTCATCTATCAGCTTCGTGGTTACGTTGTAATACTGGGGAATCTCACTCTGGTATTTATAGTGCCTTTCCATTTTGACCGCCTGGCTCGATATGTTAAAAATTATTTCCTTATTAGTTTATAATATATGCTCCTTTTTTACAAAGCTGACTAGAGAGTTGGTTAAACACCCCGATTAATTTTGCCTTGCGCCTTAACTATCCCCTTCTATTCAGGAGAGTTTTAGAGGTGAAACCTATGAGGGCGGGCGGGTGGGGAAAAGGGGCTTAACCCCCCAAATTGACACCCATCAGGCATACCGTTAGAATATCACTTAACCTAATTAAGAGGCAGCATATTGCATCAAAAGACCACCTTGGATAACGGATTGCGGGTTATCACTGCCGCCATGCCCCACACCCACTCGGTATCTATCTGCATCTTTATCGGGGCCGGCTCCCGGTATGAGACCGACACGCAGGCTGGTGCTTCACACTTCATCGAGCACCTGTGTTTCAGGGGCACACCCAAGCGCACCACCGCCAGAGAAATCTCTGAGGCAATAGAGGGGGTGGGGGGAATCATTAACGCCGGCACCGACAAGGAATTGACCGTTTACTGGTGCAAGGTAGCTCAACCCCACTTCCCCCTAACCCTGGACGTGCTGGCCGATATACTGCTCAACTCAAGGTTCGACCCCACGGATATTGAACGTGAGCGCCAAGTTATCATTGAAGAGATTAATATGGGAAAGGACTCCCCATCCCAACTGGTCAACATGCTCATTGATGAGCTCTTGTGGCCCGGGCACCCTTTGGGAAGGGATATAGCCGGCAGCAAGGAATCAGTGGCTGCCATCACCCGGGAGATGATGCTCGGCTACTTGTCCCGTCAGTATCTGCCCAGCAACACGGTAGTCAGTATTGCCGGTGCTCTCCAGCACCGGGAGATAGTAACCGCTGTCGGTCAAGCCCTGGGCGACTGGGCTGACCTGAAGCCTCGCCCCGGATATCAGGCATATAAAGAACAACCATTTCCCCAGCTTCATGTTGAGAAGAAGGAAACCGAGCAAGCCCACCTCTGCCTGGCATTAACCGGATTGCCCCTGCTTCACCCCAAGCGCTTCACTCTTGGCCTGCTCAATGTCATCCTGGGTGAGGGCATGAGCAGTCGCCTGTTTGCCGAGATTCGTGACCGGCTCGGACTTGCCTACAGCATCCATAGCTATGTAGAGCACTTCCTTGACACCGGCTCGATTACTATCTACGCCGGAGTAGAACCCAAAAACCTCCAGGTAGCCATCAAGGCTATCTTAGAGCAACTGTCCCAACTCAAGGAAACAGTCCCTGAAGCTGAATTAACCAAAGCCAAGGAACTATCCAAGGGGCGCTTGCTACTGCGCATGGAGGATAGTCGCAGTGTTGCCGGCTGGATGGGAGGACAGGAAGTCCTCACCAACCGCATTCTCAGCGTTGAACAGGTTATGTCAATTATTGACGCCGTTACCGCTGAAGAACTCAGGCAATTAGCCCGGGAGCTGCTGGTAGATAGCCAGCTCCGCCTGGCGGTGGTTGGTCCTGTGGCTGACGATGAGCATCTGGGGGAGTTGCTCAAGTTATGAGCTAGTTTATCTACCCCACCCCCTTAGTTTTTTATTAGGGTAACCCTATCCCCTTTATCCCCTTCCCCTTCGATAAGGGGAAGGGGAATTAGTTATGTTAGAGGGACTGCGTCCCTCTTAAATACCCCCGAAAGCAGGGATTCGAGGGCAAAACGGCAGAGGATACTGTTTACCAACTGGATTTTTCCCACCCACCCTCCCACAAAGGCTTTGCTCACCAGCCTCGGTGGGTGGGAAGAAAGAGCAAACTAAGGGGGTAGGGGCCGTCCCTTCAAACTACCCTTGATAAGCACAGATAATAAAATAGCCGCAGCCCCAAGACCACAGCTATTTTTTGTTCTTAGTATCAGGGAGAGAGCTAATACTCCATACCACCGCCCGGAGGCATCGCTGGCATCTTCTCCTTCTCCGGTATATCAGTAATCAGGGATTCGGTAATCAAAACCATGACGGCAATACTGGCGGCATTCTCCAGGGCAGACCTTACCACCTTGGTCGGGTCAATAATACC
>JAGMCH010000091.1 GCA_023129255.1 Dehalococcoidales bacterium
TTTTCTACCATATCACCAAAGTCATCGGCTTCAGCATCGTAGCCAACGCCGGACGGGCTCTTCTTGACCGCATCTACTACCACTGCCCCATCCCGGCCGGCATTTATGGCAATCCAGCGAAGCGGCTCATCCACAGCCTTCCTCATAATATTAACCCCGGTGACTTCATCCCCCTCAGCCTTCAGCTTATCCAGAACTGAAACCGCATTGAGCAAGGCAACGCCCCCACCGGGAAGAATGCCCTCCTCTACTGCTGCCCGGGTAGCTGATAAGGCATCCTCAACGCGATGCTTCCTCTCCTTAAGCTCGACCTCAGTAGCCGCTCCTACCTTGATTACAGCTACCCCACCCACCAGCTTCGCCTGCCTCTCCTGAAGTTTCTCCCGGTCAAAATCAGAGGTAGTCTCCTCTATTTGAGCCTTAATCTGCTTGATTCTGCTTTTAATATCCTCTTCCGAGCCCTTGCCTTCAACAATAGTGGTATTATCCTTATCACAGGTTACCCGGCGAGCCCTGCCCAAATCTTCCACAGTAACCGAGTCCAGCTTGCGTCCCACCTCCTCCGAGATAACCTTGCCACCGGTGAGAATCGCCATGTCCTCCAGCATCGCCTTACGCCGGTCCCCAAAACCGGGAGCCTTAACCGCCAGAACATTAATGGTGCCCCGTAGCTTATTGACCACCAGGGTGGCTAAGGCTTCGCCATCCACATCCTCAGCAACAATAAGCAGGTTCTTTGACACCTGTAGTATCTTCTCCAGAGCTGGCAAAAGGTCAGAAACAGCCGAGATTTTCTTATCGGTGATAAGGATATAGGGGTCATCTATCACTGTTTCCATCTTCTCGGCATTAGTGATGAAATAGGGGCTGATATAACCACGGTCAAATTGCATCCCCTCCACAAACTCAGTCTCATACTTTATCCCCTTGGACTCCTCAACAGTGATAACCCCGTCCTTACCCACCTTCTCCATCACCTCAGCAATTAAATCGCCAATCTCTTTATCAACCGCCGTATTAGTGCCCACCTGGGCAATCTGCTCCTTACCCTTTACCTCAGTAGTTACCCTCTTAAGCTCATCAACCAATGCCTTGGTTGCCTTTTCAATGCCCCTCTTCAGCGCCATGGCATCGGCTCCAGCAGCCACATTCTTAAATCCCTCGGTGATAATAGCATGAGCTAAGACAGTGGATGTAGTGGTGCCATCGCCACAGGCATCATTGGTCTTGGTGGCTGCCTCCTTAACCAACTGAGCCCCAATATTCTCAAAGGGGTCAGGAAGCTCAATATCCTTGGCAATGGTAACCCCATCATCAATTACCGTTGGTGGGCCCCACTTTTTATCCAAAACCACACAGCGCCCCTTGGGTCCCAGAGTCACCTTAACCGAGTCAGCTAAGGCATCTATCCCCCTCTTTAGGGAATGCCTAACCTCCTCACCATATATAATCTGTTTAGCCATTTTCCCTCCTTAATATTAACCGACTTGTTACTTGCCTTTCTTAGGCTTCTTAGCCAAGATATCGCCCTCGCGCAAAATCACCAGTTCCTCACCATCAACCTTGATCTCAGTGCCGCCATACTTGGCATAAACCACCACATCACCCACCTTAACATCCATGGCTATCCGTTTTCCATCCTCAGATAACCTGCCAGGACCAACAGCCAACACTTTCCCCTCCTGGGGTTTTTCCTTAGCAGTATCAGGCAGGACAATACCCCCCTTGGTCACCTCTTCCTTCTCGATAGGCCTGACTATGACCCGGTCAGCCAACGGTTGAAGCTTAACCGCCATTTCATTCCTCCTTCTTCAATCAACCAATCAGTGCTCAATTTGTTAGCACTCTCACTCCGAGAGTGCTAACTGCCTTATCATAGCGCAGATAAACACAAGTCGCAACTCAACAAATGACTACTAACAGCCAATGTGAGCAACTGACAGGCATTTATGGCGGTAAATCAACCCTTTCTCTCTGCAAACTGCCTTTTTACCACCAATCTCCCCCTCGATGCATATGTCGCCTCCATTTTGACAATTTACACTGAATCGTGTAGAATCCAGACATGAGCCAGCGATACCAAACGAACCGAACACGGTGGGATGGGGAGCAAGTGCAAGCCTTAAGGCAACACCTGGGTCTAACCCAGCGTGAGCTGGCGGAGAGGCTGGGCATACGCCAGCAAACCATAAGCGAATGGGAAACCGGGACGTATAAACCCCGCGGTGCCTCAACTACACTTCTCTCCATTATTGCCGAACGAGCCAAATTTGAATATCAGGCTGCTCCCCAAAAACCACCTGAAGAATCTTGACATTATACACGTTTCCGTGTATAATATTGGTGAGGGACTAATGATAAAAAGTGCGGTCTGCTCTAGGCAGACCGCTTTTATCGGGCTATGGATACACGATAACGTGTTAAACGAAGGAGTCAGGTTGCCAAATAATCTCCCGGAGAGGGTGGTGGTTGAAATATGGCAGCAGTTAATGGATAGAGCTGGGCTGACCACAGCCGGCGGTGAGCCGATAAGGATAATCTATCCGGGAAGGAAAAACGACGGCCGTGGGGCTGATTTCCGGGACGCGGTTATCGACACCAGCCAGGGAATAATAAAGGGAGATATAGAGGTTCATGTCAAATCCAGCGATTGGCAAGCTCACCGCCATCACCAAGACCCAGCCTATAACCGGGTAATCCTGCATGTGGTTATGTGGCACAACCGCCAGGCAGCTACCAAACTCCATAATGGGAAAACAGCGCCTATCCTCGCCCTAGATAAATACCTAGAGAGCCCGAGCAATCATGGGGTGGGGTTGGTTCACTCCCCAGCCAGTTCCGGTATGCCTTGCCTTAGAACGGCGAAAGGCTTGGCTAGCCATACCCTGGCTGAATTTCTAGATAGCGCTGGGGAGAGGCGGTTCTCAGCCAAGGCTGCCCAGTTTCAAGCCGAATTGAGCCAGACGGAGGCAAGTCAGTGTCTTTACCAGGGGATAATGGGGGCTCTAGGTTATGTCAAGAATAAGCCGCCCATGCTCAAGCTAGCCAGAAGGTTGCCACTCCAGATTCTACAGTCTATGGCTCAGGGCGAGGTATCAGATGGGGAGCGTCTTGCCCGGCTACAGGCGCTACTTCTGGGCACAGCTGGGCTGCTACCCTCGCAGCGCTATGACCGGCACCGGGAATCCCAAGACGATGAGTGGGCGGACAAACTGGAGGGGCTATGGGCTTCCTCAAATGGCACCAAGGTGTTGTCCGAGGATGACTGGCACCTGTTTAAGGTCAGGCCAAACAACTTTCCCCTACGCCGCATAGCGGCTATGAGCTACCTCATCCTCCGCTACCGGGAAAGGGGATTGGTTGAACAGGTGGTCGATATGATAAAGGAGGCGCCGGTGAGTGGGGGCTACCTCAGATTAGAAAAGGGACTTGGGGTCACTGCCCATGGCTATTGGGCAAGCCACTTTGATTTTGGCTTGAATTGCAGAACCAACAATCCAACCCTCCTCGGCCGATGGCGAGCGGCTGATATTGCAGTCAATGTGCTCCTGCCCTTCGCCCTTGCCTGGGGCAAGCTCGACTCCCAGCCAGAGGTGAAGGAAAAAACCTTTGAGCTCTATCGCGGTTATCCCAGGCTGGCGGCAAACACGGTGGAAAGACATATGATAAAGCAGCTGGGGCTAAACAACAGCCTGGTCAATTCAGCCCAGCGCCAGCAGGGGCTAATCCATATCTAAAATACTCTATGCACTCAAGGTAAGTGCCAATGTTGCCCCCTAGCTCAGCCTGAGGCTGGGCGCCACAGCCAGATTTAAGTTTGCTATCCTGTTAGGGCATACGCCCAGTTCGGTAAAACTTTGCCCTGACGCGGTTATCTTGAACGAATCTCTCAACATCCTGGTCACTCCGCCATTTGCCCACATCAAATTCGTCAAAATGAACCATAGTTTCTAGAGGTCGGGGACACCGCGCAGATAATCGCTGAGCTGCGGGATAACCCAAGGGAATACAGCATATAGTCTGTAGCTGCTGGGGGATGTTTAGAACTTCCTTTAGTTGCTGCTCAGTGATACTTTCACCAGCACCAGTGAGCCAGACTGTTCCCAGCCCCAGGGAACAGGCGGCGAGGAGAATATTACATATGGCGGCAGCTATGGTCTGCATATAGATTCGCTCACTGTTTTCCCTATACATAGTGGCAAGCTGTTCACTGACCTGGCTCTGAGGATAGGAAGGCTTGAAGCGAGGGTCAGCACAAACAACGATTAAGGTGGACACCTTTCGTAAGTAGTCCTTCCTACTGGTAGGGAAATTTAGTGACTTCTCCCGAAGACGCTGACTCTGCTCAAGGAATATATCCGTGACCTGACGCAGTTTATCTTTGCTCCTAACCACAATGAACTCCCAGGGTTGACTATTCCTCCCCGAAGGAGCCCATCGAGCTGCTTCCAGAACCTTCATGATGGACTCAATCGGCACAGGCTCTGGTTTGTACTTGCGAATGCTGCGCCGCTGTTTGACTACTGTTAATAGATTCTCATAGTCCATTGTTCACCTCCTTTGGCTTAATAATGTGGTCCCAAGCATGGCTCTGTCAAGTTTGACTTAAGCCAGCCTGAGGCTGGGCACCACGTCCAGGTCTAGTCCGTCTACCTTGCCTGCCTGGAGCCGGCAATAGCCGCAGGCAGCAATCATGGCGGCGTTATCGGTGCATAATATAGGCTGGGGAACCAGGACGGGGAGGGGCGATTTTTCTGCCAGCCAGTTCCGCAGCAACTCGTTGGATGCCACCCCCCCGGCTAACAAGACCTGCCTCACCCGGCGCTCCCTAGTTGCGGCCACTGTTTTAGCCACCAGGACGTCAATAACCGCAGCTTGAAAACTGGCGGCGGCATCAGCCACCGATGAAATCTTACCCGCTTCCACCAGGCGCAGCAGGGCCGTCTTAACCCCACTAAAGCTGAAGTCGCTGCTCCCCTTTAGCCAGGCACGGGGTAGCTGGATGGAAGCCGTGCCGGCTCTGGCTGCCAGCTCAATAGCCGGACCGCCGGGGTAGCCCAGGCCCAATATTCTGGCGGCTTTATCAAAGGCTTCGCCGGCGGCATCGTCCCTGGTCCGCCCCAGTACCACATAGTCCCCGTGCCCCCTCATCAACACCAAGTCACTATGTCCCCCGGAAACAATAAGGCAGACCACGGGGAAATCAATGCTGTTACCTCCCAGCCAGTTGGCGTAGATGTGACCCTCCAGGTGGTTAACCCCGATAATAGGCAAGCCATGAGCCAAAGCCATAGCCTTAGCCACGTTTACCCCCACCAGTAATGAGCCAGCCAGACCCGGCCCCATGGTGACGGCAACGCCAGCCAAATCACTCCAGGCAGTTTCAGCCTCAGCCATTGCCTGCTTTAGTATGGGAATTATGGACAGGAGGTGCTGACGGGAGGCTACCTCAGGGACAACCCCTCCATAGCGGGCATGGATTTCTACCTGAGAGGCAATCTGGTTGGAAAGTATTCTGGTCCCATCTTCCACTACTGCCGCCGCCGTCTCATCGCAGGAGGTCTCTATACCCAGGATTTTCATACCCCTGAATTATAGCATAGACGCCATTAGTAGAATATGGTCAATGGGCAGTCCACGGATGTTTAAAAACATTTGAGCCTTAAAGCAGAGTGTGCTAGAACCGATGGACATCTGGTATAATTATCCACGTGAGGCTTCTTTTACCCAGAATCCTGAGATTGCTCTTCCCAGGCCGAAAAGGCCCCTTCGTCTTTGAGCGCCAGCCGGTCATACTGCCAGCCAAGCCGGCCAGCCTTAACCTCTACATCCACCTGCCCTTCTGCCGCCAGCTCTGCCCCTTCTGCCCCTACATGAAAGAGGTCTATGACCCGGCGGTGAGCGCTGCCTATCAAGAGGCTCTGCTCCAAGAACTGGAAAGCTACCGGAGGCTATGGGGTGATGTTAACATCGAATCAGTTTATTTTGGCGGCGGCACACCCTCCATGACGCCGGAGATAATAGAGAGGACTTTATCCTGGATAGCCGGTAATTTCCACCTGGGGCATGAGGTAGGCGTCGAGGTTAACCCTCTGGACGCTCATCCTGCTGTTATCAGCTCTTTCAAAAACAGCGGCGTCAGCCTGGTAAGCCTGGGTGTGCAGAGCTTCCACGACCGGCTTCTCGGCCTGCTCGGTCGCGACTACGACGGGAAGCTGGCTAGGCAGGCCAGCGAACGCCTTCTCCAGGCTGGCTTTGCCACCGTAGATGCTGATTTGATATTCGCCATCCCCACCCAGAGCCGACAGGAGGTGGAAGCCGACGTCGAAACAGCCTGCGAGCTGGGCGTAGACCAGATATCCACCTATCCTTTGCTCTATTTCTCCTATGCGCCGCTGAGGAAACAGCTACACCAAGCCAGAGTGACCACGCCGTCCTGGTGGCTGGAAAGGCAGATGCTGGCAGCAATAGTCAAGAAGACGCAGGAGGCTGGTTACCGGAGAACCTCAATCTGGAGCTTCAACAGGCCGGAGACGATTCGCTACACCACTGTTACCAAAGATGCCTTTGTTGGCATCGGTGCCGGTGCCACATCCAAAATAGGCGACTACTTTAAGCTCAACACCTTTTCCGTAGCTGAATACATCAAGGCCATGGCAGAAGGCTCACCGCTGGCTCTGGCTACCAAGCTGGATGCCGGGGACAAGATGGCCTACTGGTTCTTCTGGCGCGTCTATGACCTGGATATTGACACCAGCACCTTCCAGTCCATCTTCGGCCAGGACCTGCCCCGCCGTGTCCGGGCCCTACTCTCCCTGCTTAAACTCCTGGGTATGACTCAGCGGAGAGGAAACACCATCCGTCTCACCGAGATGGGGGCCTATATTTTCCATCTTATTGAGAAAGAATACACCCACGCCTACCTGGAAACCATGTGGCAAGCCTGTCTTCAGGAGGCTTGGCCCCAGCGGGTAGTTCTCTAAGCTGGGTCTTCAATGGGTGTAGCGAGAGCACTTTTGGGCTTAATGTTAAATAGGCGGGTGGGGTGAAGAGTGTTAAAGAGGCGAAGCCCAATGGGCGGGTGGGCGGGTAAAGAAGCTAAGAAATGCTTTTGACACACCTGATAGCCAATGATATGATGACGGAAAGAGGATTAATTGGGTTTATCGGGCTAAGAGTGGGATGATGATATATGTCAGGTATTGAAACACTATACCTGGTGGTGCTGCTTATCGTCTGTCTACTGCTATCCGCCTTCTTCTCCAGTTCGGAGACAGCCTTTATCTCCTTACAGAGGATAAGAGTTCAGCACCTGGTTGATACCAAGGTGAGGGGGGCAAAACGAGTAGCCAGGATGATGGAGCGACCGGAGAAGTTTTTATCTACCGTCCTGCTGGGTAACAACTTCGTCAATACTGCCGCTGCTGCCCTGGCTACTTTTCTAGCCATCTCCATATGGGGAGAGCAGTGGGGTCTCCTAATTGCCACCATAGCGGTAACCATTGTCCTGCTGATATTCTGTGAGACCACGCCCAAGACCATAGCCACCCGGCATGCCGAAAGGTTATCCCTAACCTTTGTCGGACCGATAGAGGCTCTCTCCTGGCTGCTCACCCCCTTTGTGGTAGCGCTGAGCTGGATTGCCTCAGGATTCAGCAAACTGTTTGGCGGGACGCCGGTGCCCAGGTCATTGGCTACCGAGGAGGAGATACGAACCATGATATCGGTGGGGCATAGAGAGGGGACGGTGGAGGAGGAAGAGGCTGAGATGCTGCACAAGGTATTTGATTTTGGCAACCGCCCCGTCAGTGAGGTTATAGTACCACGCACCGAGGTGGTATGGGTGGAGAAGGGCACCAAACTAGCCGATTTCCTCAATCTCTATGCCCAATCCCCGCTATCCCGGTTTCCGGTATATGAGGACAACATGGATAACGTCGTCGGCATCCTTTCGGTAAAGGATATAGTTATGGCTCAGGCTAAGGGAACTATCAGTGATGAGAGCGTCATTGATGACCTGATTCGCCCGGCTTACTTTGCCCCCGAGACCAAACGCATCAGTGAGCTCTTTGCCGAGATGAGGGATAAAAACTACCGGATGACGGTGGTGGTCGACGAGTTTGGCGGCACTGCCGGTATAGTCAGCCTCAGCCGACTGGTGGAGGAAATCGTCGGTCCGGTAGGCGATGAGCTGGCGGCTATAGAAAAGGAATATGAGCCCATTAACGAGTATACCTTCTCTATTGATGGTGGGATGCGGATTGAGGAAGCCAATGAAGAGATGGACTTGGACCTCCCCGAAGGTGACTACGAGACGGTGGCCGGCTTTGTCCTCGACCTCCTGGGGCACATACCCAAACAGGGGGAGCGGCTAAAGTATAAGAAGATGAAGATAGTTATCACCGAGATGCGGGGGATGAAAATAGAGAAGATCCTACTAACCAAGGAAAAGCATGCAGCGACTGCGGATTAGGTTTAGCCGACGAGAAGAGATAAAGTTCATTTCCCATCTGGATATAATGCGCCTGTGGCAAAGAGCCCTGCACCGAGCCGGGATACCACTAGCCTACACCGAGGGATTTAGCCCCCACCCCCGGATATCTTTAGCCGCACCACTGGCGGTGGGGGTAACCAGCCAAGCCGAGCTGATGGATACCTTTTGCACCAAATGGGTCTCCCCCCATTTCTTCACCGACGCGGTAAGTCAGCAACTGCCACCTGGCATTGAAATACTACAGGTTTATTCAGTAGCCCCAACCATGCCATCTCTACAATCGCAGGTTGGCTACGCCGAATATGAGGTTGAACTGGAAACGGAAAAGGACAAGCCGAGCATAGAGTCAGCACTGGCCTCCCTGCTATCGGTAAAAAAGTTGCCCTGGCACCATGAAAGGGATACCGGCACGCGAAGCTACGACCTGAGGGCTTTGATTGATGACCTGTGGCTCATTGATTGGCGTAGTGGCTATTGCACCGTAGGCATGAGGTTACGCTGTGATAGCGGTGGTTCGGGGAGACCGGAGCAGGTGGCGGCAGCCCTGGGCTTCAGCCACCCCACCTCCATCCGCCGCACCAAACTCATTCTGAAAACAGGCTAAGGGATTAAACGCATGAAGGGAGAAAGCCAGCAGCCGACACTGGAACAACGGGTTTTAGGTTTTATCCAGCAGCACCACCTGGTATCAGGCGGCGACAAGCTGCTGGCGGCGGTATCCGGTGGCCCGGACTCAGTCTGTCTGCTCCATATCCTGGTCAAGCTCCAAGATGAGCTGGGCATAAGGCTACATGTGGCTCACCTCAACCACCAATTGCGGGGCGCTGAGTCTGAGGCTGATGCCGAATATGTTGCTGACCTGTCCCGCCAACTCGGTATTCCAGCTACTATAGAGGGACGGGATGTAAAGGGCTATCAAAAGCAAAAGCGCCTGTCACTGGAAGAAACCGCCCGCGAGGTTCGGTACAGCTTCCTGGCCCAGGTGGCAGGGTCTATCGGCACTGAGCGGGTGGCGGTGGGACACACCATGGACGACCACATAGAGACGATACTGATGCACCTCATCAGAGGAACAGGGACCAGAGGGCTGCGGGGATTGCAACCGGTTACCCTCTGGCAATCGGCGGCCAATAGGCTGACTATAATAAGACCCCTGCTAGAGATAAGTCATCAGGAAACGGAAGACTATTGCCACCAGCATCAGCTTATGCCCCGGCTGGATGCCTCTAACCTTTCCCTATCGCCGCTGAGAAACAGAATCCGCCAACAGCTCTTGCCCCTGCTTGAGAGCTATAATCCCCGTGTCGCTGAAGCCTTGCTCCGAACTGGTCGTATTGCCAGCGATGACATCGACTTTCTGGACGAGCAGATTGCCCGATTATGGGATGAGGTGGTACAAGAACAAGAAAAAACCATTATTTTAGACAAGGAAAGGTTTGACCAGATGCCCGCCGCCCTAAAGCGATACCTGCTCAGGGCCTCGGCGGAAAAGCTGCTGGGCAGTGCCAAGGACATTGAAATGCGACATATTGAAGAGATGATGTCCCTAGCCACCAAACCAGCCGGTAAAAGGCTCAGCCTGCCCGGAGGTCTAATCTTCTCCATAGAGTACAACCAATATCGGTTAACCTCGGACTTCGCCGCCCTATCCCCCATCCCCAGGTTGGAAGGTGAGGCTCAACTAAATATTCCCGGCCAAACCCTGATACCTGGCTGGCGCATAGAGGCGACCATCATAGACCCATCCACAGTAAAAGGGAAGTCCGAAGGGGCTAACGCCCCTTCGGAAATTATAACTCCCCTTCCCCTTATTAAGGGGAAGGGGACACAGGGGATGGGGTTAATTAAAAATGATTTTACCACCTACCTTGACCTGGCTAAAACCGGCGACAGGTTGCTGGTGCGACCCCGCCAGCGGGGGGACAGATTTCAGCCACTGGGCATGAGCCAGCCCAAGAAGGTGGGGGAGTTTATGATAGATGCCAAAATTCCTCAAGCCTGGCGCGGGCAAATTCCTATTGTCTGCTCACCCGAGCACATTCTGTGGGTGGTTGGCTGGCGCACAGACGAGCGGGCAAAGGTCACCGACAATACCAAACAAATCCTATGCCTCAAGTTTGAGCGGGACTAGACTAGCCTCACCCTATAATCTGTCTGTTATTTTTCCCACCCTACCCACCCTCGGAGGCTTTACCCTCAAACCCCTGCTTTCAGGGGCATTTAAGAGGGGCACTAGCCCCTATAGGGTGGGCGGGTGGGAAGTAATAGTTAAGTTAAAAACGGGGGTGGGGTGTAGAGTAAAACCAAAAAAGAAGAGTTTTAGAGGCGAGAAGCCCCAATGGGTGGGTAGGAAGAGAAGACTAAGGGGGTAAGGGGTAGAGAACAATCTCTCGCACTCGTTACAAATCGGCTCCCGAAGTTTAAGCGGGCCTAAACCTCAGATATAGCTGGTTCTGCTGTCTTTCGCCACCGAAGCCATAAAGCCCCGGCTGCTACCAGCACTGCCACCACGGCGATAAATATTTCCAGTGGAACAGTGGCCATTACCCCCGCCTGAAAGAGAACAGCGCTATAGTTCAATAAGGCGTGCAGGAATGCGGCTATGAGGTAGAACTGCCAGCCCCAGCCCTTAGCCAGTCCATAACCAGCCAGGGCACTGGCGGCGATATGAAAGGCTACAGCAAAGAACCTCTCCCAGAATCCAGCCAATGCCACCAGCCCGCCGGTTTGCACCGCTCCCCAGCTCCAGCCATAGCTAAAGATAAGGTTATGCACCCACACCGCCTCAAAAACACCAAGACCTAAGCCGGCTACAGCCCCGATTGCCAGCCCCAGTTTGGGGTCAATGTTTTTGCCCTTACGCCACCAGTAGATAACCACCGGCACCAGCTTTGACCCTTCCTGAACCAGCCCGCTGAGGAGTATGCCTGGTATTCCAGCCAGCAGCAGCCAGTTTATGAGGACCTCCTGGCTCCAGAAGTGAGTCAGTGCTTGACCGGTCCACCATTGCAGGGGAATTTGAATAAAGGCAACAGCCGCCCAGCTCAGAAAGGCACCGGCGGCCAGAACTGCCCAAGCCCATGGTTTCTTAAGGATTGGCGTCCAGTAAGGAGCAAACCAGACGGCACCAAAGGCAACCGCCAGACCAATCCCCAAGAGCACCTGGTTCCACAAGATGCCAGGGTAGACAAACCCAGAGACAAAGAAATCAACCATTTGTTCCAGCATAAATCTCCCCTATAATGGTAATCCTATCCCCCTGACCCCCTTCCCTTATTATTGGTTAAGGGAAGGGGGCAATATTTAATTGAGAGAGGCTTCTTACCCCACAAAAACTTTGTTTTTGCGGGGACCCCGCATTCGCCTCTCTTCAACTCTCCATCGATAAAAGGAGACACCCCAACTTAACCGGGTGTTTAAGAGGGGCACTAGCCCCTCTTTTTAATATTCTTCCCCCTCTCCTTTGAAGGAGAGGGGGATACAGGGGGTGAGGTAGAAAATAATCCCATCACATTATGCGCTTGAGCCTGGGGTTGGGGGTAATGCCGGGAATTCTGCCCCGCTTGGCAATTGGCTTACCCTCTATCTCATGAAGGTCGGCAGTAAAATCAATGGGCTTAGCCCCGCTGATATAACTACCGACGCCAAAGCCATCAACTGGTACCCCAGCCTCAACAAATTGTTTGATACGCTCAACGTTGATGCCACCACTGACGAAAATCTTGACTTTTTCAAAGCCGGCTAAGTCCAGCCTGGCTCTGACCTCCTTGACCAGGTCGGGGGTAACCCTGCCCCGCTCCGGAGGGGTATCAAGGCGCACGCTACTGAGCTTCTCGCCCAGAGCCTGAGCCACCAGCACCGCTTCCTCCGCCTCGTCCTTAAAGGTATCAACCAGGGAAACGAGGGGAACCCCCTTCGGCATATGCTTATCAAAGGCAAGGGTAGCCTTAACCGTATCCCCCATGACTAAAATCAGGGCATGGGGGATAGTCCCTGATGGCTCAATACCAGCCAGCTTAGCCCCAGCCACACTGGAGCAACCAGCGCAACCACCAACAATAGCTGAGTAATCCATTACTCCCACCACCGAAGGATAAACATGGCGGGCGCCAAAGCTGACGACGGGTATCCCCTGGGCGGCTCCCACACACTCTCTGGCGGCGGTCGCCCAGCCACTGCAGTGGGCCAGAATGCCATCTATCGCCGTCTCATACAGCCCGTAGCTCTGATAGGGGGCAGTGATGCGTAAAACCACTTCCCTCTCCTTAATGGTATCGCCATCAGCCAGAGCCCACACCTCACGGTTGCCCTTAGGTAAAATCTGGGATAAGAGAGCCTTGACCTCCTCTATGCCGCAGAACACCCCCGCCCTGCCGGAGAAGAACTCCATAGTCGCCACCGGGTTAAGTCCTTCTTTACGCAATATCTCTACAGTGCGAGCGAAGTAAACATCAGCCGTCTCCCCGGAGAGGATAGCCTCAAGAGATTCAAACTTGGCTGGCTTAGGCCGGGCAACACCAAAGCTGGTCAACTTAGCCCCCAGGGTGTTTTCCATGTAGTCCAGGGCAAAGTGGTGTGCCTTCTCATCGAAGGAGGCAACGCAGTCGACAGGTACTTCTACTTCATAGCCACGGATTCTGGCATCAGCCACAGCGTACAATACGCAGATATGAGTACACACCCCGCAGACAATCAGCTTCTCCGGCTTGAGCTTTTTCAGCTTCTCCTCAAGCGAGGTGCCAAAAAATGAGCTGTAGGTCCTCTTGGGGATTACCTCGCCCTTATATTTGGCCAACTCAGGGATGACCTCTGCCTCAGCAGTGCCCTCAATACAGTGCGGGGGAAACATGTTGAACTCAGGGTCATCGGGAGCATGATGGTCGCAAAGGAAGAATACCGTGGAGCCTTGAGCAAGCTCCCGTTCCAGCAGACGTTGGACATTGGGGATTATGCGACGAGTCCTCTCCCCACAATACAGGGGATAACCCTCCTCCAGGAAACCTCTAAGCATATCAGAAACCAGAACTACATTAGCCATAGCCTTCCTCTTTGTGAAATTCTAATATCTAAATAGTAAATCCTAAACAAATTCTAATTTCAAAATGACATTTAGTTGTCCAGTTAAACAAAATTCCAAATAGTTTAAGTCATTGCTCTCGCGTGTATTCAATCACTGTAATTCGAAACTTTTATTTCGTCTCCTAACCTCCAGTAAAGATTCAAGCAGTTTGAGCAACCAATAACTTTCGGAAACAGTGTATTTATCTTCACCCTTAATCGCTGCAAATGCGACATGATATAAATCGCTGATTTTCCATACTTTTATTCGCTCTCGATATATCTCCGGGGTGTTCATCAGTTTTTCTACCTGGGTCTGCCTTTCCCAAATGTCTATGTATAACTTGTCATATTGAACATCACCAGTAAATGCCATTCGTTTCTTGTATCGCTCCATGACCTTGCTTGTTCTCTCATTTGAAAACTTTTCTTTCAACATCGCGACATTCTTCCTGTACTCACCCCCAAGTTGACCCACCTCGACATGGTAGATTTGTAAAATCCGCCCTTTCTTACCATCCTCAATAATTCTTACTCCCACGACATCAGCCTCTTTTCGGCCACCCCCACCACCTGTACCTACTTTTATGCCAACTTCAGTTGAATAGCCCTCAAGGCAGAGCCATTCGGAAACTAATTCTTCGCTCCAAGTTCGCGGTATAGACATAATCGTCTCCCTTCACGCATTACATTTAAGTCCGCAGAATAAGTACCTCTCTTCTTTTTATTGTAGCACCATTATGAAACCAAACCAATGAACATAACAATATGACAAACTGTTTAGATTTTTTAACTTCGGTCATTTGATATTGTTTAGAGTTTAGAAATTAGTATTTAGAGTTCGCCTGTATCCATTCCTATACGCAAGTATTTGTGTCGTCACATATAGCTTAATGCCTGAAGTGCCTGACGCTGGTAAACACCATAGCCATTTTATACTTATCAGCCGCCTTAATTGAGTCCTCGTCCCTTATTGAGCCGCCGGGCTGAATAATGGCAGTAACCCCGGCCCCGGCCGCCGCCTCCACCACATCAGAAAAGGGAAACATGGCGTCTGAAGCCAGAACACTGCCGGAAACCTTGTCTCCAGCCTTGTCAATAGCTATCTGAGCACTGATAATGCGACTGGGCTGTCCGGCGCCCATTCCCAAAAGTGTCTTATCCTTAGCCAGCACAATGGCATTCGATTTTATATGCTTAACCGCCCTCCAGGCAAAGAGCAGGCCTTTTATTTCCGCCGACGTTGGCTGACGCTTGGTCACCGTATTCAGGTCAACCTTGCCCTCGGGAAGAGAATCTGAGCTCTGGACAAGGAAGCCTCCCTTTACCCTGCGAAAATCAAGATAGCCTGCCGGCGCCTTACCATAGCCCGGCGGTAGCTTTGCAACCAGAATACGTAAATCCTTCTTGCTCCTTAGTAACTTCAGCGCTTCTGGCTCATACGCCGGGGCGATAACTATCTCATAGAAGACCGGTTTAATTCCCTCAGCCATAGCCAGGGTAACCAGCCGATTGGCAGCCACAATGCCACCGAAGGCAGCCACCGGGTCGCCGCTAAAGGCACGCCGATAGGCTTCAGCGATATCGTCATGGCTGGCCAGACCGCAGGGATTGGTATGCTTGATAACGGCTACCGTGGGCGCCGAGAAGTCAGTTGCCGCCCCCCAGGCAGCGTCGGCATCCAGGATATTATTAAATGAAAGCTCCTTACCCCCTAGCTGCTCAGCCCAGGTGATGCCGGCATCTATTGCCGTTCCCACCGCTGGCTCGGCATAGAAGGCGGCCGGCTGATGGGGATTCTCACCGTAGCGAAGTCCGTAGCGTTTTTTCAGGGCAACGGTCATCTCATCAGGAAAGCCTTTCATATCTCGCCTGAGATATTGGGAGATAGCGGTATCATAGACGGCAACATGCTGGAAAGCTTTCTGCGCCAGGCGTTTGCGTTCAGGCAATCCCAGGTCTCCCTGCTTCAACTTCTCCAGAACCACCGGATAGTCGGCGGGGTCAACCACCACGATAACACTGGGGAAGTTCTTGGCTGCCGCCCGAATCATGGTAGGTCCGCCAATGTCAATGTTCTCCAGCGCCTCATCAAGGGCAACCCCCTCTTTAGAAACGGCCTGGACGAAGGGATAGAGGTTAACCGCCACCAGGTTGATTTCACCTATATTATGCTTGGCCAGCTCTTTCATATGGGCGGCTACTTTACGGTTAGCCAGAATGCCACCATGAACTGCGGGATGAAGGGTCTTTACCCTGCCGTCGAGAATCTCGGGAAAGCCGGTTATTTCAGAGACGCTTTTCACCGGCACTTTAGCCTCAGCCAGCGCCTTTTTAGTGCCGCCGGTAGAAAATACCTCAAACCCAAGCCGGCTCAAGCCTTTGGCAAAATCGGTTACCCCAGATTTGTCGGATACGCTGATAATGGCTCGCATAAAAACCTCCGTTTATTATCTGTTTCACCCTCACCCCCTGTATCCCCCTCTCCCTCAAGGGAGAGGGGGAGGGTTTTTGGAAAGAGGGGTGAAGCCCCTCTTAAACTCCCCACTAGCTCAATCTATAACTACCCTTGCCTTCCCCACCTGTTTCACCACCTCGCCGATAACCCTGGCTTCAGGTAATGCCTTGGTCAAATGGTCAACATTGCCGGTTGAGCAAATAACCGCCATACCGATGCCCATATTAAATACATGATACATCTCGTCCTGGTCAACATTGCCCCGCTGCTGGATAAGCTTGAAGATGGGAGGTACTGACCAAGTCTGGCTATCAAACTTTGCCGCCAGACCCTTGGGCAAGACGCGGGGCACATTATCTATTAAGCCGCCACCGGTGATATGGGCTAAGCCTTTGATAACCGACAGTAGCGGCTTCAACTGGTGAAGATAGCAGCGGTGAGGCTCCAGAAGCGCCTCGCCCAGGGTCCGACCCAGCTCAGGGTAGCCGGTATTTAATACCGACTTGGTTTCGCCAAAAATCTTCCTCGCCAGAGAATAACCATTGGTATGAAGCCCATTGGAGGGCAAGCCAATAACGGCATCACCAAGGCTAATTGTCTTTCCCATGAGAATCTTATCTTTCTCCACCACACCTATTATAAAGCCGACCAGGTCATAGTCTTCCGGAGTGGCATATAGACCTGGCATCTCACCGGTTTCGCCGCCGATAAGAGCGCAACCGACATCACGACAGGCCCTGGCCAGCCCCTGAACAATCGCTTCAACCTTCTCCGGCACCATCTTCCCCATACCAATGTAATCTAAGAAGAAAAGCGGCTCGGCACCACAGGTAAGTATATCATTGACACAGTGACTGACAATATCAATGCCAACGGTATCGTATTTGCCCAGTGCCGCAGCAATCTTCGTCTTCGTGCCCACCTGGTCAACGCTGGACACCAGAACCGGCTCATTATAACCCTTAAACTCATAAAGCCCGCCAAAAAAGCCCACGCCGGTCAACACCTCAAGGGAGAAAGTGGAGCGGGCATGTTGGGCAATCAGCTCTTTGGCTTTAGCGGCGAGGGTAACATCGACGCCAGCCGTGGCATAGGTCTCTTTAATCGTCTCGCCTCCTGTAATTAAAATCTGTTTTTACTAAAAATAGTATAGCTATTCTCTTATTCTTCGACCAGCCGCCGCCAGTATAGCAAAATAGCCCATTATATTAATCCCCCTATATGGATATTGGAGAGCTAGTTACCAGCTATTAATAATGGATTCAAGTCCTGGTGTCAAGCAAGATAGTCAGGTGTCTTAGTTCACCGCTACTTTATGCCAAAGGGGCTATATTCCTCAGCGGACGTAGCCTCCAGTGCCAGCTTATCCATCTCAATTTGTACTGGTATGGGGTAGTCGCCAGTGAAGCAGGCCATACAGAAAATGTCCTTAGGCAAAGCCACCGCTTTAACCAGTCCATCAATGCTCAAATAGCCCAGTGAGTCGGCACCGATAAAATCCCTAACCTCAGGTACAGTCTTTTGAGCCGCAATCAGTTCCCAGCGGCTAGCCATATCGACGCCGAAGAAGCAAGGGTAGCGGATGGGTGGGGCACAGATGCGCATATGCACCTCTTTAGCCCCCGCCCTTCTCAGCAGTTCCACCACTTTGGGGGTAGTGGTGCCCCGAACAATGCTATCATCAACCACCACCAATCGCTTGCCATCCAGCATCTGGGGCAAGGGGTTAAATTTCAGCTTAACGCCGAGGTCTCTGATTCGCTGGTCAGGCTCAATAAAGGTACGTCCAACATAGCGGTTCTTGAGCAATCCTTCACACAGGGGTATACCTGACCAGCGGGAATAACCGATGCCGGCGGCAGTAGCTGAATCAGGCACACCCATAACCAAATCGGCATCCACCTGGTGTTCCTGAGCCAGTCCCTCGCCCATAGCCTGCCGTGCCGGGTAAAGCAGCCGACCATTAATCACCGAATCAGGGCGAGCAAAGTAGATATACTCAAAGATACATAAAGCCCTTCTGCCTGTTTCCTCCCGGTAACTATCAAGGCCATTCTTGGTGATAGAAACTATCTCCCCGGGCTCAACCTCCCTGATAAATTGAGCGCCAATATGGTCAAGGGCGCAGCTCTCCGAGGCGATAACCCAGCCGCCATTAATAGCCCCCAGACATAGCGGGCGCACACCAAAGGGGTCACGAACCCCATACAAACTATGGTTGGTCAGGAGGGTTAGAGAATACGCCCCCTGAAGCCGATGCATGGCATACCTTATCTTGTCTACCCAGTCTTTAGCCGGAGAAGAGAGGATAAGGTTAGCGATAACCTCGGTATCGGTGGAGGTACGGAAGGTATAGCCCTGGTCGGAGAGTTCCTGAGACAGGTGCTCAGCATTAACGATATTGCCGTTGTGGGCTATGGCAATAGTATTGGAACCCTTACCGACGACAATTGGCTGGATGTTAATCATTCGGCTGGAACCTCTAGTGGAGTAGCGATTATGACCGATGGCAAAATCACCGCCGAGCTGACTCAGGGAATCCTCGGTAAACACCTGGGATACCAGCCCCATCTTGGCATAAACCTGAAGCTTTTTGCCATTGGTGGTAGCAATACCGGCGCTCTCTTGACCGCGGTGCTGAAGAGCAAATAAAGCAAAAAAGGTAAGTCGAGCTACATCCTCGCCGGGGGCATAAACTCCAAAAACGCCACAACTCTCGTGCAAGTCTGCTCGCCTCTCAATTTAATTATAAACTAATTTCTATCTGTAGGTCAATTTTTCTGCCGTAGGCGGTGCCCTGCCCCTAAAGGGCGGGCGGGTGGGAAGAAAGACAAACTAGAAGCGGGGAGGGGTATGAAATTTAAGCCAGTCCAAAACTACAGTCATCGCTTCGTCATTCTGCCGCAGCCGGTGCCCGGCTCCATCCACAATGACGAGCTGCTTAGGCTCGCCTGCCCGAGCATATAGCCTATGGGCATCACTCACCTTGATGGTCTCATCCTGGCTGCCATGCACCAGCAACAAAGGTCGGGGGGAAATTCCAGCTACATAGTTAATAGGGCTAACCAGCTCAAAGCCACCGAGCCACTCCCGGGTAGAGCGGGGAAAATCGTTATCCCTGATGGCACCAATACTGCGAAAATGGTCGATGATAGACTGTGGTTCATCAACCTTGGTAAAGAAAGTAAATTCCGCCGGGCAGGCGCAGGCGACAACCGATGATACCCTATTATCCTGCGATGCCACATATATGGAAACAGCCGCCCCACCGCTAAAGCCGAGCAGCGATAGACGAGACCTATCCACCTCAGGCAAAGCCCATAGATAATCAATCATCGCCTTCAGGTCTCTGGTCCAGCCCAAGATATCCAGATTGCCACCACTATCCCCGGTCCCCCTGAAGTTAAAAATCAATACGGCAAAGCCGTGTCGGCAAATCTGCTCCGCCAACGCAGCATAGCCTCTATCACTGGGGTCGGGGATTTTAGCCGGGATACCATGGCAGACACAAACTGTAGGGTATGGCATATCGCCAGAAGGCAGATAAAGCCGACCGATAATATTTAAGCCGTCTACTTCCAGAGCAACAACCCTGGTACGCATTATGTCAACCTCAAAAGGACAAAAAACTCCATATTCCCCGAAGCGCCCAGGATAGGCGAAGCCACCAGTCCCCCCAGCCTGAAGCCGTGGTCTACCATCCAGGCGATAAACCGCCCCAGAACCCTGGCATGCACCTGAGGCTGCTTGACTACACCCCCCTTACCCACCTCATTTCGCTTAGCCTCAAACTGCGGTTTGATGAGTACCAGTAAATAGCCGTTATCCTTCAGCAACTGAGCTACGGAAGGTATCACCTTCTCCACCGAGATAAAGGACAAGTCTATGGTAGCCAAATCCACCTTTTCTGGCAGAGGGATAGGGTAGCGGGCGTTCACCCGCTCCATAACCACCACCCGTTGGTCACGCCTTAAGCGGTAGTCTAGCTGACCATAGCCCACATCTATGGCATAGACCCGGCTTGCCCCCCGCTGGAGCAGGCAATCGGTAAAGCCGCCGGTTGAGGCACCGATATCAGCCACTACACGAGAGGAGACATCAAGCTGGAAGCGGTCAAGGGCATAGTCAAGCTTGATGCCGCCACGACTGACAAAAGGAGGCGGCTTGAGCATGGTGATTGCCGCCTCCTCAGCCACCAGAGTTCCCGACTTGATAATGGTTTTTCCCCCTACCTCCACCTCCCCGGCCATAATTAAAGCCTGAGCCTTAGCCCGGCTTTCCACCAAACCCCTGTCTACCAGTAAGCTATCGATTCTCCGCTTGGTCACCGCGGTTATAATAGCAATCCCGCCCACTGAAAGCAAGGAGCTAAACTTTATCCTCTGGTCTTGCACTATAGTCATCCCAGTGATAAAATGTTCTCCAAATGAAGTTCCTTAAGGGCTTGGCGCTGGCTATTTTAGGCTTCCTTCTTTCCCTGTCTCTAATAGTTTTTGGCTTTACGCTCACCATAAATCAGACCATCCTCAATCCTGACTTTGTCGCCTCCCAAGTGGATAGCCTTGATATACCTTCGCTGGCCGAAGAAGTGCTCAGGGAACAAATCCCTCAAGGGCAGGAATACATGTCTGAGGTGGTAGCTGAGGCAGCAACTGATACTATTGCTGAGCAGGAACTATGGATAAAGCAACAGGCAAGAGACGGTATCTATGCCTTCTATGATTACCTTGAGGGAAGAAGCCAAAGCTTGAGCGTGACAATCTCCATAGAGTCGATAAAGGAGAGCCTGAGAGACAACCTGTGGGAAGCAGTGCTGGCGTCGCCTCCACCAGAGCTTGAGGGGTTACCCCCAGCCGAGGTAGAACAAGCTTTCAACCAGTTCTGGAGCGAGTTCTCCGAAGAGATACCATCAACACTTGAGCTCGATGAAAGTTTGCTGGACGCCGAGGTCATGGAACAACTTGAGCAGGCACGGGAAATTGTTGGCTATATCCATCTCACCTACAAGGCTCTGATTGCTCTTAGCTTACTGCTAATCCTGCTCATTGTTCTGCTATACCGTAAGGTGAGAGGCAGCACCCGCCAAATAGGTATAACCTTCTTGACTTGCGGAATCATTAGCTATGTTGGTGCTCTCATTACTAAGAGTATCGCTGGCACACAGTTAACCCAGCTTGATATGCCTGTTTACCTCCAGACATGGATACCACAGCTTATTAAAGACGCCCTAGCTCCTCTGGAAATATACGGCATTGGTCTTATGGCAGCGGGGGTAGTGTTACTGGTAGTCTCTTTTGTCTATAAGCGAGGAGAGCCTTCACTTTGAAGCTGGACTATAGCCTATACCCTGAATTTTGACCAGGTTCTTATCCACCTCAGTCCTAGCTCCCAAAATAGTCTCCACCAGCCACAGATTAGTCTCCACATGCTCGGTCAGCCTGGGTATCCTATATTGGCTGACCCCATCAGCCAGGGCGGCACAAAAGATAAGCTGGTCGGCTAAATAGCGGTCAACGGTAGCCCCGGTGGATAAATCCTCGTGCAGACTGGCGGCTACAGAGCGACCAATCTCCTCTGAAGTCCGCCTCGGCTCACCCGCCCGGTCAGCGCCGATAATACACCCGGAACTGGTTTCGGCATATAGGGCAAGGACTGCTCCCCGCTGAAGGGCTGAGGTATCATAGACAAGCTCTATATCCGCCTGGTATCCCTGCGACTTGAGCACTTCATTGCATTTTTCAACCATCCGCTGGCTCACCTTCCTCTCCTTGAGATGAGAGGAAAGGGCGATGCCTTGAATCCTGGTTACCTTCCCCTGAGTGGGTAAGTTGATTGGCTTGAGCTTTCCCCCCACCGGCTCCACCCCCACCTCTATAATTCCACCGCCGCGGGGGACATAGCCGGGGCGAATAACCTTGAGCTCGGCGGTTATACCCATGCCCTTTAGCATCGGGAAAAGGACATATTGCATATGATAAGCCGAGGGAGCAAAGTCCTGAAACAAGCCACCAGATAGCTTAAAGCTGATAGCTCCACGAGAAAAGCGGGCAGCAGGCAACAGGGTCATCGCCAGTAAGGTAGTTGACCCGGCGGTGCCTATGTCCCATTCATAGTGTCCCCCCTCGACCCCACCCCCGGGCTCGAACCAAATCTCCCCGGAACCAATCTCAGCGCCGTCTAAACTGCCGTGGCATATTTGCTTGAGTGCCTGGAGCGCCTTAAGATGCTGAGGTCTCAATCCTGGTTTTGGCCTCTTGGCTCGGATATTGGTAAGGTGAAGTGGCTCGCCAAGTAGAGTGGCTAATCCAGCAGCAAAGCGAACTATAGTGCCGCTCCCCGATTTTTGCCCGCCATCAATTTGTATCATTCAGTCTCCCTTGCGCACAATGAGCTTAAGTCCCTCCTGCCCGACCACGGTAACCTCCTCACCAGTATCCATTCTCCCACCGGCTGATTTTGCCTTCCAAAGCTCACCTTTGATTCTGACCAGACCCTCAGGGTCTAGTCGGCTGACCACCTTGCCTTTGTTGCCGACCATAGGCAACAGATCAATTACTGGTTTCCTCCTCAAGGCTCGGCTTCCCAGCCGGTAGGTGATAACGGCAAAGGCAGCCCAGGCTACCATCAAGGCAATAAGAGCCGGCAGAGGTATATGAATGCCTAACTGGGGCAAGCCCCAGAGCACAACCGCCACCAGGGCTGCCTCTTCCAGCATGGTGCTAACAATAGCCCATATAAGCCTGACACTCATCTTAATAACATTATAGCAGAATGACTCTTGTTGAGGTTGATTATCTACCTCACCCCCTTAAACACCCCCTGAAAGCAGTGGTACTGGGGACTCAAGCCCCAGTGGGTGGGAAAGAGCTAGCTCTGTTGCCGATACTCAGATATGGGTGCTATAATGACCACACTATGAAACTAAGTCGTGAAGAAGTATTGCATATCGCCCTGCTGGCTCGGTTGGGCTTGACTGAAGCTGAGCTTGATAGGTTCATGGAGCAATTATCCCATATCCTGGAGAACTTCGAGGTATTACAGCAGGTAGACACCACTGACGTCCCGCCTACCGCCCAATCCATCCCCCTCCAGAATGTAACCAAGGACGATGAAGTAGCCGCTTCCTTACCCCCAGGCCAGATTCTAGCCAACGCCCCCCGAAAGGAGAAGGAATACTTCAGAGTAAAGGCAGTACTAGAATGATAATAAACCAGTTGACCATTCATGAGGCACATGAGCAACTTAAGGCCAGGCAACTGTCCTCAGTTGAATTAACCAAAGCCTGCCTGGAGCGCATCAACCAGACGGAGCCAAAGGTTCATGCCCTGGTTACCGTTACCGATGAGCTGGCGCTAAAGCAAGCCCAAAAGGCTGACCAGCTTATTGCCAGGGGTAACACCCACCCCCTCACCGGCATCCCAGTGATAATCAAGGACAACATGTGCACTAAAGGGATACCAACCACCTGCTCGTCAAAGATGCTTCAAAACTTTATTCCTCCTTATGATGCTACCGTAGTGGAGAAGTTAAATAATTGTGGTGCCGTAATTATGGGCAAAGCCAATATGGACGAATTTGCCATGGGTTCATCCACCGAGCATTCAGCTTTCTTTCCCACTCACAACCCCTGGGACCCGAGCCGCGTCCCCGGGGGCAGCAGCGGAGGCTCGGCAGTGGCGGTGGCGGCTGATGAGACCATCTATGCCCTGGGCTCGGATACGGGGGGGAGTATACGCCAGCCAGCCGGCTTCTGTAGCGTCACCGGCATGAAACCTACCTACGGCAGGGTGAGCCGCTACGGGCTGGTCGCCTTTGCCAGTTCCCTTGACCAGATAGGGCCGCTGACCAAGGATGTCGCTGACTGCGCCATAGTATTGAATGCCATCGCTGGCTTCGACAACCGGGACTCCACCTCAGTGCCTGAGCCAACGCCCGATTATACTCAGTATCTGACTGCCGACCTCAGCGGGCTTGTTATCGGTGTGCCCAAGGAATACTTTGTCCAGGGGATGCAGAAAGAGGTAGAAACGGCCATGCAAGCCGCCATCAACAGGCTGGAGGAATTGGGCGCTAAAGTTGACTGGGAAGTATCGCTACCCAGCACCCCCTACGCCCTGGCAGCCTACTACATCATTGCCCCCTCGGAGGCTTCGGCTAACCTGGCTCGCTACGACGGGGTGAAGTACGGCTTCTCCTTTACCGATACCGACAGCATGTGGGAGGCTCTGGAAAAGACCAGGCAATTCGGCTTCGGCGACGAGGTAAAGCGGCGCATCATGCTCGGCACCCATGCCCTATCCGCCGGCTACTATGACGCCTGGTACCTTAAAGCGCAGAAGGTGCGCACCCTGATACGGCGGGAGTTTGACCAGGCGTTTGAAAAATATGACGTTTTAGTTACCCCCACCTCCCCCACCGTCCCGTTCAAGATTGGGGAGAAGCTGGACGACCCGCTCCAGATGTATCTAAGTGATGTCTGCACCCTGCCGATAAACATTGCCGGTCTGCCGGCTATATCTATTCCTGCCGGCTTTGGCAACGGGCTACCAATAGGCATGCAGATAATCGGCAAGCCCTTCAGCGAGGAGACTATTCTGAAGGTTGCCTACGCCTACGAGCAGGCGACGGAGTGGCATAAGAGAAAGCCTCAAGTCTAATATCAGGAGGTAAGGAAATGCAACATGATATTCGTTTGAGACGAATCCGTGAGAAACTTATTGAAAAAGCCAAAGTCAGAGAACTAATTGAGTATGGCTATTTTATCAACGGGGACTATGGAGTTGCTCGGGGACAAGGAGCGCCATGGCAGATTGGAACTGTACTTGGAGAGATTTGCGCAAGCGAGTATAGAGAAGGGCGCCCGTTACTTTCGGCTATTTGTGTTCTCGCAACAACAAGGATGCCAAGTTCTGGGTTTTGGGACTGGGACGTGGAATTTATACCCGAGTTCGTCAGAAACGGAACAGAAGCACAGCGAAGGGAGTTTTGGGAGCCTGTACGAGACGAAGTCTTTGATTATTGGCAGAGGCACGACCCGTAAAAATCCTCTAAAATACATACCCCCCTTTGCTTACCCTAAGGTAATATTCAGGAAAGTATAAGAGGGGCTTCGCCCCTCTTCCCAAACACTTCCCCCTCCCTTATTAAGGGAGGGGGAAAAAGCGGGTTCCCTGAAAAATCAAAGATTTTTTAGGGTGCCTAAAGGGGGAGGGTTACCTTAATAAAACTAAGTATCTTTTCCCACCCACCACCCTCAAGGGAGGTAGCTTGAATAACCTAAAAGTCAACTGCTATTCGGGGCAGACCTATGCTGAAAGACCCAAGTCTTTCCTGTGGGAAGGCGTAGAATATGAGGTAGAGGAGATAGAAAAGGAGTGGCGGGAGCCGGAAGAGAGGCACTTCAGGGTTAGAACCAGGGATAACAAACTGTTCCAGCTATGCTATAATGAGTCCCAAGACCAGTGGTCGCTAACCGAGCTAATAAGGAGTTAGACATGTTAAAGGAAATTCTTAAAATACTGGAAAACGATGCTAGAACTACCGCCAAGCAAATATCTACCATGACCAGCACCTCCAGCGCTGAGGTCACCAAAATAATTAAGAAGGCGGAGAAAGACCATACCATCCTGAAATACAAGACCATAATTAACTGGGAAAAGGTGGGGGGGGAGCAGGTGGAGGCGCTAATCGAGGTCAAGATTGCCCCCCAGAGGGACGTTGGCTTTGACGCTATAGCCGAGCGCATCTACCGCTTCCCCCAGGCTCGCTCGGTCTATTTGCTCTCAGGAACCTACGACCTGCTGGTTCTGGTAGCCGGCAAGACCATGCATGAGGTGTCTGATTTCGTCTCCCAAAAGCTCGCCCCTATTGAGGGGGTACAGGGGACGGTTACCCACTTCATGCTCAAGCGATATAAAGAGGACGGCGAAATCCTTGAGGGGAAGGAAGAGGTTAAGCGGCAGCCGGTAATACTCTAGGAGATTTTTATGTCAATAAGAGCACGGAATCTAACCTCACAGCGGGTAAATCAGCTTGCCCCCTCCGGAATAAGGAGGTTCTTCGACCTGTTAGCCTCCATGGAAGGGGTAATCTCGCTGGGAGTAGGCGAGCCTGATTTTGCCACCCCGTGGCATATCCGCGAGGCGGCTATCTACTCCCTGGAGAAGGGCTATACTATGTATACCTCAAACCTGGGCATGCCCGAGCTGCGCCAGGAGCTTTCACGCCACCTGAAGGACAACTACGGGCTGGACTACGACCCCGATAGTGAACTGCTGATTACCGTTGGCGTCAGTGAAGGGTTGGACCTGACAATGAGAGCCATCCTTGACCCCGGAGATGAGGTTATTATGCCCGACCCCTGCTATGTTTCCTACAACCCCTGCGTGGCTCTGGCGGGGGGCAGACCAATTATGGTGCCCACCAACCAGGAGAATAATTTTGAGGTTGGCGCCGCCGATATTGAGGCACGAGTTACCGACAAAACTAAAGCCATTCTTATCGGTTATCCAGCCAACCCCACCGGAGCGGTGATGCCCAGAGACAAGCTGGCACAAATAGCCGAAGTCGCCCGGCGACACCATCTACTGGTAATCTACGACGAGATTTACGCCAGGCTGGTCTATGGCGTGGAGCATACCTGTTTTGCCACCCTGCCCCAGATGAAGGAAAATACTATTCTTCTCGGCGGCTTCTCCAAGGCTTATGCCATGACCGGCTGGCGCATCGGTTACGCCGCCGCCAATAAAGAGGTTATCGCCTCAATGACCAAGATTCACCAGTACACCATGCTCTGTGCTTCTATAATGGCACAGGTAGCCGCTATTGAGGCACTGAAATCAGGCGAAGACAGTGTTACTGAGATGGTCAAGGACTATAACCGGCGGCGACTGGTTATGGTTAAAGGACTAAATAAGATTGGCTTACCCTGCTTTGAGCCTAAAGGGGCATTCTACGCCTTCCCCTCGATAAAGAGCACCGGCATGACCTCGGAGGAATTTGCCGAAAAACTGTTACTCCAGGAAAAAGTAGCCGCCGTTCCCGGCTCTGCCTTTGGGCAGTGCGGGGAGGGCTATATCCGCTGCTGCTACGCTACCTCACTGGCCGATATTGAAGAGGCACTGGTCAGGATGGGGCGGTTTGTGAAGAGGTATAAGAAGTAGGTTTATTGACCCCCATCCCCTGTTTTTAGTTTGGTCTTTCTTTCCCACCCAGCCCACCCTACAGAGGCTTCACCTTTCTATGACTCCCCTGCCACCTATGCCTTGACATCACCTCTTTTAGTTATATAATCCAGTTATAATCCAAATTAAAAGGAGGCATGAACATGGCGACCGATTTGGACAAGCTGCTAAAAGACTATCTGACAGCATGGGATGCACACGATGTGGAAAAGATGCTCACCTTTTGTACGGATGACTGCGTTTACGAGTGCATGGCTTTGGGAATGGTAAACCGCGGCAAGAAGGAACTAAAAGAATTCTTCAGCTCTATGTTCGTTGACCTCCCCGATGTTAAGCTCGAAATGAAGTCCGGCTTCACCGCCGGCGACCGGGGAGCCGGAGAGTGGGTCATGACCGGCACTTTTGCCCATAGCAGCATTCCCGGGGTGCCAGCTACCGGCAAGAGCTTTACGGTGAGGGGCGCTTCAATCACCGAGTTTAAGAACGATAAGATAAGCCGAAACACCGCCTACTGGAATTTTGCGTCCTTCCTGCAACAAGTCGGCATAATGCCTGGACCGCCGAAGTAAGAACATTTCTGGTTTGAGTGTCTAAGAGGGGGCGAAGCCCCCCTCTTTTTTTATGCTCTTTTAGAGGTGGGGCTAGAGAACTTTAGAGGCGGAGCCTATGAGGGTGGGAGGGTGGGAAGCAAAACAACCCAAAAATAGGGGGGACACAGGGGGTGAGGTAGAAACCTAAATCAGCCCCATCTTCTGCTTGACTTCTCTCATGGTCTCTTTGGCGATAACACTGGCGCGCTGGGCGCCGTCAGCCAGAACTTCTTTTACAAACTTGGGTTTGGCGGCAGAAGCAGCCCGGCGCTCGCGGAAGGGCTTCAAAGCCAGATTAATCTTCTCAGCGAGAAGCGTTTTGCAGTCAACGCAGCCAATCTCGGCTGAGCGACACTGAACAGCTATATCATCTACCTGCTCAGGATTAAAATGCCCATGCAAGCGGTAAATATTGCATATCTCGGGGTGGCCGGGGTCATTGCGGTATCGGCGGGCGGGGTCGGTAACCGCCGTCATCACCCGCTCTAGCGTCTCCTCAGGCGAAAGGGCTATCTCAATATCATTTCTCAGTTGCTTACTCATCTTCTCCTTACCATCCAGCCCCAATACCATAGGAAAGGAGGTAAGCTTCGCCTGAGGCTCAGGGAAGGTATCGCCAAACAGGTTATTAAAGCGGCGGGCAATTTCCCTGGCTAACTCAATATGAGGCACCTGGTCTTCGCCCACAGGCACCACCTCAGCCTTATAAAGCACAATATCGGCCGTCTGCAGCACGGGATAACCCACCAGCCCGTAGTTTACATTGCCGGGTTGAATTTTCACCTTCTCCTTAAAGGTAGGTACACGCAGCAGCCAGCCCAGGGGGGTAATCATGCTGAGTAGAGTATGTAACTCCATTACCTCAGGGACATGGGACTGGACAAAAAGGATGCTTTTCTGAGGGTCAAGCCCAGCCGCCAACCAGTCGAGCACCATCTCATATATATCTTCCTGCAAGCTACTGGTATCTTCCAATGTGGTCAGAGCATGGACATCAACGATGCAATAGATGCAATCATACTCATCCTGAAGGCTGACCCAATTTTGCAACGCTCCCAGGTAGTTCCCCAGGTGCTGCCGGCCGGTGGGGCGAGCCCCAGAAAAAACACGACGCTTCATTTAAGCCTCCTCAAGGGCAAAGTGTAGCACAAAAGCAGCTCTATCAACAAGGTGAAGTTGACTACCCAAAGCTAAAGCCTATAATATGAAGTAATTCAGGGGGTAAAAATGATTAGAGGCCTGGGTAATAAAAAGCCCAAAATCGCCGAGTCAGCCTTTGTCAGTGAAGCCGCCTATGTTATCGGCGATGTAGAGATTGGTGACAATTCAAGCGTCTGGCCGGGGGCGGTAATCAGGGGCGACTTTGGCAGCATAAAAATTGGCAGCAACACCGCTATAGAAGATAACTGCGTTATTCACTCCGGGACGCCGTCCACCCCTTCTTATAGAGAAGATGTTACCATCGGAGATAACGTGCATATCGGGCACGGGGCAGTGATTAATTGCCGCAAAATCGGAAACAACGTTCTCATCGGCATGAATGCCACCATCCTCCACGATGCTGAAATTGGCGACTTCTGCATAATCGGGGCTGGCTGCTTAGTCAGCCAGGGAATGAAAATACCGGATAAGTCGTTTGTGGCTGGCGTCCCGGGAAAGATTAAAGGAGAGGCATCACCAGAGCAACTATGGTGGGTGAAAGAAGGACCTCAAGGCTATGCTGAATTAGCCAAGCAATATAAGGAGCAGGGGCTCTAGTAGAGGCGTCACATCTTCTCCGGGGCGGTCATCCCCATAAGGCAAAGGGTTCTAGCCAGAACAATCTTGGCGGCTTCAACCAGCTTGAGCCGAGCCTTGGTCAATTTCTCATCCTCAGAGACCACGCGGCACTGCATATAGAAACTGTGAAAGACGGTAGCCAAATCCTGGGCATAATAGGCAAGGTGGTGGGGTTCCAGGGTGTGGGCTACCACCTCAACCATCTCGGGCAAGAGCAGCATCTTGCGGATTAAGGTCAGCTCAGGCTCGGTGGTCAGCAAGGAAACATCGCCATCGCCGTAATCAATCCCCCTCTGCTGGGCCAGGCGAAGGATACTGGCAATACGAGCATGAGCATACTGAACATAGTAGACCGGGTTATCGGCTGACTGTTTCTTGGCTAACTCCAGGTCAAAGTCCATCTGGCTATCGGCGGAGCGAGAGGCAAAAAAGAAGCGGCAGGCATCAGCTCCCACTTCGTCCACCACCTCACGCAGGGTAATAATATCACCGCTGCGCTTGGAAACCTTGACCAGCTCATCACCACGGCGCAGGGTAACCATCTGGGAGATTATTACCTTCAGCCTCTCCGGAGCGATACCCAGGGCAGCAACCACCGCCTTCATCCGGGATATATGCCCCTGATGGTCAGCCCCCCAGATATTGATTACCGTATCAAACTTGCGCTCCAGGAACTTGTTATAGTGATAGGCGATATCTGAGGCAAAATAGGTGGGAGAACCGTCGCTGCGCACCACCACATTGTCCTTATCCTCACCCAGGGCGGTGGAGACAAACCAGGTAGCGCCTTCCTTCTCCCCGATATAGCCACTTTCACGCAGCAGCGCCATTACCTTCTGGTACTGCCCTTTATCAAACAGGCTCTGCTCGCTGAACCAGACGTCAAAGCCCACCCCCAATAGCTCCAGGTCGCTCTTGATTAGCTCCATTATTTTGACCAAGCCGATATGCCCCAGTTGAGATAGCGCCTCTTCGGGGGGAAGGGAGAGAAACCGGTCTTTCTTCTCAGCGATAATCTCCTTAGCCAGGTCAACCATATAGTTACCAAAGTAGCCACCAGAGGGCATCTCGGCATCAATACCCAAACACTGCTGATAGCGGGCATAGAGGGAGCGATAAAAGGCATCTATCTGGCTGCCGGCATCATTAACATAGTACTCCTTCTCCACCTTGTAGCCGGCAGCAGCCAGGACATTAGCCAGGGTGCTACCCAAAATAGCCCCACGCCCATGCCCCACATGGAGGGGTCCGGTGGGGTTAACGCTAACAAATTCCAACTGCACCCGGCTGCCCTGCCCCAGGTCAATATTGCCATAGGCATCGCCGGCGGCGAGGATTGAACCTACCTGGCGGGTCAACCAATCATTGCTGAGGGTAAAGTTGATGAACCCCGGCGGGGCGACGGTGATAGCCTCAATCTCGGGGTTGGGAGCTATAAGCCCTACTACGTCTTGAGCAATTTTTAGCGGGCTGACCCCGGTCGCCCGGGCTAATTTCAGGGGAAAACTTGAGGCATAGTCCCCGTGCTCCGGGTTCTGAGGGTGCTCTACGGTAATCTCAGGCAGAGCCACCGAAGGCAGCTTGCCCGACTCCTGTGCCTGGCTTGCCGCCTGTGCCAGCAGCTCGATAATCCTTTGCTTAATCATCTATGCCTAAATTATAGCACGTTGAATGTGCGCCGTCAGCAATTTCGGCTTTAGTTCAATGGAGATACCCCTCCCTGAAGCGGTCGATTTAGCGCCCGCTTCAAAGAGCAGTATGTTTAATTCAGGACAGAGGGGGTAATGCTACGCTACTAAGTATCAGGAGCCAGCTTCGATATGCTGAATTGCACGCCCTCGGGTGTTTCCTGACAACCGATGACCATCCCATCCAGCACCTGGGCCAGCTCGGAGCTGACGAACAAGACCTTGGCTCCATCGCTCTCCACCACCTGGTCGCCTTCCTCTCCCTTGTCCAATGCCATGTCTAGCTGGTTTGGCCTCGAAGTGGAGGGGGTAAGCCTGATGGCTACTTCAGGGTCTTCCGTCTGCGCCTGGATAGCTTCCTTTAATTTTGACGCAGCCTGTGCCGTCACCGTCAACATACTACCCCCTTATTCGCTTGATTCTGCCACTTTTACCTTCACCGCCCGGGGTCCTTTGTCTCCACTTTCCAGGTCGAACTCCACATCGACACCCTCTTCCATAGTGTCAAAATCCGCTTCAGCTAAATCGGAGCGGTGGAAGAAGACCTCGGTGCCGTCTTCAGCAGTGATGAAACCGAAGCCTCGGTCCCGGATGAGCCTTTTTACCTTTCCTTTCAAGTTCTTTACCTCCTTTTTTAAGCAAAAATCCTACAAAGCCCCTAAACAGACTTGCAGATTTGCAAAGCTCTAAATAAGTGACTTTGTTTTCAGCCAGAAAATATTGGTACTTCTGTTGTTAACTATATTCTAGCAACTCATCGCTTCAGATGCAATAGGGTATGCCTAGCTCAACTCGCCGCCCGGCTGCCACACCCGGGCTAGCTCTTTAGCCAGAAGGTTATGTTCGGGTTTCTCCAGCTTGGGGTCATTTTCAAAGAGCCTTATTGCCTCACTGCGAGCCAGCTCCAGCAGAGCCACATCAGAGAGCTTAGCCATGCGCAGGTCGGGTAAGCCGCTCTGCCTGGTGCCGAAGAATTCCCCCGGACCCCGCAGCCTCAGGTCCTCCTCCGCCAGTTGAAAGCCGTCCTGAATCTTCTCGATTAAGTCCAGGCGCTCCCTGCCTATCTCCGAGGGGTTCTCAGCTAAAAGCATGCAGTAGCTCTGCTCACTCCCCCGCCCCACCCGACCACGAAACTGGTGCAGTTGCGATAAGCCAAAGCGGTCGGCGCTCTCCACCAGCATCACGGTAGCATTGGGCACATCTATGCCCACCTCCACCACCGGCGTTGATACCAGAACATCTAATTCTCCAGAGCGAAAGCGATGCATTACCTCGTCCTTCTCCGCCGCCGACATGCGCCCGTGAATCAAGCCCAGTTTGAGGTCGGAGAAGACCTCCCCGGACAAGCGCTCATATTCAGCCACCGCCGCCTTAGCCTGAATAACCTCTGATTCCTCAACCAGGGGGCAGATAATAAATGCCTGCCGCCCTTCAGCCACCTGACGGCGGAGAAAGGCATAGGCACTATCCCTCTGTGCCGGCTTAAGCCATTTGGTCTTTATCACCTGTCTCCCTGGAGGAAGCTGGTCTATGACTGATAGGTCAAGGTCGCCATACAGGGTTAAGGCTAAGGTGCGGGGGATGGGGGTAGCCGTCATCACCAGCACATGGGGGTTAAACCCCTTCTGCCGCAGTGCTGAACGCTGGGCGACGCCAAAGCGGTGCTGCTCATCGACCACAGCTAAACTCAATCGGTGAAACTCCACCTCCTTCTGAATAAGGGCGTGAGTCCCAATAACAATATCTATATCTCCGCCGGTGATACGCTGCTGGATTTCCTGCTTCCTGGCCTGGTTTATGTCCCCAATAAGCAGCGCCACCGTAAGCGGCTGAGACAAAAGTCCGGAGAAGCTACGCATGTTGTCTTCTTGTGACACTTGTTGACCGGTGCGGGATAGGAGCTGGCAGACATTGGTGAAATGCTGCTCAGCCAGGATTTCAGTCGGCGCCATGAACGCCCCCTGGTAGCCATTGGCAGCCGCAATAAGTAAGGCGGCCGTAGCCACCACCGTCTTGCCACTGCCCACCTCCCCCTGAAGCAGCCGGGACATCGGTCTTGGTTTCTCCAAATCAGCCGATAGCTCCTCAAGCACCCGGTGCTGAGCGGCAGTCAGCTCAAAGGGCAGCGATTTTAGGAAGGCGTCCAGCACCGGTGTCTCAGCGGTAAAGGGGTTGCCCGGCTGGCTCTCCTGCCAGTCGTGCTTTCTGCCCAGCACTCCCAGTTGAAGGAGAAAGAGTTCGTCAAAAGCCAGACGAAGCCTGGCCCCGTCCTTGGCAGCTTCATCCTCTGGATAGTGAGCCTGACTTATTGCCTGAGGCAGCTCGTCCAACTGGCGGCGCTGTCTTAACTCAAGGGGCAGAAAGTCCTCCACCTGCCAAGCATACTGGTCGACCACCTGCTTCATCAGCTTCCTGACCTGGCGGGGCTTGAGTCCCCGTGTCAGCGAATAGAGAGGCACCAGCCGCCCGGTATGAATCAGTTCTTTATCCTCCAGAAGCTCCCACTCCGGGGACTCGAAGACATGGCGGCCGCCGAAGACGGTTACCCGGCCGCTGAGAACTATTCGGGTATTAGTTGGCAGGCTTTTCGCCAAGTAGGGATTATTGAACCACACTGCTCTGACATTGCCCGTCTCATCGCCGACAATAGCCTCGGTGCCCCGCCGGCCACCGAGCATGGTCACCTGAGCCTGCCAAACATTGGCGATAATGGTCTGCTCCTCACCCTCGGCAAGCTGGGAGATATTTTTCCTCTGGCTGTAGTCCAGGTGGCGGTGGGGGAAGAAATAGAGCAGGTCCCGAATCGTTTTCACCCCCAGACGGTTGAACTTAGCCGCCAGACTGGTGCTGACCCCCTTAAGCGAGGTGATGGGGGAATCAAGAGACTGACCGGTTACCTTTTGTCCCCCTGAAGACCGCCGGCTGGGGGGCGGGGGCGATGGCACCATGCTTTCTTCTGGCGGCTTGACCTCACCTTTTTCTGCTTCCATGCCCTCCACTTCAGACAAAAACTCGAGCATCTTATCTATCCGCCGTTTACGCTGCTCCCTGGTCAGAGAGGCGTATTTGGAATCGTCGAGGCGAAGTCTACGAAAGTGGCTCAACAGTTGGGGGTTGGTTATCGATTCTGCGGCCTGACCTGCCCAGCGACGAAGGAACCTGTCCAGACCACCGATTACGGCTGAATCTTCATAACCCTTTTCACACTCAAGCTCAAGAATCTTCTGCAGAGGCTCAACATTTATTGACACGGCTTGGTCTCCACTCACAAGGCGAATGGCCGCGGGGAAGAAAACCTCAACTTTGGCACATGTAAAGAGGGCAGAGAAATTCTTCTCTTTGAGGGCTTGCCTTCGCCAGCATCCTGCCCGATACCGCTCACCTTCTCCCTCAAGGCTACAACCAAACTCCCCGGACCAGCATGGACGCCTAGCGCCGGCCCCAGTCTTACTATTTGAGGCACTATATTAGGAAAGAGCGAACCTGCGTACTCGGCTAGTGTTTGAGCATCGTCAGGGGTGGTGCTATAAACTATAGCTAAATCCTCAATGTGTAAAGCTGAACTTATGAACTCACGGAGTCGGCCTATTCCTTTACTTCGGGTGCGTGCCAACTTGACTGGGCGAATCTCCCCGTCACGCAGAGTAATTAGTAGCTTCACGTTAAGCACTGATTCTATTG
>JAGMCH010000092.1 GCA_023129255.1 Dehalococcoidales bacterium
TCTTGAGCCTGCTTTTTGGTGCCAACAAAAAGGATGTTGCCACCTTCAGAGACTACTTGCCGAATAAAGTCGCAGGCCTTGTCTAACATAGCCGCCGTTTGTTCCAGGTCAATGATATGAATGCCATTGCGCTTGGTGAAGATGTATTTCTTCATCGCCGGGTGCCAGCGACTGGTCTGATGTCCAAAGTGAGCCCCAGCTTCTAAAAGCTCCTTAATGGTGGCTGTATCTGGCAAGCTTGAACTCCTTTCTGATTATAGTTATCTTTTGTAGTTAGTTTAACAGTATAGCATACTGTCTGGTCGGCAACAATATACTGCATTTCTATCTCCATGAGCCAGTTCAGGTATACTGTTGTCTTTCTTCCCACCCTCCCGCCCTATAGAGGCTTCGCCTCTCTAGAACTCTCCTTTTGGGGGGTGCTCTCCACCCCGCCCCCGTTTTTTAACTCATCTCTTTTCCCCCACCCGCCCGCCCTATGGGGGCTTTGCCCCCAATCTCCCGTTTTTGTTGGGGGGTTGAAGAGGGACGAAGTCCCTCTTATACAACTAATTCCCTCCTCGTGAAAGGGACTAACTTAGCGGGGTGTTTAAGAGGGGCATCAGCCCCTCTTTTAGAATAATCTTCCCCTTCCCCTTATCGAAGGGGAAGGGGATAAAGGGGATAGGGTTACCATATAAAAATTAAAGGGGATGAGGTTAATAAACAATCTCAAGCACTCTCTATTGATAAAAATTTGAAAAAGCTTTATTATTAGGTTGGAAGGATATGGGAACCAATGATGCAGATTAGGAAAACATATAGCGAGGTGCAGCCTGAGCTGCTTTATGACGAGGTCAGGGACTTTGTTCTCAAGCAGGGAGCGACTGTGGGTGAGGCAAAACTGGAAACATACTCTATGCCCGCCGACTCCTCATCATTTATCTCCCGCGGCATATTAACCTTCAACATTCAGGGTGAGCGAGGCAAGGCGGGAAAAGAATGTCTGAGAGTACACATCGTAGGCTCAGCCAGAGGTGAAACCAAACTGATACTTGATGTCAACGAGGAGCTTTTCCCCAAAGAAAAGGTCTCTGCTCTACAAAAAGACCTGGACTTTATTTTTGGCTCATACGAGGTTAAGCATCGCTAAAGAGTTGTGATATAATTTATTTGTGGCGATAAAGACAGTAGCTACCAACCGGAAGGCATATCACAATTACCATATAGGCGAAAGCGTAGAAGCCGGCATTGCTCTTACTGGCACCGAGATAAAGTCAGTCCGAGCCGGCAGGGTGAGTTTGGGCGATGCCTATGTTAGACCTGAGGCTGGGGAATTATGGCTAATGAATGCCCATATAGCTCGCTACGAAGCCGGTAGCTATTTGAGTCATGAACCAAGGCGACCCCGAAAGCTTCTGCTGCATCGTAAGCAGATTGATAGTCTTACCAGCCGGGTATTGGAGAAGGGCTTTACTTTGCTTCCACTCAGGTTATATATTAAAGATAGCCTGGCCAAGGTTGAGGTGGCATTAGCCAGAGGTAAGAAGCTGTATGATAAGCGGGAAGCCATAGCTCGCCATGAGACAGAAAGAGAGATTGAGCGAGCTATAAAAAGGGAGAGGCTGGGAGGAAGATAGCTTGCTTGGGCTTTTAACAATTGAATAAGGGGACGCGTGGGTTCGACAGGGGAAGTATGTTGCAGGATTGCAGGCTGAGGTGCCGCTAACCTCATAAAACAAGTGGCAAAAAAATAACTGGCGAACCTGAATTCGCTATTGCAGCCTAATTAAATAGGTTGCACGCTCAACTCGACCTCGCCCCAATGGGTTGGGATTGGGTGTCGAAAAGTTGGGGTGCCACCATCCAGATGTCGATAAGGGTGGTGAAAGAGTTATCGACTGGCTTGGCTAAACTCGGTCAGCAGAGGCTAGCCGGGCGAGATTAAACAGCTGACTAAGCCTGTAGTATATTCTGGGCAGCTTCTCTTGGACGGGGAGTTCGACTCTCCCCCGTCTCCACCAGAAATTTTCAAAGGCGCTAGCTTTAACGAGCTGGCGCTTTTTGTTTAATGAATTGGGGTATTGACAGATGGCATAAATTATGCTATGGCTAAGGTAAGTAAAGTGTATCCAACGTTGAGTAAGCTATTATGTTAAAAAGAGCTTTATTATTACTACTCGTCATGGCAATGATGACCGGAGTCTTCACCTGTATTTCTTGTACAGACACAAGAAATGATAATGAGATTACTTTTCCCGACCCCAATCTGGAGATGGCGGTAAGGGAGGCTATTGGCAAACTTGAAGGACCAATCTGCCTTGAAGACTTGCAGGAGCTTACTTTGCTTTCTGCTACAGATATGGGTATTTACGACTTAAGCGGCTTAGAACACTGCACGAACCTTTCCCTGCTCTATCTTGGTAACAATGAGATAACCGATGTTTCACCGCTGTCCAACCTGAATAAATTAACCACACTACATATAGTGAACAACCAGGTCAGTGACATTACTCCCCTTACTTCGTTATCCAATCTTACTGCACTTGATCTCAGCTGGAACAAGATAACGGATATATCATCATTATCGTCAGCGTCTCTACCCAACCTCTCCAGTCTGGGGCTCAACGGTAGCCCGGAGTCTAACCAGATAAGCGATATCTCATCACTTGCTACGCTAACCAACCTCCGCACAGTTATGCTGTGGAACAACCAGATTAGCGATGTGTCTCCGCTTTTAGAATTACCTGAACTGGAAACTGTCTTTATTCTCCAGGGGAATCCTTTGGATAACGATTCCTTGAACATATATATTCCAGAGCTTGAAGCAAGAGCAGTGCAGGTTATCTAGTAGTAGGGTGGGGGCTGCCCCCCGTCTCCACCAGCAACTTAACAGCGTTGGCTTTATGGAGCTGGCGCTTTTTTATATCTGTAGCGCCCTGACCCAAAGACGGCCACTACCATATAAACAATTTTAGGTAATTATTCTGCCTGAATTTAGGCATTTTCGGCTCTCTGTCTTAATTCCTCTAAGTTGGCTCGCTCCCGTTCCAGAAACTTTTCCCTACCCTCGGTGTATGAGGGAAGAACCCATTTCATTTCCTTGAGGTTCTGCGTTATAGTCGGTATCCAGTGATAGGGGATAGATATCAGTATCCATCCCTCTTCAAATACCTCTTTGGCTCTCATACCAAAGGCCAGCCCGGTAGGCGTGTAATTCACTTTGCCGCTTCGATACGGATAAATGTAAAGCCAGGCGCATCCCAGTACACCCGTTGTCTTGGACTCCCGTATCACGCCGGTGGAATAGCACATCGCCCTGAGCACGATTTCCGCCTGGCTGGTATTGGCCGTAAGAATTAAGAGGTCAGGCTCAAAGGTCAGTTTGTCTAATGTGGAGAAGGCGACATAGTTAACAATACCCCTCGGCAATCTGGGGAGGTGTTGATAGAGGCTGCTGTTAGCCCGCGGCTCCTGAAAGATTTCAAGTTTAATTCCTATCTCTCCGGCTTCAGCGAATGTGGGGAAATCCTCCATTCCCAATACTGCTGTTCCCAGGCAAGTCTCGTTTTCCTTAGCGAAGTAAAACGGAGTCCCCCTCTGCTGGGCTTCTTTGAGCATCTCACAGAAAGACAGGTTCTTGTCTAGCTGCTCAATCCCTTCTGGTCTGGTCTCCAGGAACTTGACAGCTACCGGCGGCTTCTCAAACTTAAATTTTTTATAGATGGATAGGTCGGTTTGGAGCGGTCTCATTTTTAGTCCTCCTTTTATTTTATTCCTGAGTACCGAATGACCACATTGCTAGAATAACCATCACCAGCCCAAAGGCGGCCACCACTATCAAATCGTCGCCGATGGACATGGTGTGTCCGAAAATGGTAATGCCCAGGGAAGTGGTAGACTGGGCTCCGAGCACCAGTTGGCGTATAGAATCAATTCCATAGGTCGCCGGGTTGATCCTGACCAGGATGCCCATCCAGGCGGGCACATTATTGACCGGGAAGAAGACACCGGAGAGGAATATCATTGGAAACATCAGTAGCTGCATTACTGCCTGATGGGCTTCCATGGACTTTATCCGGGAGGCAAGGAAGATTCCCATGGCAGACAGGGCGCAAGCGACCAAAAACATCACCGGTAATAGCTTGGGCAGTATTCCCGGGGAGAGTGTCAGCCCAAAAAGGGGGGCAAAGAGGAGTATCAATATCCCTTGAATCAGGGCAATAGTGGCTCCGCCCAGTGTTTTGCCGGCGGCTACCGCCACCCGGCTGACGGGTGCCACCAGCACCTCTTTGAGAAAGCCAAATTCACGGTCCCAGACCACGGAAACCCCCGACATGAAAGAGGTCATCAGCACCGTCATGCCAATGATGCCGGGAAACATGAACTTGGAGAAATCAATCCCCGGGGCGAGCATGCCCATACTGCCGCTCAGCCCATAGCCGAAGACGACTAAAAATAATAGAGGGAAGGCCAGGAAGCTCGCCATTCGTATCTTATCTCGCCATACTCTCAACAAATCGCGATACCAGATAGTGTAGATACCCCGCAAGTTATTCATAGCTCTCCTTACGTCACCGTGCTTTAGCGCCTTCTCTGGTGGCGGCCAAACTGCCGCACCATCTCTTTAAACTCGCTCTTGACCGCCTCGTCCCTGAGCCCGCGTCCGGTCAGCTTGAGGAAGACGTCATCCAGAGTGGGTCGGCGCAGGCTAATGCTGATAATTTCGGTGTCAAGCCCCTTTATCAAAGTCGGAATAAACCTATCTCCATTGGCAATCTCAAAGGTTAGCTGCTCACCATCGCCTCTGGCCTGGATATTATATCGCTTCTGGAGTTCGGCTTGAGCCTTCTGGTCATCCACTGTGCTCAGGGTAATCATATCCCCACCTACCATACTCTTTAGCTCCTTGGGGTTATCCAGGGCGATGAGCTTGCCGTAATCCATGACGGCAATATGGTTGGCATACTCGGCTTCATCCATGTAGTGGGTGGTGAGGAAGACGGTGGTTCCCTCTGTCTTCCGTAGGCTGAGTATGAAGTCCCAGAGGCGGCGGCGGGTCTGGGGGTCAAGCCCAAGGGTGGGCTCGTCCAGGAAGAGCACCTTGGGGTGGTGGAGGAGACCGCGGGCAAGCTCAAGGCGACGTTTCATGCCACCAGAAAAGGTTTTGACTATATCGCGGCGTCTTTCCCATAGCTCGACCATCCCCAGCATCTGCTCAATCCTTTCCTTTCTCAGCGAGCCGGGGATGTTGTACACCCGGGAGTGGAACTCCAGGTTCTCCAGGGCAGTCAGCCGTTCATCAAGGCTGGGGTCTTGAAATACCAGCCCGATGCATTGACGCACCTGGCTCTGCTGGTGGTTAACGTCAAAGCCATTGATTAGTGCCTTGCCTGAGGTCGGCTTGGACAGGGTGCACAGAATATTGATTACCGTCGTCTTTCCCGCTCCATTGGGACCAAGAAGACCAAAGACCTCCCCCTCGTCGACAGCAAAGCTGACGTCATTTACTGCTACCAGGTCGGCGTAGTTCTTTACCAGGTGTTCTACCTCAATAATATGGCTTTTTGGCATCCCTTCTCTCCTTTAGCCCTTGGGGCTCCATTGGCTATTATATACCTGACAGGCAATTATCACTACATTATAGTCGGATTTTAATAAAATCTAAACACCAATTTTATGGATAATTAATTGCCATAGCTTAAGATTAAGGCGTGAATATAGATAAGTCAGGCGAAGCAACCAAAGACGGAGAACAGTAATGATTAAAAGTGTTATTAGATGCCCAGATGATATGGTTATAGCATTTGATGAGGATGAGGAGCAAATCCCTCAGTATCAGGGGCGATACGAAGAGGTAAAGAGCTGCGTCTTAGAAGATGCCCCGCCCGAGGCAGTATTTGGTCACTGGTTTGATTTTGAGATGGATATAACAACGGTCTCCAGAGAGGAGTGGTAGGCAAATCTGTCTCTCTCCAGGCTTACCTCGGCGCTAACATTTGCCCTCTGCCTGCCTTCTTTTTAAGTGGTGCAGTTTTGATGCCTTATGGCATTTTTGTGCCATTTGTGATACAATTGGCATGTAAGGCGAACCTAGTAGAGATGACAGAAGGGAAGAAAATCCTCGTCGTTGATGATGACCCTTCCTTTGTTAAGCTGGTTGAGCGGGTTCTTACTCAAAAGGGATATGAAGTGCTCAACGCCAGTAACGGGGAGGAAGGGCTGCGGCTTTTATTCACCCACAGACCAGATATGGTACTCCTGGATGTGGTGATGCCCAGAATGGATGGCTGGCAGACGTGTAACCGCATCCGGGATATCTCTGATATCCCCATTATTATGCTCACTGCTCATGAGAAGGCTGAGGAAGACGTAGTGCGTGGGCTTGACTGTGGGGCTGATGAATATCTGGCTAAGCCGGTTGGGGGTAGGGAACTGGTGGCGAGGATGCGGGCAGTAATGCGACGTGCCGAGTTGCCCTCTTCCCAGGCGGGGAGGGGGATTACCTTTAGTGATGACTTCCTGACGGTGGATATTACCGAGCGGAAGGTCTCGGTCAATGGAGAGCAGGTGAGGCTGACCCCAATAGAGTTTCGCCTGCTTGCCCTCCTGATGCAGAATGCCGGTCATATTCTCACCCACAAACAACTGCTGGAAAAGGTGTGGGGCTGGGAATACATCGATGACCTGGATTATGTGCGCATCTATATCTGGCATCTGCGTCAGAAGATAGAGCCAGACCCAACTCAACCCAAGTATATTATTACTGAGCCGGGGGTTGGCTACTACTTCCGCAAAGCCAGCTCTCTATGACATTGCCCCCACCCCTTCCTGTTTTTAGCTTATCTCTTTTTCCCACCCGCCCTATGGGGGCTGTGTCCCCAATCTCCCGCTTTTGTTGAGGGGCTTTACTCTCCACCCCTCCCCCCATTTTTTAATTTATCTCTTTTTTCCCACCCTCCCACCCTATGAGGTTCTGCCTCTCTTTGACTCTCCCCCAAAAGGGGAGTTTTAAGAGGGGCGTCAGCTCCAAATACATTATAAGGAGACTTAGAGGGGCGTCAGCCCCTCTTTTAAAATAATTTTCCCCTTCCTCTTATCGAAGGGGAAGGGGATAAAGGAGATAGGGTTACCACATAAAAAAATAAAGGGGGTGGGTTGCTAAATAAGTCTCTAGGCGAGTGAGATAACAAGTATAAAACTTGTGATTATTCAGTGACGATAGTAGAATACATCCAGCATACTGGTAAGGAGAATCTCTTGTTCAGGGTTGAGGTCTCAGTAAAGTCTGGTTTTCCAGAACCACGGGGAGAGGCACTGCAAAAGGATATCCGCGACCTTGGCATCGCCACTGCTGAGCAGGTCAGGGTCAGCGATATATATCTGCTGGAAGGGAAACTGAGCCACAAAGAGGTAAACATAATCTGCCGGGAGCTGCTGGCTGACCCCGTAGTTGAAGAATATTCAATTGGAGAGGCGCCCCTTGTTGCCATAGAGGATGAGCATGTCCATGACATTGAAGTGGCTTATAATCTCGGTTTGATGGACCCTGTGGAGGAGAGTGTCAGGAAAGGCATACTTGACCTTGGCATAACTACAGTTGAGGCGGTAAAGACAGCCAAAAGATATTATCTACGGGGCGAGCTTTCAGCAGGCGACATTGAACTTATCCGCGATAAGCTACTGGTTAATAGCGCAGTTCAGCATGTGGTCACCAGCCAGGAAAAGGTATCGCTACCCTCGGCAATATATAGTTTCTCCTTGGAAGAGGTTGATTTACTAGCTCTGGATGATGATGGGCTAACCAGGCTAGGCGAGGAGAAACTTGGGTTAAATCTGAATGAGTTAAAGCGTATTCAAAGCTACTTCTCCAAGTTGGGTCGCAACCCCATCGATGTTGAGCTGGAAACTCTGGCACAAACCTGGTCGGAGCACTGCAAACACAAGACATTTAAGTCCAGAATAAGGCTGGGGGAAGAGGTCATCGATAACCTGCTCAAGAGCACCATTATGAGGGTGACCGAGGAGCTAAACAAGCCTTGGTGTCTTTCTACCTTCAAGGACAACTCGGGGGTGATAGATTTTGACGGTCGTTACGCATTATGTTTCAAGGTTGAGACTCATAACCACCCTTCGGCTATTGACCCATATGGAGGGGCGTCAACAGGAATAGGCGGATGTATTCGTGACCCCCTGGGTACTGGCCTGGGGTCAAGACCGATTGCTGCTACTGGTGTATTTTGCTTTGCCCCGCCCGACTTCCCCCACGACAAGCTTCCCCCTGGTATTCTCCATCCCCGTCGCATTCTTAAAGGGGTGCGGGCTGGAGCGGCTGACTATGGTAATCGTCTAGGAGTTCCCATCATCAACGGCGCCCTCCTCTTTGATGAGCGCTATTTAGCTAACCCGGTGGTCACCTGTGGAACCATAGGACTCATGCCCAAGAGCGCCGCTCAGATGGGGAGACAGCAGCCGGGTGACCTGGTGGTCGTGGTGGGGTGTAGGACGGGGCGAGACGGTATCGGTGGCGTCACCTTTGCCTCCGCAGGGCTAACTGGAGAGGCTGAGGCTGTTTCTCCTAGCTCGGTGCAGGGCAACCCAATCGCGGAGAAGAAGCTCATAGATGTTCTGCTCAAGGCGAGGGATAGGGGTCTCTATCGGCGAATCACCGACTGCGGTGGAGGCGGGCTGTCGTCGGCGGTGGGGGAAATGGCTGCCGAAACCGGAGTCCGGGTAGACCTGGAAAAAGTCCCCCTGAAGTATTCAGGTCTTTCCTATACCGAGATATGGCTTTCTGAGTCGCAGGAGAGGATGCTGCTGGCTGTCCCCGCAGCTTCGGCTGAGAAGCTGATTTCCCTGTTCGCCAGCGAGGATGTTGAGGCTACCGTCATCGGTGAATTTACCAATGATAAGCGGCTTAAGCTTTTCTATCAGGGTAATCTGGTGGGTGACCTTGATATGGAGTTTCTGCATAATGGGCTGCCTCAGCTAGAAAGAGAGGCGGTGTGGCAGCCGGCTCAATATGCTGAGCCTGACTTTGCCCCTCCGCCTGATCTGGGCGATGACCTGAAAAGAATCCTGAGTTCGTGGAACGTTTGCAGCAAGGAGTGGGTGATACGCCAGTATGACCATGAGGTTCAGGGGGGCAGCATACTGAAGCCTCTGGTGGGAGTAAATAATGATGGCCCCGGTGATGCCGCCATCATCAGACCAGTGCTTGATTCCGATATGGGGGTTATTATCGCCAACGGCATCAATCCCAAGTATGGGGACATTGACCCTTATTGGATGGCGGCTTCGGCGGTAGATGAGGCACTGAGGCAGGTTATTGCCGTCGGCGGCAGTCTTCGCCGCGTGGCGTTACTGGACAATTTCAGCTGGGGTAATCCGGAGAAGCCTGACCGGCTCGGTGGTCTGGTGCGGGCGGCACAGGGATGCTACGATACTGCCCTGGCTTACGAGGCTCCTTTTATCTCGGGCAAGGATAGCCTGTACAATGAGTATGAGACCGAAGAGGAGACTATATGCATTCCCCCCACCCTCCTCATCTCAGCCATGGCGGTGATGGAGAATGTAGCCCGGGCGGTATCTATGGATTGCAAGCAGGAGGGTGACCGGCTTTATATCGTGGGGACGACATACAATGAACTGGGCGGGTCGCACTACTACAGTATTCACGGCTTTGTCGGCGACAGGGTGCCCCGAGTCAATCCCCAGAGGGGGAAGAAGCTGATGGATACCCTCAGTGCCGCCATGGAGAAGGGCTTGGTAAAAGCCTGCCACGACTTGAGCGAGGGGGGCATCGGGGTGGCTGCCGCTGAGATGGCGTTTGCCGGGGGGCTGGGAGTAACACTTCATCTGGGTAAAGCCCCCTTGGGTGAACCTATCGCTAGGAATGACAGCATACTCTTTTCCGAATCCAATACCCGCTTCCTGGTAGAGGTGGCGCCGGAGGATAGCCAGCGCTTTGAGGCGGCAATGAAAGGAGTAACATTTGCTGCTATCGGAGAGGTGACCAAAGGCGATAGGTTTGAGGTTTATGGCATTAAGGGAGAAAGGGTGGTTTCCATTGCTCTGGCTGAGCTAAAGGAGGCGTGGCAGAAACCGCTTCGCTGGTAGAGATAGTATGGCTAAAGTAAGGACATTGATATTGCGGGCGCCGGGGACAAACTGTGATGAGGAGACTGCCTTCTCCTTTGAGCAAGCTGGCTCGCTGGTAGATTCGGCGCATGTAAACGAACTCGTCCGTGGGGAGAAGCTCCTTTCCCAGTACCAGATACTGGTCATACCTGGCGGGTTTACCTACGGCGATGATATTTCGGCGGGCAAAATCCTGGCCAATGAACTAAGGCTGAAGCTTGGCGAGGATATCCAGAGGTTCGTTGATGGAGGGGGGCTTATTTTAGGGATTTGTAATGGTTTTCAGGTGTTGGTAAAAGCCGGAATCCTGCCTCCGGTGGAGAATGGGAAGTCCCAGCGGCTGACCCTGGCTGGCAACGATTCCAATAGTTTTGAGTGTCGCTGGGTCTATCTCAGCGTCGACCAGAAAAGCCCGTGCATATTCACCAGGGGAATAAGCACCTTGTACCTGCCGGTGGCACATGGCGAGGGCAAGGTGATGGCTGAGCCTGAGACATTGAGTGAGTTAAATGTGGTGGTGCGCTACGCTGATGAGGGGGGGAATGTCCAAGCCGGCTATCCTCACAATCCCAATGGCTCGGCGGATAATATCGCCGGCATCTGTGACGGCTCGGGGCGTATCTTTGCCTTAATGCCCCACCCCGAGCGCTTTATTCGCTGGACTCAGCATCCCCGGTGGGCAAGGGAGGCACCGAGGCAGCACGGGGACGGCTTTGGTATTTTCTTGAACGCTGTGGATTGGGTCAAGAGTAGCTGAAAAGGCGCTTATGAGCTATATTTCGTCCTGGAGTGGGGGCAAGGACAGTTGCTTTGCCTGTTATCTGGCGCTGGGGCAGGGGTATAAGATATCTCACCTGGTAAATTTTATCTCCCAGGAATTCAAACGGGTAAGTTTTCACGGGACGGAAAGCCGGTTAATTCAGCTACAGAGCCAGGCCATCGGCATTCCTCTTTTACAGAAAGAGACTACCCCGAACGGATACGAGCAGGAGTTCAAAGAGGCGGTGCGAAGCCTGCTCCCCAATGGCATAAAGGGGATGGTCTTCGGCGACATCTATCTTCAAGAACATAAGGACTGGGTGGAGAGGGTTTGTGGCGACCTGGGAATTGAGGCAGTTGAGCCGCTCTGGAATAAAAGCACGGAAAAGATTTTCACCGATTTTATTGATGCCGACTTTGAAGCCATCATAGTCAGTGCCAGAGCTGAGCTAATTGATGCCGACTGGATTGGGCAGCGGGCAGACAGAAGTTTTATGGAGTATCTGAAAGCTAAAAACATTGACCTTTGTGGGGAAAACGGCGAATACCATACCTTGGTGGTCAATGGCCCCTTGTTTAACCGGAGGGTAGAGATAACGGAGAGCAAAACTATTAATCGGGATAACTATTGGTTCCTGGATACCGTTAAATATCAGCTTGCCCGGTAACGCCGACCAATTGCCCAAAGCAGAATTTGACAGAAACGTTATATCACCTGTAATATAGCATAGACTGCTCACGAGACAGAGGATAATTGACCGAGATACCAAGGTTTAGACCGAGAAAGCCTTCGCAGTTCTCCCGCCACCCGGAGCCGGGTTATAGGGTAAGAGGTAGGGTGTGGTTGGAGAAGGACGGTGAGTTGTATATGGGGGGAGGGAGAGCGATGCTGCTGGAACGAATTGATAAGTTTGGCTCAATAGCCGCCGCAGCTCGGTCAATGAAGTTAGGTTACCGCAATGCCTGGCTCTGGATAGAAGCCACCAATCGCCTGGCGTTGGCGCCCTTGGTGGAGAAAACTGCTGGTGGGGCTGGGGGAGGACATGCCCGATTAACTGAGGAGGGGCGAAGAGCTATCAGTCAGTATAAGGAGTTGTGGGCTAAATTTGAGGAATTTCTGAGGGAAGTTGGGTAAATTTTTTGTAAGGCGCTATATCATATAAGATATGGCCCTTACTGAATTAAGCAGAAGGAGGAGAAGGCAAAAATGAGAGCAAGCTGAATTAAACCATTGGTTACTTTATTTAAGAGAGGAGAAGGAATGACAACAAACACAGAAACCAAGCTCATAGGTGGACAAAGTATAGTTCATATTCTACTTGGCATCTTGGTCTTTGGTTCTATTTGGGGATTTCTTGAGGCTACTCTGGGCGGATTTTTGCACATGATTATATTCCCTAACAAAGGCGCTATTATGGGTGGCATCGGCGTGGCTATCATGGCTTCGGCATTGGCCATCTACAAAAAACCGAGCATGCTACCGGGTATAGGTATCGTTGCTGCCTTGTTTAAGCTCCTTGACATTTGGCTTTTCGCTCTACCTATTGCCAGCATCCATATAATAAACCCAGCTATGGCTATTATTTTTGAGTCGCTTGCTTTTAGTCTGCTGGCAGTATTTGTGATGAAGAAAATGGCAAAGAATGCCCTTGTTGGCGTTGGAGCAGGAGCCTTGGCTGGTCTTGTGAGCGCCACTGCCTGGGTTTATTTTGCTATATACGTAATGAATGCTCCTGCCTATGCCCGCGTGGTGTTTACAGCTGGGGGATTCATCGCAAATCAGGGGGTAGCTCAAGCTGCCTTCTTTGGCATATTTGTACCTCTAGGCTATTTGGCAGGTGTGAAGCTGGCGGCTAAAACTTTCCCAGCGTTAACAAGAAGGTCTCTCTACTATGCCACATCAGCAGCTATCATCTGTTTTTGTTGGGGGATAAGTGCTATAGCCAAAATGGCCGGGCTTTAATTAGAGCAATGAACGTTATTGTTACCGGTAGGGTAGGCATTGGTAAAACCACGATTTGTGAAAAGGTTGTAGAGATAGCCAGAACCCTGGGATATAGCTGTGGTGGTATTCTTACGCCTAAGGTGCCTGATAAAGGCATTATTGTTGTAGATGTTCAAACTGGGGAAAGAAAGGTACTAGCTAGTATCAAGAAGATATATCAAGGTCCTCATACTGGGCGATATTTCTTTAACCCTGAGGGTATTAGCTTCGGGATTAAGGCGATAGACAGGGGGATTTCTTCAGACATTCTTTTTGTAGATGAGGTTGGGCATCTCGAGCTCAAAGGAGAGGGCTTTACCAAAATCCTGGAACTAATCAGAGCTGGGAAAGTCAGAAACTCCGTTTTGGTTATCCGCAAAGAACTCCTTTCAGCCTTCTCAGCCCAGTTAGGCTCTAACTGGTTAATCATTGAGACAAACATCTACAATCGCAACCAACTACCCAAGAAGATAGGCACATTACTAACTAGCAACTCACCTGCCTATTCTTCGAAGAGCGGGGTTAGTAGTAAAGTTTCTAGCCTACACCAGCATTAAGGAGGGGAGCATGCCGAAGAGACTTTATCGGAGTAGAAGCGATAGGATGCTCTGGGGGGTGTGCGGTGGTCTGGCCAAGTATTTTGACATGGACCCTGCCGTCATCAGGATTATCGCCGTGCTATCGATATTTGTTAACGGGTTGGGCATCCTAGCCTACATTATTATGGCTATTGTTCTTCCTGTGGAGGGTTCAAAGGCTGCCGAACCCAAAGATACCATTAAGGAAAATGTGGAGGAGATGAAGAAAACCGCCGAGGAGGTGGGGCGTAAGGTTCGTTCCACTCTTGCTGAGGAGAGAGAGGCGGAAGATAAGTCTCGCCACCTTCGCCGCAACATCCTCGGCATCATCCTCATTGTTGTCGGTGTTATTTTCCTGTTGGGAAGCTTCAACCTCTTCTGGTGGTTTAGCTGGGGCAATCTCTGGCCGCTTATTATTGTTGCCATCGGCGTGATAATTATACTGAGCACCACGGGGAGAAGAAAATAGCTATGTCGGAAAAAGAGCCACAGAGAGCGGTTGGTATCCCTATCTGGGGTATCTTCCTGTTATTTTTGGGGATAGTATTTCTCCTTCAAGCCCTTGATGTGCTTCCCTGGGGTCTGTGGGGGACGCTGTGGCGATTCTGGCCGGTACTAATCATTATTATTGGGCTTGGTATTCTCCTTCGCCGCTACAATGTCTGGCTGGTTAGCCTGCTAATCCTAGCCATACTCGGCGCTTGCCTTGGTATCGCCATCTGGCAATATGGAGCATCTCCGCCGGGAGGAACAGTCACTGAAAGCTATTCGGAGCCCCTGGGAGAAATAGAGCGTGCTGAAGTTGAGGTGGACTTCACCGCCGGGAGTCTTACTGTGCTCAGCCTTCCCTCCAGTTCATCCAACCTGGTTGAGGCAAGCTCCGAGGTGAGAGATGGTATTGGCGGCATGAGGGTAGATTTTAATCGCCAGGGTAGTGAAGGCAGGCTCTATTTGACCACAGAGCGGGTTGATAGGGAATTCTGGGAGGAGGTTGGGGCTAGGTGGGAGGTTAAGTTTGCTAGAAATGTAATCTTAACCTTCAATATCAGGACAGCGGCGAGCAACCTATCTCTTGATTTCAGTGAGCTTAAGGTAACCGAGCTTCGGCTGGACATAGATGCCGGTAACTGTAAACTAACGCTGCCCTCCCTACCCCCTGTTTACTCTAGTTACATCACCCTTACCCACGTCTATATCAAGGCTGATGTAGCTAACATAGAGATTACCATTCCTGATGGGATAGCTGCCAGGGTTGAGGTGAATACTGACTTGTGCGCCTTGGATGTGGACGAGAGTCGCTTCTCCAAACAAGGCGACTATTATATTTCCAGTGACTTTGACACTAACCCGAACCGGGTATACCTTGAGATAAATTGTGATGTGGGGAGAGTGGAGGTTAACTAAACATTTGCAATATTCGCTATATCTAGCTATACTTTCTAAGCAGGAAAGGGGTTAAGGATGGCTAAACCAAAGGTCGCTTTTTACTGGTGTGCTTCCTGTGGTGGCTGTGAAGAGACAGTGATTGACCTCAATGAAGATATACTAAAAGTAGCCGATGCTGTGGATATCGTCTTCTGGCCGGTGGCGCTGGATTTTAAGCGTAAGGATATTGAAGCCTTAAAAGATGGCGAAATAGCGGTGAGCTTCATAAACGGGTCAGTAAGGCTGGAGGAGCAAGAGGAAATGGTCAAGCTACTGAGGCAAAAATCCGGGCTTGTGGTTGCCTTTGGCGCCTGTGCTCATTTAGGCGGCATTCCGGGATTGGGGAACTTCTGGAACCGGGATGCCATCTTTAACCGGGTGTATAAAGAAATCCCCACTGTGGAAAATCCAGAGGGGACTGTCCCGCAGGAGAAGACGAAGGTTGACGGGGGCGAGCTTACACTGCCCGAGTTCTATGATACGGTGAAGACCTTAGACCAGACCACCGACGTGGATTATTATCTCCCCGGCTGTCCACCGCCCCCCGATTTAATAATGAAGGCGGTAGATGCCATTCTCAAGGGGGAGCTGCCGGAGAAAGGGGCGGTGCTAGCTCCCAATAAAGCTCTATGCGATACCTGCCCCAGGGCAGAGTCCAAGCCAGACAAGCTATCAATTGACGAGGTAAAAAGACCGTGGCAAATCAAGCTTGACCCTGAGAAATGCTTTCTGGACCAGGGGGTAATTTGTCTTGGTCCGGCTACTCGCACCGGCTGTGGAGAAACCTGCATTCGGGCTAACCAGCCATGCCGGGGATGCTTTGGTCCGGTAGACGGTGTCGTCGACCAGGGAGCTAAAGCCCTGTCAATGGTCGCCTCTATACTGGGGCTGGAGGGGGAAGAGAACATGACCGAGGAAGAGGTCAAAAAGCTAATTGATGGCATTGCCGACCCGGCAGGGACAGTCTACCGATTTAGCCTGGCTTCCTCTTTGCTTAGAAGAAGGAGAATGGAATAGGAGGATGGAGTGAAAAAGATAACCATAGACCCCATAACCAGGCTTGAGGGGCATGGCAAGATAGAGATATTCCTCAATGATGAGGGGAATTGTGACCGGGCTTGCCTCCAGATTCCCGAGCTCAGGGGGTTTGAGAAGTTCTCTGAGGGGAGAGCCGCCGAGGAGATGCCCAGAATAACCACCATGATATGCGGCGTTTGTCCTACGGCTCACCACATGGCGGCGACCAAAGCCCTGGATGACCTTTGGAAGGTTGAGCCAACCACGGCGGCGAAGAAGATAAGGGAACTGATGTACAACGCCTTCCAGGCTGAAGATCATATACTGCACTTCTTCTTCCTTGGCGGCCCCGACTTTGTTGTTGGTCCCCAGGCACCGGCCGGGGAGAGGAATATCTTGGGAGTTATCGCCAAGGCTGGAATGGAAACCGGGGGAAAGGTTATAGAGATGAGGAAAAGGATGAGGAATGTGCTGAGGATAATCGGCGGTAAGCCGGTTATGCCTACCTGCGGCTTGCCTGGAGGAGTATCAAAACAGATTAGCGAGGACGAAAGAAAGACAATTATCGAGGCTGGGGAATATGGAGTTGATTTCTGCAAGTTTGCCCTCAGCCTTTTTGATGATATCGTGCTCAAAAATAAGGAATACGTTGACCTTATCACTGGAGATGTCTACTCGCACCGGACATACTATATGGGTCTGGTGGATGAGAATAACAAGGTTAACTTTTACGATGGTCAAATAAGGGTGGTCGACCCCAATGGCAAAGAGTTTGCCAAGTTTAAGGTTCAGAATTATCTGGACCACATCAGGGAGCATGTTGAGCCCTGGACCTATGTGAAGTTCTCCTATCTCAAGAACGTAGGCTGGAAGGGATTTGTTGATGGGGAGGAGAGCGGGGTTTTCCGGGTGGCGCCGCTGGCTCGGCTGAATGCCTCCGATGGCATGGCAACGCCACTGGCCCAGGAAGCCTATGACAAGATGTACGAAACATTGGGCGGGAAGCCGGTTCACAGCACCCTGGTTTTCCACTGGGCGCGACTGGTGGAGGCGCTTTACGCCTCAGAAAGAGTGCTGGAGCTTGCCAAAGACCCTGAAATTACCTCAGATGACATCGTGAACCTACCCACTGAAACGCCCAAGGAGGGGATAGGAGTGGTAGAGGCGCCCCGAGGAACCCTTATCCATCACTACCAGACTGACGACCAGGGAATCCTCACCGGGGTCAATCTGATTGTGGCTACCCAGAATAACTCGGCGGCAATTAACATGTCGGTGGAGAAGGCAGCCAAGGCACTGATAAAGAAGGGTGAGGTCCCGGACGGGATTCTCAATATGATTGAGATGGCATTCAGGGCTTATGACCCGTGTCATGCCTGCGCTACCCATTCCCTCCCCGGGATGATGCCGCTTGAGGTGAGTGTATATGACTCCGGGGGTAGCCTGGTAAAGAAACTGGTAAGAGATTAGCCAGGCGTCAGGGTAGGCAATTTGGTTATGGGGCAGAATTTTGCCGGGAAGATGAGAAGATGAAACCGATATTGGTAGTAGATGACGAAGCTATTATGAGGGAATCGCTTCGGGATTGGTTAACTGATGGCGGCTATCAGGTAGAGACCGCTGAGGATGGAGAAGCAGCGCTAAAAGCCATTGCTCGGCAGGACTTTGGTGTTGCCATTCTCGACCTGATGTTGCCGGGGAAGAACGGGATTGAGGTATTGCGGGAGGCTAAAGAAAATAGGCCATATCTCAAGGGAATAATTATCACGGCTTATGCCTCGGTGCCGACGGCGGTGGAGGCGATGAAAGAGGGGGCGGTTGATTATCTGCCCAAACCGGTCAAGCTTAACGAACTGGAAGCATTGATTCGTGACGCTCTCGGCCCGGTTCAGATAGAAGTTAAGCCTAAGGCTGCCGTAGCGCCGGCTAAAGTTGAACTACCGGTGGTGGAGGAAGAAGAGCTGGCACGGGTTGAGGAAGTGATTGATGAGGCTACCGGGAAGGTATATTTACCGCCTTGTCAGATAGCCTGTCCTATCGGGGAGGACATCCAGCGCACCAATGCCATGATTGCTCTGCTCCCTCTGGATGTCGAGGAAGCTCATAGCCAGATAATTAAAATAGGCGACGAAATTTATAAAAAGAACCCCTTATTCCCGGTATGCAGCTATATTTGCGGGCTCTGTGAGAAAGAGTGTAATTATAAAGACCATACCGGGGCAGTAAGAAGGAAAATGCTCAAAAGGTTTATCTCTGAATATTATCTTCCCTATCTGGAAAGTAAGCCCGTGCTTCCCTATCCCACCAGAGAAAAGGTGGCCGTCATCGGTGGGGGGCCAGGGGGGTTGATGTGTGCTTACATGCTGGGGAAAATGGGCTATAAAGTAACTATCCTGGAGAGTAGTTCCTGGTTGGGGGGTGCGCTGAGATACATCCCTCAATATCGTCTCCCTGGCGATGTTATCAATAGCACTTTAAACAGTCTGGTGAGGATTGCCCATATTGAGGTCAGATTCGGAATAGAGATGGGTAAAAATGGCAACACGCTGGGCAATCTCGACGGTGAGGGTTATCAGGCGGCATTTATTGCCACCGGAACCCATGCCCCTAGACCCCTCACTTTGGAGAGGGAGACGGTGGTGGGAGCCGACCTGGACGGGGTTATCTCCGGGTTGTATCTCCTCTATGACATGAACCAGGGGAAGATTCCCGCCCAGCTCTATCGCCAGCTCTTCCGGCATAAGAAGGTGATAGTGGTTGGTGGCGGCAATGTTGCCTTTGACGTCGCTCGAAGTGCCCAGCGGCTAGGGGGAGATGTTACCCTTGTCTGTCTGGAGAGTGCGGATAAATCTTCCAAGGACGGGATTCCGGCTGATGTTGAAGAAGTTGAAGGTGCTATAGAAGAAGGCATAATGATAAATTACTGCCGGGGGGTGGAGGAGATTATCGGAGAGAAGGTAAGATTCAAGGCAATAAAGTGTCCTCGCTGCACCTCGGTCTTTGATGAGAAGGGATTTAATCCCAAGTTTGACCGGGGCGATGTTATCTATCTCGAGGGGGATGTGCTGCTGATTACCATCGGACAGGGTGCTGAGCGGACATTCTTTCGGCAGGAGGGCTTGCTGGATGGGGACGGCAGACTTGATGTTGACCAACTTACCCTGATGAGCAATCGCCGAGAGGGGGTTTTCATCGGAGGCGATGTGAGACGGGTGGGCTTCGCTGCCGAAGCGATGAGAGATGGGATAGTAGCCGCTGAGTCTATAGACCGCTACCTGAGAGGCAGTGATCTGAAAGCGGGGAGGAAGAAGGAGTATGAGGATGCCGCCTTCCCCAAACGCCTAGAATACAAGCCTCAGCCTGAGGTCTTATGGTCGGCGGTGGAAGATAGGCTAAATTTTGAACCTTTTGAGAAGGGATACAGCCTGGAAGAAGCGGTAGCCGAAGCCAGAAGGTGTCTGTGCTGTGGTCCGTGCCAAAGCTGCAAGGCTTGTGTGCTGCTGGGACTCCAGTCTGAGATACCGCAGATTGCAGTTAACCAGGATTTATGTAGTGGGTGTGGCGTTTGTGTCGCGGTATGTCCTTATGATGCCCTCCAGCTGGTGAAATATGATAGCGGGCGGGTAGTAACTATAGATAACCTTAAGTGTAAAAGATGCGGCTTGTGCGCTAGTGCTTGCCCTGCCGGGGCGGTAACTATTGAAGATAACCTGGCGGAAACTATAGCTAGCGCTTACATATTTTTATCATAAGGAGGTGGGTTGTGAAGGAGAAGGTGGAAGAAGTCTTAGCCAAAATAAGGCCTGCTTTACAGGCAGACGGTGGAGATGTTGAGCTGGTGGGGGTGGACGACGGGGTGGTTAAGGTAGCTCTGAAAGGTGCTTGTGCCGGCTGTCCGGTGGCGACGATAACCTTGAAGCAGGGGATTGAACGAATGCTCAAGGCGCAGATACCTGAGGTCAAGGAAGTGGTTGCTGTTTAGAGGTAGCCTCTGGAAGGCGGGATAATGCCGATATACGAGTATATTTGTTCCAATTGCAAGCTTAAATTTGAATTGCTCAGAGCAATGAGCCAGTCAGGCGAGAGTGCTCCCTGTCCAAGTTGTGGCAGTAGTGCTCAGCGAGCGCTTTCATTATTCTCCAGAAGTTCTGAAGGGTCATCTGCTTCTGAGGCAGGAAGCGCATGTGGTACTTGCACCTCCAATACCTGTAGTACTTGTTCTTTATCGGGATAAGGGAGGGCAAATGAGAAAGCGGAGAATACGCCTTTCCTGTCATTCTTGCGGTAGGGTAGCGGAATATCCTCCTGGAGCGCCACCCTGCGAGGCGCTCCAAGGCTGGCTGACTGTTTCTTGCTGGGAAGGTTTGGGCTCCGTTGAGCATTATAACTTCTGCTCCTTCAGTTGTCTTGAGTCTTGGGCAGATGCCCGAGTTCCTAGAGTCCCTGAGGTATTTTTGGAATCCTTTAGAGAAGGTAAAACCTAAGAAAAGATAAATATGAAGACGCTTATCCTGGGAGTTGGCAACTCTATTCTCACTGACGATGGGGTCGGAATCAAGATTGCCCACAAGCTCAAGGAGGGAAACCCTGAATTAGAAGTGACCGAGACAAGCGAAGCCGGAATTGCACTCCTTGACCTTATGGCGGGCTATGATAAGCTCATCATCATCGATTCTATAAGAACCGAAAAAGGGAAACCAGGAGAGCTCTACAAGCTTGGGCTGGAAGCTCTAAAGCCCGCCGCCAATCTGTCTTCATCTCATGGCATAGATATCGCCACTGCCTACGAGATTGGGCAAAGGCTAGGATATAGGATGCCCAAGTATATTAGCATATACGCTGTGGAGATAAAGGATAATACCACCTTTGGGGAGAGGTGCACCGAAGAGGTGGAGGCAAGGATACCATTCATTGCTGAGCAAATAATAGGGGAGGAGAAGCTGTGACCGATTTTGAGCCTAAGATTATAGTCTTCTGCTGTAACTGGTGTTCGTATGCCGGGGCAGACCTGGCTGGCACCTCAAGATTAAAGATTAAGCCCAATTTCAGGGTAATCCGAACCATGTGTTCAGGAAGGGTGGAACCCTCTTTTATTTTTCATGCCCTTGCTAAAGGAGCCGATGGGGTGATGATAGCTGGATGCCATCCCGGGGATTGCCACTATAACAGTGGTAATTATAAGGTAAGGCGCAGGATAATGTTACTCAAAAAAACGCTCCCCCAACTTGGGATAGAACCTGAGAGATTAAGGCTAGAATGGATTTCTGCAGCTGAGGGAACAAAATTCCGCAGCACAGTGAACGAGTTTATTGGCGAGGTCACAGAACTTGGCCCCCTTCATTAATTAGTTCTCCCTTTAAGGCAGATAATGCTGACCAAAGTAGAGAGATTAGCGAGGATAAGTGTGCGTGGGGTGGTGCAGGGAGTTGGCTTTAGACCCTTTATCTACCGGTTAGCTCAGGAGCACAACTTAAAGGGTTGGGTGCGCAATACCTCGGGCAATGTGGAGATTGAGGTGGAGGGAGACGAGGAAACCGTGGACAGCTTCCTGAGCGACCTTAAGACAGAAGCCCCTCCCATGGCTCGCATTGAAAATGTCGAGGTCACCTTCTATCCCACCAAGGGTTATACCGAGTTCCAGATTGGGGAAAGTCTGAGTCGGGAGGGGCAATACCAGTTAGTGTCGCCGGATGTTGCCACCTGTGAGGACTGTAAGGCGGAGATTTTCTCAAGCGATGACCGCCGCTTCGGCTATCCCTTTACCAACTGCACCAATTGTGGTCCTCGATTTACTATCATTGAGGACATTCCTTATGACCGCCCTAAGACTACCATGCGTGAGTTTGAGATGTGCCCCCAGTGTCAGCGGGAATACCATGACCCCCTAGACCGGCGCTTTCATGCCCAGCCCAATGCCTGCCCCCAATGCGGACCCAGCTTGGAGCTGGTTGATGGCGATGGCGAGCCTGTTGAGGGCGGTAACGTCATTGAGGCGGCAAGCGACCTGCTAAAAGCGGGGGGAATCTTGGCAGTCAAGGGTCTGGGCGGATTTCAGCTGGCTTGTGACGCCACCAGCGAAGAGGCGATAAATACCTTGAGAGCCAGGAAAAGGCGCTCGTCTAAACCTCTGGCGGTGATGATAGCCACCCTGGAAGATATTGAAAAACACTGCCTGGTATCCCCCGAGGAGAGAAAGCTCCTTGAGTCTCCCCAGTGCCCCATTGTGCTCCTCAGATGGAAGCACGGCTCTAATATCTCCCCAGCGGTAGCCCCAAATCTAAACTACCTGGGGGTCATGCTGCCCTATACCCCGTTGCATCACCTGCTGCTAAAAGAGACCGGTCTGCCCTTGGTGATGACCAGCGGTAACCTCAGCGAGGAGCCTATTGCCAAGGATAACGATGAAGCCTTGACCAGACTCAAGGGAATTGCCGATTATTTCCTGCTTCACAATCGGGGCATCTACGCCCGTTATGATGATAGCGTCTGTATGGTGGAGGGCGTGCCTCAGGTTATAAGGCGGGCGCGGGGCTATGCCCCATATCCCATTTTCCTTCCCTTCAAATCAAAACAGATTCTCGCCTGCGGGGCTGAGCTTAAGAATACCTTTTGCCTTACCAAAGATGAGCATGCTTTCTTGAGCCAGCATATCGGCGATATGGAGAACGAGGAGACCCTGGAGCACTTTGAAAATACCATCGGGCTTTATAAAAAGCTATTTCGCGTTGAGCCTGAGATTATAGCCTATGACATGCACCCGGAGTATCTTGCCACCAAATACGCTCTTGAGGCGGGGGCGAAGGAAAGTTTAAAACTTGTGCCGGTGCAGCACCATCATGCTCATATTGTAAGCTGTCTGGCGGAGAATAAGGTTGAGGGACCCGTCATCGGGGTCGCCTTTGATGGCACCGGATACGGCACCGATGGCACCATCTGGGGAGGGGAATTTCTGCTGGCTGACTGGAAAAATTTCAAACGGGTGGGGCATCTGGAATATGTGCCTCTGCCCGGGGGCGAAGTGGCGATAAAGAAGCCCTATCGGATGGCGTTAAGCTATCTTTATTCCTTGCTGGGCGAAGATTTCTCCCTGGAAGGTCTGCCCCTTAGTCGGCTTGAGTCCGCTGAGCTTGCCATAATAAAACAGCAGCTAAAGCGGGGGATAAATTCTCCGTTGACCTCCAGTGCTGGGCGACTTTTTGATGCTGTTTCTGCCTTAGCCGGGGTGAGGGGAGAGATAGACTACGAGGCTCAGGCAGCCATCGAGCTTGAGATGCTGGCTCCAGACGAGGTGGATGAATCAGCATCCTATCCCCTCTCCATTGATGAGGAGGGGGGAATAGGGGTGGTGAAGTTAAAGGAGTTGTTCTCGGCGGTAGTCCAGGATGTCAGAAATCAAATTCCGCTGCCGGTAATATCGCTCAAGTTTCATAACACAGTGGCTCAAATAATCACCGAGATGTGTAAACTGATTGCCAGAGAGAGCGGTATAAATCAGGTGGCGCTGAGCGGGGGCGTGTTTCAGAACCGGCTACTATTAAAGCTGGCCACCGCTGCTTTGCAGAGAGAAGGTTTCAGTGTGCTCACTCATCACCTGGTGCCCGGCAACGACGGTGGCATTTCCCTGGGACAGGCGGTGATTGCCAATTTTGTCAGTATTTGAGAGAGTTAAAGGGAGTTTAGCCCAGTTTTTAGAGAGAGTCTTCTTTCCCACCCTCCCACCCAAGAGAGGTGAAACCTCTCTTCACTCTCCTTTCTGGGGGTGGGAAAGAAAGGAAGTTTAAGAGGGGCGAAGCCCATTTTGGGCGGGTGGGTATGGGAGGAAAAGGTTAAGTTAAACAGGGGGAGAAAAAATGAAAAAGACAAAGATGGGGCCTCATCCGATGCTCTGGCCCCACCCCACGGTTCTGGTCGGGGCTGATGTTGATGGTAAACCTGACTTCGCTGCTGTCGCCTGGACTGGTGTCGTCGCCGGCACCCCACCGGCCGTTTCCATCGCCCTGCAGCACCACCGCTACTCCCTTAAGGGCATCCGCCAGAACCTGACCTTCTCGGTCAACATTCCTTCCCGCGAACTGGTCAGGGAAACCGATTATTGTGGCATTATCTCCGGCGCTAAAACGGACAAGGTAAGAGACTGCAAGTTCAAGGTCTTCTACGGCAAGACGGCTGGCGCCCCGCTTATCGAGCAGTGCCCCATTAATATTGAATGTGAAGTTCTGCACATTCTGAATATGGGGAGCCATGCCTTAGTCATCGGCAAGGTGGTTGAGACCCATGTCTCCGAGGACTGCCTGACCGACGGCCAGCCGGATATGAATAAAGTCAGGCCATTTGTCTTTGTCCCTGGCAAATACTATGCTATCGGCGAGGCCTTCGCCGATGCCTTTAGCGTTGGTAAGGAGATTAAAAAGATTAAGGAGAACTAGGGAAGGGATTAGCCTAGTTTTTAGAGGGAGTCTTCTTTCCCACCCTCCCACCCGATAGAGGTTACACCTCTCTTTACTCTCCTTTCTGGGGGGTGGGGGAAGAGAGTTTTAGAGGCGCAGCCTATGGGGTTGGGTTGGGTGGGAAAGAAAAAGTTAAAATGGGGGGTAATCTAGGAGTTAGATATGTGTCTGGCTATACCAGCATTGATTAAATACATTGAGAATAAAGAGGCAGAGATTGAGATTGGAGGCATAACTCGCCGCATCAGCCTCTGGCTCACCCCTGAAGCTAGGGTAGGCGACTATGTACTGGTTCACACCGGCTATGCCATAAATGTCCTTGACCAAGAAGAGGCTGAAGAAACCTTAACGCTTTTGCGACAGATAGCGGAGCTGGCTGAGGAGGAAGGTTGAGGTTTATCTCTGAATTTCGGCGCTCTGAACTGGCTGAGGGCTTAATCTCCCAGATTCATCGCAAGTCCAGAACCCCCGCCCGTTTTATGGAGTTCTGCGGCGGTCATACCGTGACCATCTTCAGGTACGGCATCCGCCAGGTTTTGCCCCAGACCATTGATATGGTGTCGGGACCGGGGTGCCCTATCTGTGTTACCGCCAACGCTGACCTGGACAAGGCGATTGCCCTTTCCCGAATCCCAGATATAATCATCACTACCTTCGGCGATATGCTCAAAGTCCCCGGGAGCCGTTCCAGCTTGCAGCAGGTCAAAGCAGACGGTGCCGAGGTGCATACCGTATATTCCACCATGGATGCCCTCAAAATAGCCGAGGACAACCCCGATAAGTCGGTGGTCTTTCTGGGAATCGGGTTTGAGACCACCGCCCCCACCATCGCCGCCTCCATCCTTCAGGCAGTGGAGAAGGGGATAGGGAATTATTATGTCCTTTCTTTACATAAACTATGTCCGCCAGTAATTCGAGCGCTGCTTGATTCCGGTGAGGTCAAGCTTGACGGGCTTATCTGCCCCGGGCATGTGAGCGCCATTATTGGCTCCCACCCCTGGGAGTTTATCGCCCGCGACTATGGCATCCCCTGCGTCGTCTCCGGCTTTGAGCCATTAGATATCCTGCAATGCGTCGATATGCTAATAGCTCAAGTTGAAAATGGTGAATCACGGGTTGAAATCGCCTACCGGCGTGGGGTGCGCCCTGAGGGCAACCAGCAAGCGATGAGACTCATGGAACAGGTATTTGAGCCTTCTCCTGCTCAGTGGCGGGGGATGGGGGAGATTCCCGATAGTGGCTTGAAGCTAAGGGAAAAGTATCAGCGCTTTGATGCTGAACTTGCCTTTGATATTGAACCCGGGCCTACCTCTGAGCCGGTGGGCTGTATCTGTGGCGACATCCTGCGCGGGGTTAGGACCCCGGCTGATTGCCGGCTCTTCGGCAAAGCCTGCATCCCGGAAAATCCAATAGGGCCGTGCATGGTCTCTTCCGAGGGCAGTTGCTCTGCCTATTACCTTTATGGAGGGAGTTTTGAAGGATAAAATCCTGCTCGCCCACGGTAGTGGCGGCAAGCTAGCCCACGAGCTGGTGGAGAAGAGTTTTGTTAAAGCCTTAGCCAATCCCCTTTTAGCCAAGCTCGATGACTCAGCCGTTTTTGACTTCAGCGGGAGGCTGGCTTTCACCACCGATAGCTATGTGGTCAGTCCCATCTTTTTCCCCGGCGGGGACATTGGCAAGCTGGCGGTCTGCGGCACTGTGAACGACCTGGCTATGTCCGGTGCTAAGCCACTCTATTTGAGCCTTTCCTTCATCATTGAGGAGGGGCTTCCCCAGAGTGAACTGGAACAAATCGTGGACTCGGTTCAGAAAGCAGCCGGGGAGGCGGGGGTGGAAATCATCACCGGAGACACCAAGGTGGTACATAGGGGCAGCGCCGATAAGCTGTTTATCAACACCGCCGGCGTGGGCATAATACCGGAGGGAATTGATATTTCTGGCGACAGGGCGAGACCGGGAGATAAGGTTATCTTAAGCGGGACTATCGGCGACCATGGAATTGCCGTAATAAGTCAGCGGGAGGGGATGAGCTTTTCCACAAAACTTGAGAGCGATTGTGCCCCACTTGGCGACTTGGTAGCTGAAATGGTAAACGCCAGCCCCAATATCCATTGCCTGCGAGACCCAACCCGGGGAGGACTGGCTACCAGCCTAAACGAGCTAGCCAAGCAGTCAGGGGTGAGCATCAGGATTGAAGAGGAAAAGATTTCAGTGAGGGAGGAAGTCCTGGCTGCCTGCGAGATGCTTGGCTTTGACCCCCTTCATGTCGCCAACGAGGGCAAGCTGGTGGCTATAGTCCCGGACGGGGATGCCGATAAGGTTCTTAAAGCCATGCGAAAGAATAAATACGGCAAAAGTGCCGCCATTATTGGGGAGGTGAGAGCAGAAAAACCCGGACGGGTGGTAATGAAAACCGTTCTGGGAGCCTCCCGAATAGTTGATATGCTGGTTGGAGATTTACTACCCAGGATTTGTTAGAATGCACGAACTGGCTATAACTCAAAGTATGCTCGACCTTGTTCTGGAACAGGCAGAGAAGGCTGAGGCTAAGAGCGTGGGCAAAATCAACCTGGTTATCGGGGGAATGACCGGGGTGGTTGGTGATTGCGTGCAGTTCTACTTTGGTTTCCTCAGCAAGGGGACATCGGCGGAGGGGGCGGCTCTTTCCTTCAAAGTAATTCCGACCACGGCTAAGTGCCGGGACTGCGATAAGCATTTTGAACTCAAGGAGTTTGATTGGACTTGCCCCTACTGTCAGAGTAATAATATGGAAATCGTCGCTGGCAAGGAACTCTTTGTCGAAAGCATTGAGGTGGAATAAATGGAAATAAAGGTGGTTAAAGACATTCTAGGCGCCAATGAGCAGATAGCGCAGAAAAACCGGCAGTTGTTTGATAGCAACCATGTGCTTGCGGTGAACCTGATGTCCTCGCCGGGCGCGGGCAAGACCAGCCTTATTTTGGAAACGATAAAGAGGCTAAAAGGGAAAACCAGAGTCGGCGTCGTTGAGGGTGATATTAGCTCAAGCCTGGATGCTGAAGCCATAGGTAAGGAAGGCGTGCCTGTGGTCCAGATAAATACCGGCGGGGAATGTCACCTTGATGCCAATATGACCTCTACTGCCCTGGGTAGCGTGCCGCTAAAGGATGTTGACCTGCTTCTTATCGAAAATGTGGGCAATCTGGTCTGTCCTGCCGAGTTTGCCCTCGGCGAACATAAGAAGATTTTAATATCAAGCACTCCCGAAGGCGACGATAAGCCGTTTAAGTATCCCTTGATGTTCCACGAGGCGGACGTGGTGCTGATAAATAAGATTGACCTTCTACCCTATCTGAAGTTTAATACCGATGCCTTTTCCCGGGCAATCAAGGGGATAAACCAAAAGGTGGAGATTTTCCCAATCTCTTGCACTACCGGCGAGGGGATTGAGAAATGGGTCTCCTGGCTTCTGACCCAGATGAGCCGGAGACAGAGCTAAAAGCGCAGACTTTCAGTATTGCCTGTGCCTGATTCACATCAACCGTAATAACCAGCGCATCCGGATATCTGAGTTCTCCTCTTCGTTACCACCAAGATAGAATCGCAGGAAAGGGAGGAGCCAGCTATTGAAAGAGGCGGCTTGAGGGTATAGAATGGTGGCAAAGTGGAGGCTTTACGCGAAGGGGAATTCCACAAGGAGGAGCAAATTGCGTATCAGCAAAATAGAATGTATACCTCTCTCCTTACACTTTGCCAAACCAGTGGTAATGTCCGGAGGTGCTGAGGCGTGTTCTGATGTCATCCTGGTAAAGATGCACACTGATGAGGGTATTATGGGCATAGCCGAGTCCGGTGGCACATCCCCATGGTACATGGGTGAGAGCCAGGATTCTATTATGCACAATATTAACAGTGTCTTCGGGCCCAATATCCTCCTTGGTGAGGACCCCTTTAACATAGAGAAAATCGTGGCCAGGATGGATAGTGCTGCCAAGCGTAACACACAGGCAAAGGCAGTCATTGATTACGCCCTGCACGACATCATGGGCAAGGCACTGGGAGTTCCCGTCTATAAATTGCTGGGCGGTCTCTCCAACGAGAAGATACCGCTGGGCTTCGTGATGTCCTCGGGAACAAACGAAGAGGTGGCAGCCGAAGGCAGGATGCTGGTGAAAGCCGGCTTTCATTGTTTGAAGCTGAAAGTCGGTGCCCGGACAGATGAGGAGGACCTGGAGATGGTCGGGGCGCTTAGAGAAGCGGTAGGCAGTGGTGTCAAGATAATGATAGATGCTAATGGTGGCTGGCACTACAACCAGGCGCTAAACATTCTGAAGAAAGTGGCTAAATATGACATATTCATAGCCGAGCAACCCGTACCGTGGTGGGATATTGATGGACTGGCACGCCTCCGCAAGAAGGTAGATATGCCGGTATTCGCCGACGAATCGGCGGCTGAGCTTAGTGACCTGATTCAGCTTATCCAAAAGGACGCCGTGGAAGGCTTTTTCCTCAAGATAGCCAAGGCAGGTGGAATACTGAAGTCCCAGAAGTGGATATCCATCGCCCAGGCGGCTGGCTTGCCCGTAATGTGCGGGTGTATGATTGACTCTGGAATTGGAGCGGCAGCTTCAGCCCACCTCATTGCCGCCACTGAGTGGATGAGCCGAATTGAACATGAGGCAATCGGGCCCCTTAACCTTTATAATCGGCCTGACACGGTTAACCCACCGATAAAGAATGACCTGGCGGTAAATGTCCCCAGATATGAGAACGGCTATCTCTATCCACCCGATGGCCCGGGACTCGGGGTTGACCTCAATGAAGCCGCCGTACAGCAGCTGGCAACTCCGGGGAAGAGTCCAACGGTAATAAGTAGGTAGGTTAAAAATACAAATGGAAATTCAGCTCTATGAAGTTCATAAATCCCTGGCCGATTCAATCTAATGATAAGGAGATGAGTCATGTTGCTGGCAAATAGAGTGGCTATTATCACCGGGGGTGCTAGAGGAATCGGAAAGGGTATTGCTCTCAGGTTTGCCAGGGAAGGTTGCACCAGCGTCATCGCTGATTTACTGGTGGCGGAAGCCAACAAAACCGTAGCCGACATATCAAAGGAGGGGGGAAAGGGGCTGGCTATACAATGTGATGTCAGCGATAGTAAGCAGGTCAAGCACCTGGCAGATACAGTAATTGAGAAATATGGGAAAGTGGATATCCTGGTCAATAATGCTTCTTTCGGACCTCCCAGCCGCTCTTTCGCTGATATACCCGAAGACGAATGGGATAAAGTTATAGCCGTAAGCCTGACGGGGGTTTTTCTCTGCTGCCAGGCGGTCATACCCCATATGAAGGCGAAGGGTTACGGCCGTATTATCAACATCTCGTCAGGCGTCGCTGTCTCTCCCGCCTTTCCCATGGCTCACTATGTTTCGGCTAAGGCTGGAGTCCTGGGGATGACGAGAGACCTAGCTCTTGAATTAGCCCCGCTAAAAATCTGTGTTAACGCTATCCTGCCGGGACCGACTCGGACCGAGCTGTGGGACTCGGTTATTCCCCCCGATGCCGATAAAGACGCCTTTTTCACTGAGATGGGCGAAAAGATTGTCCCCATGAAGCGCGTCGGTACTCCGGAAGACATCGCCTCAGTGGCTTTATTTCTGGCCTCGGACCTATCGGCATTTGTTACCGGGGAACGGATCAGCGTGGGCGGTGGGCTTCCCCTGAGATACCAGCGCTAATTTATGGTAAAAAGGAGAAAAGCCATAAACCGCAAGAGGATAAATAAAGGAAACGACAAAATGGCTGAAAGAGGGGGGTTAAAATGACTCCAAAGTTGCGTGATTACTCAATATTTGACAAATTCAATTTTGAAAGGAAGCCCGTCGGCGTTAAGTTCCTGCCAATCAAACCCGAGGGAATCGAGAGAATAAATAAAAGGCTTTCTTTTTGCGAGATGTTCAAAGAGGCGCAAACAAGCCATCCTTTCTTTGTGCAAAAAGAAGACCTACACTGTATAGAGCCGTTACTGCTGGGGATGGAGGACCCTGACCCGATGCTGGTCAGCGGGCTGGTTGGGGAAACGGACGGGCTCTTTGAGGAAGCACGTGCCAACCGGAAAATCTACCAGTACCTTCCTAAAATGCTGAAAGGCTCCGTTAACTACGTCGTCTTCTCACCTATAGACCAGCTTACATTTGACCCGGATGTATTGGTTATCACAGCCAATGTGACTCAAGCCTACCACATATTGCGAGCACTGAACTATTCATCCGGAGACATGTGGTCGGCTAAGGGAACATCGGTGGCGGCGTGCTCATGGATATACATTTATCCCGTCTTAAGCGGCGAATTAAATTTTACCATCACCGGTCTTAGCCTGGGGATGCGTACCTTAAAGGTATTCCCGGAAGGCCTGATACTCATCTCGATACCCTGGACCAAGCTACCCATGACAATGGAAAACTTGCAGAACATGAGCTGGACTCTTATCTCGGATGAGGTAACTGGAGAAGACCATAAAAAACGTGTTGACCAATTGTTTGAAGAACTAAGGCAGAAAATACGAAATAGTTAAGACACAAAGGCAAATCAACGGGTAACGCCAGCCATAGTACTGCCTGGCAAGGAGGCTAATATGAGCTTAACACTACGAGACTACTCAATATTCGACAAATTCAATTTTGAAAGGAAGCCTGTAGGCGTCAAGTACTCACTCAGTAAACCGGCAGGAATCGAGCAACTAGATAAGAGTTTAGGGCTTTGCGAGATGTTCAAAGAGGCGCAAACCAGCAAACCCTTCTACGCCACAAAAGAAAACGTACAGTGTGGAGAACATGTAGTTGGCATGTTAGATTTTCCACCCATGATGTACAGCGGGCAATTGGGCCCAATGTTTGCCATGTTTAAAACCCTGGGTGCCAACCGCAGAATCTATGATTACGTTCCAATACTGCCGAAGGATTCTGTCAAATACATCACTCACTCTTCTGTAGACCAGCTCTCATCTGACCCGGACCTATTGATTATTACGGCCAACACAACTCAGGCGGAAATTATACTGAGAGCCAGCAGCTATTCGGACGGGAAAATGTGGTCCTTTAAAGGAACGACATGTTTATCCTGCGCCTGGATATACGCTCATCCCTACCTCAACGGTGAATTGAATTGCACCGTCAGCGGTCTCGGTTTCAGCATGAAAGCCAGACAGGTGCTGCCTGAAGGTCTGATTATTATAACCGTACCCTTCGACTTAATCTCCGGTTTGATAGAGAATTTGAAGGATATGGAGTGGGAGCCTTACTGGTTCAATCTAGGCAGAGACGGTTTTGTCGATGAGGTCAAGAAAAGAAGTGAAGAATTGGCGAAGGAATTAGAACAACCATATTCTTATAGATTATAGAGAATATTAGGATTTATGGTAAAGGGTGCCACCAGACTCATCTTGAGTATTCAGGGTTAGGAGGCCCCAGAGAAAATGGAACTAGGTTTGAAAGGTAAGGTAGCACTGGTAACCGGAGCCGGCAGCCAGATAGGGTTCGGCAAGACTATCTGCTTGACTCTGGCTGGAGAAGGGTGCGACGTTATCGTCAATGACATCAACCTTGATGACGCCCAAAAAACAGCGGCCGGGGTTAAGGCCCTGGGGCGCCGGTCCATCGCTATTAAAGCTGATGTCACCCAAAAAGCCGAAGTAGAGGCAATGGTCAAGAAGGCGCTGGCGGAATTCGGCAAGATAGATATACTGGTAAATAATGCCGGCGCCATGACCCCGGAAAAGCCCTTCCTGGAACAGGACGAGTCGGACTGGGATAGGGATATAACCCTTAATCTCAAGGGCACGATGCTCTGCGCCCAGGCGGTGCTGCCCGGCATGCTTGAGCAGGGGTACGGCAAGATTGTCAATATATCGTCAGGCATCGTGAGAATAGTCCATCCTGTAGTTTCTGCTTACAGTATGGCCAAGGGCGGTGTTGAAATATTTACCCGGCAACTGGCCAAGATAGTGATAGGGCAGGGGATAAACGTAAACAGCGTGGCCTCCGGCTGGTCGCTGACCAATTTCGACAAGCGCGACAAAGAGCTTCTGAAGGCGCGCTTCCTGCCGGAAACCCCAATCGGGAGAGGCACCGAGCCTCAGGACATAGCCAATGCGGTAGCCTTCTTGGTATCGGATGTTGCCTCCGATATTGTGGGTCAGGTTGTTACTGTTGATGGCGGCTCGACTATGTCCTGAGTGGGCGGTAGTTCGTTACGGCACATTCTGGTTTTCTGTTATACTTGAAGTAAAAATGGGAGGGAAGGTATGGCACGAGGTTTTATGGGCAAGATGCTGTGGGTGGACCTTTCTAAAAGTAGGTTAAAGGACGAGGTGCTCGACGGAAAGCTTGGCCGCCAGTTCATTGGAGGCTATGGCCTGGGTGCTAGAATTCTCTTCAGCCGCCAGAAGGCTGGTGTCGACCCGCTGGGTCCGAATAGCATTCTTGGTATTACCACTGGCATACTTACCGGTACCCCTGCCATTTCGTCCCCAAGGTACGTAGTGGTGGGGAAATCGCCGCTCACCGGGGGCTGGGGTGATGCCAATTCCGGCGGTAGTTTTGGTCCTTACCTGAAGTTTGCCGGCTACGACGCCGTGTTCTTCACCGGCATATCGGAAAAGCCGGTCTACCTCTTTATTGATAATGGCCAGGCTGAGCTGAGAGATGCCGCCTATCTATGGGGCAAGGATACTTTCCAGACCGAAGACATACTCAAATCTGAATTAGGCAGGGATGTGGAGATAGCCTGCATCGGCCCTGCCGGAGAGAAGGTCGCCCGCATCGCCGCCATAATGACCAGCAAGGGCAGAGCGGCTGCTCGTTCGGGGCTGGGCGCCGTGATGGGCTCAAAGAGGCTTAAGGCGATAGCGGTGAAAGGCAACATGAAGATTCCTCTCGCCGATGAAACGGGAGCCAGCAACTTAAGAAAAAAATACCTGCGTGAACTTACCGGGCATGTTGATATGATGAGGGACTTCGGCACGCCCGGCATCCTTATTCAGTGCGCCGAAAGTGGTGATACGCCGACCAAAAACTGGTCAGGCACGGCGATTTTTGACTTCCTGGATTATGAAGACATCGCCGCCGGACCTGTAGTTGAGCGCCAGGCGAAGCGGTATGCCTGTTATCGCTGCCCCATCGGGTGCGGTGGGCATATGAAGGAGGGGACTGGAGACTATAAATATGAAGCCGGTGCCCACAAACCTGAGTATGAAACGCTCGGCATGTTTGGCGTCAATTGCCTTAACAATAACCTTGAATCGATAATCAAGGCAAACGATATCTGCAATCGCTATGGGGTCGACACCATCTCGGCCGGGGCTATCATGGCTTTCACTATTGAATGCTACGAGAGAGGACTTATCACCAAGGCAGACACCGATGGCATTGAGATGACCTGGGGCAACCACAAATCCATCGTGGCCATGACCGAAAAAATGGTCAGGAGGGAAGGCTTTGGTGATGTGTTAGCCGATGGGGTAAAGATAGCCGCCAGGAGAATCGGCAAGGGCGCCAGCCGATACGCCATGCATATTCAGGGGCAAGAGCTCCCGGCACATGACCCCAAGTTCGGCTATCACTGGGCAACTACCTACCGGCTGGATGCCACTCCAGCCCGCCATACCCAGGGGCCGGGAATGCCGGTCCCGGGATTGGGCCTGCCCAAACACAAACGAAGGGCCTTTGCCGGGCGGGCCGAAGCCCACAAGCTGGGCAGCGACTTCAGCCATGTGGTAAGCTGCACCGGTACCTGCATCTTCGGCTTCTGGGCTCTGCCCAATGTTGATTCCTTCCTTGAGTTTATGAGAGCGGTTTCCGGTTGGGACTTCACTATTGACGAGCTGTTTAAGACCGGGGAGAGGATTGCTAACATTAGACAGGCTTTCAATATTCGCGAAGGGTTGAACCCGCTAAAGTTCAAAGTCCCGGGCAGGGTATACGGCAATCCGCCACCGAAGAGAGGTCCTCTGGCCGGGATAACCGTTGATGAGGAAACCCTGGATACAGAGTACCTTGCTGCCATGGACTGGGACCTCAAGACAGCCAAGCCGAGTAAAAAGAAATTGCTGGAACTGGGACTGGATGACGTGGCTAAAGAACTCTGGCCATAAAAGAGGGAACCATAATGACTTACCAAGCAAAGGACTATAGCCATCTTATCGGGATGGAGGGCTTTAGCCAAACCTTACTCCAAAATCACTTTACTCTGTACCAGGGCTACGTGAC
>JAGMCH010000093.1 GCA_023129255.1 Dehalococcoidales bacterium
GGCACTCCAGAATACTCTGAACTTAAACGCCGGTTTGGCTTTGAGTTCAACGGCATGCGCCTCCACGAATACTATTTTGAGAACCTGGGAGGCAAAGCACCCCTGGATAAGTCGGGTAAGTTAGCCAAAAAGCTAGCTGACGCCTATGGCAGCTATGATGCCTGGGAGCAGGATTTCAGGGCTACCGGAGCGATAAGAGGCATCGGCTGGGTGATATTGTATCAGGATGATGTGGCCGGCTGGCTGTTTAACCAGTGGATTAATGAGCACGAGGTTGGTCATCTTGCCGGCTGCTGTCCCATCCTGGTAATGGATGTCTTTGAGCATGCCTTCATGACTGATTACGGGCTGAAGCGAGCCGACTACATAGCTGCCTTTTTCAAGAATGTAAACTGGAACGTGGTGGCAGGTCGGTTGAAATAGCGAACTTCGGCTTATTAACTGACGCAAATCTTGTCTTGGAATTCAGGGAAGGCCAGCATTATGGTGGCCGGCTTCTCAGCAAAGTTAATAGGGAGAGAAGGTGAAGATTACAGTTGTTTATGACAATGAAGTAAAGAAGGAGGGGTTAAGGGCTGGTTGGGGCTTCTCTGCTTTCATTGAAAGTGAAAAGGGGCCTCCAATTTTATTTGATACCGGTGCCGATAGTCCCACGCTGGTGCATAATATGAAAGAACTCAATATAGACCCGAAGAATATAGAGGCAATTGTAATCTCACACGCCCATGGAGACCATACCGGAGGGCTTTCTGAGATTCTAAGGGTAAACGAAATGGCTGAGCTTTTCCTGCCCGCTTCTTTTGGAATGACGTTCCCCGGGAGAAGGGTAACTATGGTCAGAGATGCGATGCAAATTGGCAAGGATGTCTTTTCCACCGGTACACTTGAAGGCATAGAGCAGTCCCTGGCGCTCCAGACAGAAAAGGGAATATTTGTACTAACAGGATGTGCTCATCCTGCTATGAGAAATATCTTAGGCGCTGCCTCAAAGTTTGGAAAACTCTGTGGCATAGCTGGAGGCTTCCACGGATTTCAAGACTTCAGGCTTTTCGAGGGGTTGTCAGCAATCTATCCCTGTCACTGCACCCAATACAAGAGGGAAATATTGGATTTGTTCCCGGGTAAAGCTTTACAGTGCGGAGCAGGACTGGTGATTGAACTATGAAAAGTCCCGCTTGAGCCATCCCATGTGTCTAACGATTAGCCCTCCTGAAGCCCAGCGCATCAGCGCCGATAATCATCTTGTGAATGTTGGATGAGCCGTCTAGGATTTGGTGCATCTTGGCATCACGCAGGAGCCTTCCAATTGGGTGCTGACCAGAACAGCCATAGGCACCGGTGATCTTGAAAGCATCGTCGGCTATTCTGGAAGCTGCTTCAGAGGCGTAATACTTAGCCATAGAGATTTCTAGGGTGTTATTAAATATTCCCTTGTCGCGCTGATTGGCAGAGCGGTAAGTGAGCAATCTTGCCGCTTCAGTATCTACCACCATCCTAGCAATGACCTCTTGAACCATCTGGAATTGCCCAATGCGCTGCCCAAATTGTTGCCGTTGAGTCGCATATTTAACGCTCTCATCGATTAGCGACTGGCTGTTGCCTACAGCACGTGCCGCCGCTGTTAGGCGGACATTATCGAGACACCTCATCATAATCTCAAACCCTTGCCCTGACTTGCCAAGTAGATTGTTAGCCGAAATTTTGGTATTCTCGAAGTAAATTTCCGCAGTAGGAGCCGAACGCCACCCGAGTTTTTCTTGGTCAGCGGAAAAGGAAATCCCAGGGCAATCCATCTCTATGATAAATGCTGACATTCCATGATGCCCCAGTTTGGGGTCTGTATAAGCAAAAACAACTCCTACATCAGCGACTTGGGCAAAGCTAATCCAGGTCTTAGTTCCATTTATGAAATAGTAATCGTTGTGCCTGGTCGCTGTAGTGGTCATCGCTGCAACATCATTCCCGGCATCCGGCTCGGAGATTGCGAAGCAACCAAGCCACTCGGCAGCGACGAGCTTGGGTATATATTTTGCCTTCTGCTCCTCAGTACCAAATTCGAGGATGGTTCTTGAGGTGCCCATAGTCTGTGTATTGAGTGTAACTCCAAGGGAACAACTTGCCCGGGCGATCTCCTCGCTGACAATGACGTGTGCCAGAAATCCCGTGCCATTCCCCCCATACTCTTCGGGTATCGGACAACCAAGGAAGCCCAACTCCCCCATTTTGGCAATGGTCTCACGCTGAACTCTGCGCGCCCTTTCGTCGGCAGCGGCGGATGGCATTATCTCTGTTTTGGCAAAATCTCTCGCTGTTTTTTGTATTAACTTAAGCTCTTCGGAAAGCTCAAAATCTGGACACTGCTTAAGCTTCATGGCGAATGCCTCCTCACTATAATCGATTCTATTCTTCGGCTTTTGTCTAAGTATAATAGTTTTGTGGCTGGCTGGCTAGCCTCGCTGCGGAGCTCTTTGAAGGGTTGAAAAAGAAAGGTAAGCAAAATAGCAGAGCAAAGGAGGAATAACAAAAATGGGTAAAAATCGTAGCTATTTTGGTGAGCCGCAGAGGACTCGAACCTC
>JAGMCH010000094.1 GCA_023129255.1 Dehalococcoidales bacterium
TAAACAGAACATCAGGGACGAAGGATAGCAGTCGGCTGATAACGGCATTGCCGCTATTATTGGGGTTGATGGTGAAATCAGGATAGTAGCCAGTTAAAACCGGTGACTGGGATTTCACCTCTAATCTTAGCCCAACCCTGGCCAGCACAAAGGCGAGGATTTGCTTGACGTTCATCTCCTCGCTTTCCTTGTTCCATCGGAACTGATGCCTGGCCCTCCAGCTTTCAATCAGGTTCCAGCCATCGGAGGCATGGAGAACCAGGCTGGCCTTGCCGCCGGCGCTGGTATGCTCATAGGCATCAAGGGTGAAGGCTAATCCTGAGCTGGCCTCGTTTCCCTGAGAGGTAACATAGCCGGGGCTGAACTCAAGCTGACAACCGATGTCAAGGACTGACGTCTCTCCCTCTCCCGGCGCCCCATATCTCCCGTCATCGTTTCTTAGCTCAACTATGAGGTTGCCTCTGGTTGGGGTGAGGTCCTGCCTTAATGACAGGACGTCGGCGGTTAAATCCAGGCTTTCTGCGGTCAGCTTGGCTCGCCACACGCCATAGGGGGCGGATAGCCAGCAATATTGGCCATGGTGGGCGATAGCCATGCCATACTGGCTGGAAAGGTCGAAAGGCACCGGCTCATGCCACAGATTATCAATAAACTTGGTCTCCGGGACTGAGTGCGACCAGAAGGGGCGGTCGTAAGACTTGCTTCCGGTGAACCTCTCCACAAAGAAGCAGCGATAGACATCGGGCTTATCCATGAAGGCGGCGCGGTATTCAAAGCTGCCATCTGATGGGGCTGAGGCAAACTCCTTCAGCTCTGACCAGGTGCCGGCAGCTACCTCCCCGCCATCGCCGTAAACCAATGACCACAGCTTAAAATCGCCACCCGAGTCCTTCCCGGTAACAAACAGGTTCCAGTCGCCATCATAAACGGTGGCCACGCCTGAGAGGTCGCCGGTTGACTTATCCCAGGCAACCCTATCCTCCCAGCTACCGTTCAGGCACTGCATCACATAGAGGGTCGCCTGGTCAGCGAAGAAAAGGGCTATATCGCCGTTGGGCTTATAGGCGGCAGCTATGCCGTAGATGGCGGTGGTTGGGACATAGCCCAGGAGCTGGGGGCTTCCCCAGCTAACGCCGTAATCGGTGCTCTTTAGCTGGTAGAGCTTGCGGTCACTTTTAATCCAGAAGATGGAGACCTCAGCCCCCAGAGAGCAGCCAGCCACAGTAACCACATCATACTGGTTGGTGTAAACCCACTGGCTGAAATCGGACTGGGGGTTGGGGTCAGCCACCCTCTGGCGATAAAGCTTTCTGGAATCAGATGGGGGTGTTACCCTGACCCTGACCAGCGAGCCATCGGCGGGCATGGTCACGGCGTGGAAGTAATCGTCTTCCGAGCCGGCATAGAGCCTCGCCCACCGCAGGTTGACCGCCCCGGCATGCTTATTTGAGGCTTCCACCTTGGCATAGGGAATATGGGAAGCCTCTTTCTGGGCAGCAAGCAATGTTGAACTAAGTTGTCTCATCGAGCCTCTCCGAACCTTACAAGAATAAGTGACCGAGCAAAATGCCCAGAGCTCCAAACAGGAGGAACCACAACAGGGGGTGTTTCCTATAGCTATCCCGGATAATATAAGTCCAGGGTCTGCCACCTATCCTGGTCCAAAGCCACTTATACAGTCGGCGTATCATTTTTCCTTGAACCTTTTGATGGCTCTTTCGCCAAAGTATTCTACGATGACCGCCGAGACCAAACCGACGAGAAGTACTGGCACTTCTACGCCAGACATAACGCAGACACCATAGACCAAGAACCCCCAAACGATGATAAAGGGTCTGATGGTAGCTTTTATAAACTCTATCCACTCTTTCATTTTCGTTTACACCAATGCTGCTAGGGTATCAGGCAGGGGCTTATCTGCCTTGAGGTAATGGTTTGCCAGGTGGCTGGCTGCCTTAAGTATCTCCTCCGGGCTGGCATCAACCCTCTGCCCCCGATAACCACCGGGGGAGAGGGCAGCCACCGCCGCTGGCATCCGGTCCCAGTCAACCGTCTTTTCAATATCAAGCTTCCCCTTCAGGGCTCTGGAGATGCTTTTCTTATGATGGGGCAGCTTCCAGGTATCAGGGTCATCTGGGTCGCCGACGATGGCAAACGCCTCCTTGGGCAAGCCCTCTTTGGTCTTAGGTAGTGCCTCTCTCACTGTCATGATAGTCTCCTTTACACTCGGTAGAGCTGGCGGATTCTGACTCGATTCCTTCTTCCCAGCCGCTTCAGCTCGGTTCTAAATTGCTTTAGCCTCTCATTGCCCCAGGTGAGGAACTCCCTGGGGGTGGTGATGCCGCCCACGCTAACCCTGTTAATGGCATAACTAGCCCACTCCACGGCGGCATAGCCCTCAGCGCCGGTAGCCACCAAATCTTCGTGCTTGGTGGGGATGGTTGACGCTTCGGCATCAAGGGTGTGGAGAATGCCATAATAGACATTGCAGTTGGAGCCGTCGGGGACTTCATCGCCAAACAGGGTTAGGGCATGCCCCCATAGGGCGAACCTCTGGTAGCAGGGCGGGAACTTGTCCACCGGATACTCCACTGCCTCCACCATAACCCTATCGGTCAGAGGGGATATATCAATCACCCTGGCGCCGGTGGAGGTAGACAGGGTAGCCTTTGTCGGCAAGGGAACTGCATCAGAAAACTCCTTTACTGCGTGGGCAATGTGCCTGTCCAGCTCATCATCGCTCCAGCGGTAGTTCCCCGGGTCCTCGTCCTTCAGGTCACGCCTGACGATGGTTCTCATAGTGTTTAGGTCCATAATTTCATACCTCCCCCCTTGGTGGGCATTTCTATCTTGGCAATAAGTGAATCTGAGCCTTCTCCCAGTTCAGTGGCAAACAGGTCCTTGAGCAGACCGCCGGCTTCAGCACCATAGCCAGTGTCAACGGCGGCTAATAGTCGGCTAGTAAGGGCTTCAATACTAAAGCCGGTTTCACTGCCAGCCAAAATGGCGCTCTGCATTGGTGTGCTCTCCACACCAGAGCCGGCATCAGATGATGATTTAGCTTCCGGGGTTTCCAGTGAATCAACGACATCGGCTCCTGAGCCAGTATCAGATGAGGACTTTTCGGTTACTGCTGTATAATCAACCTCAACATAGATCTGGGTGCAAAAAGCATTATAAGAGCCGTTCCCCTTAAGAGAAACCCCAATTTGAAGAGCATCTATATCCGCCCATTCCCAAGCCTGACCGTCGGCAGGGTTGGTATTCCATTGCTCAGAGTATGTAGCCCAACTTGTAGTTAAATTAATTTCAGTGCCATCTGTAACAGTAGAATTGCTTTTAAGAGATGGCTTCGCATAAAAGTTGCCGCTTGTATCTTGTCTACACCTGAAATAAATTTTGATAAAGTTTATTGTTCCAGAACCCGAAGATGCGGGAAGATTATATAAATCACGCTGGTAAGAAGTGAGATAATTGCGGACATAGGTTGAGGCTTCATCGGGGGTTTCCTCGTCCACCTTCTCCCAGTGCTCCCCAGTAGCGGGTAATTGCCAACCAATACTTGTCTCATCCCCGGCAGCATTGGGTCTTAATGTCTCGGTAGCCATCAGCGCCACATCTCCTCAAAGGCTTCTCTGTCATTATCAGTAGCCCGCTTCTTAAAATCCTGCCTATCAGTAAAGCCAAGCTCTTTTACATTCAGTTCCTCGCTGGCATCAAAGAACTCAGCAAGGGAATTAAAGTCCCGCTCCTTGAGTCCACCCAGCAGTATGTTCAGCAGCGGCGTATGCTCTTCAGGTATGCCCTTGTGCCAAGGTTTAGAATGCAGTTGGGTATGAGCGGTCCTATAGGCATCAACCGCCGTGCGCCCGGCAAGGATATTATCTTTGCTATGTTGAGGCATAGCCCTTCCCCCTAT
>JAGMCH010000095.1 GCA_023129255.1 Dehalococcoidales bacterium
AGGTTAAGGTGCTGGATATCAACAATGGCGCTCGTTTTGAGACCTACGCCATTGAAGCCGAGGCTGATAGCGGAGAGATTGGCATTCAGGGAGCTGCTGCCAGACTGGTCACGGTCGGAGACACGGTAATCATCCTTGCCTACTGCCAGGTTGAGGAGGAAGAAGCCCATAATTTCGCCCCCAAACTGGTCTATGTTGATGAAAAGAACGCCATTACTGAAATCAAATCAGCGGTGAGGGCTTTGCCCTTCTGGGAGAAATAGATGCGCATAACCATAACTCAGATAAAAGAGATGAAGCAAAAGGGCGAGAAAATCACCATGCTCACCGCCTACGACTATGCTACGGCCAAGATTGTTGATGAGGCGGGAATACCGCTAATCCTGGTGGGAGATAGCCTGGGCATGGTCGTCCTGGGTTATGAATCTACCATACCGGTGACCATGGAGGAGATGCTGCACCATACCAAGGCGGTGGTCAGGGGCACCAAGCAGGCGATGGTCATCGGCGATATGCCATTTATGACCTACCACATAAGCGTTGATGATGCCCTGTATAATGCCGCCCGCTTTATTCAGGAGGGAGGCGCCCAGGCAGTTAAGCTTGAGGGTGGTGTAACCGTGGCCGAAAAGGTGAGGCGAATTGTGGAATGCGGTATTCCGGTTATGGGTCATATCGGACTTACCCCCCAGTCAATCTACCAGTTCGGCGGTTTCAAGGTGCAGGGTAGAACCCCGGAGGCAGCCGCCAAGGTGCTGGAAGACGCCAGGGCTCTGGAGGAGGCTGGAGCCTTCTCAATTGTCCTAGAGACCGTCCCCGCCCCACTCGCCAGGATAATCACCGAAAAGGTAAACGTCCCCACCATTGGCATCGGCGCCGGCATAGATTGCGACGGTCAGGTCCAGGTTATCAACGACATTCTGGGTTCGTTCGCCGACTTTGTCCCCAAGCACGCCAAGCAATACGCCAAGCTCACCGATATTATCCGAAAGGCGGTTACCCAGTACGATAACGAGGTAAAAGCGGGCAGCTTCCCCACCGAGAAGCATAGCTCCTCTATGGACGAAAGCCTGCTGGCTGAGCTAGCCAAATAGCCCGCTTTTAAGAAATTATTTATTAATGGGGGCTTTACCATGGTTAAAACAAAATACGGACAGCTAGTGAAGCAATTGACTTTTCGGAAAGGGACCATGGGAAAAGCCAACGCCAGAGAGTTGACGTTCGTGCCAGGCGATGACCTGGCGGGATTCAATCTCAATTTCATTCTGGGAGTTTACAATCAGACTGGTGATTGGGCTCCAGGGCGGGGGGCACATGCGCACTCCTTTGATGAATGCCTGATATTTTTCGGGTACGATGATGACGACCTGAGCTATCTCGGGTCGGATATGGAGATATCCCTGGGCAAGGAACTGGAAAAACACAATTTTAGTGTTCCCACCGTCGTGGTTGCTCCTGAAGGGGTGCCGCATTGCCCACTTATAACCATGAAAGTTCATAAACCTTTCGGACATTTCCATCTAGCTCTGAGTCCTAATTACACGGCCGTACCCGTGAAACCGGAAGGTAAAACGGACGGGGAGAAATACCGCCACCTTGTCAAAAAGATGCTAGTCAAAGAAGGGCCCGGGGGAGCCAATGCTAAACAGCTAATATCCCTGTCAGCCGACGAACTGGAAGGGCTCAATCTTAATTTTACGATGGGACTCTACCAGGAAACTGGGCAGTGGTACCCTGGAAAAGGAGCCTGTGTACATCCTTATGATGAATGCCTGATATTTTTCGGGCATGACGTTGATGACCTGAGCTATCTGGGGGCAGAACTCACCATTGAGATTGGCAAGGAACACGAAAAACACACCTTTAACGTTCCTACCGTGGTCTCGCTCCCCAAGGGTCTACCACACTTTCCAATCGTATGTAATAAGGTTGACAAACCTTACGGCGTTGTCCAGGTTGGTCTCGGCCCCAAATACGAGGCTCGCTGGATAGATTAACCGTCCTGTTTTTATGAGGAATTCATCCATCAGGAGAGTTTTAAAGGAGATTTACCATGGCTAAAACAAAATATGGGCACTTAGTCAAAAAATTGCCTGTCCAGAAGGGGCCCGGTGGGGCGAATGCTGAAGAACTGATATGGATGGTCGGTAAGGACCTGGAGGGATTAAACCTTCATTTTGCCCTGGGACGCTACCAGGGAACTGGCATCTGGCACCCCTGGGCTGGACCTCATGTACACCCTGACAATGAATGCCTCCTCTGTTTCGGGCATGATGCAGATGACCCCGGTTATCTGGGGGCGGAGCTCGAGCTAGCACTGGGCAAGGAACAGGAAAAACACGTATTTAATACTCCCTCAGTTATTATTCTACCCGCCGGTCTGCCGCACTGCCCGCTGGTAACCAAGAAAGTCGATAAACCCTTTGCTCACGGTCACGTTATTCTTGCCCCCGATAACGAGGTTGACTGGTGGCCCCCGGACTCAAAACCAATGCCAACGACAGGCTCAAAGTATAGCCACTTAATCAAACCGCTGAATATCCAGGAGGGGCCGAAGGCTAAAGAGCTGACCTGGATGACGGGCGACCAGCTTGAGGGGTTCAACCTGAATTTCGCCGTGGGACTCTGCGCCGAAACCGGTCAATGGTACCAGGGACAGGGAGCACAGGTACAACCTTACGACGTGTGCCTGATTTTCTTTGGCCACGACCCCAATAATCTGGGTTATCTGGGGGCAGAAATCGAGATAGCGCTGGGTGAGGAACAGGAAAAGCATACGTTTGACGTTCCCACTGTGGTCGTCGTTCCCAGAGGGCTGCCGCATTTGCCACTGGTAGTTAAAAGGGTTGATAAACCTTTCGGCTTTATCCTGTATAACCTCGGCCCCAAACACGAGGCTCGCTGGGTAGATTAATCACCTTGTTTTTATAAAGAAACCATTTATTAAGGGAAGTTTAAAGAGGGGCTTCGCCCCTCTCTCTAATATTTTCCCCCTCTCCTTTGAAGGAGAGGGGGATTAAATCGGGGTCCCCGAAAATCTTGATTTTTGGGGTAAATTAAGGGGGTGAGGTAGATAATAATATGAAAATCATCGAAACCATAGCTGAGCTGAAAAGCCTGAGACCCAAGCTTGCCGAGCCGGTCGGCTTTGTCCCCACCATGGGCTATCTCCACCAAGGTCATCTGGCTCTGGTCAGGCAAGCCAGAGCCGAAAACCCATCGGTGGTGGTCAGCATCTTTGTTAATCCCACCCAGTTTGGTCCACACGAGGATTTTAAGCAATACCCCCACGACCCCCAGCGTGACCTGGCTCTTCTGGAGAAGGAAAAGGTCGACATTGTCTTTATGCCCCCGGCGGATGAGATGTACCCGCCAAAATTCAATAGCTGGGTGGAGGTGGGCAAGGTCGCCGAAAGGCTGGAGGGGGCTGCCCGCCCCGGTCATTTCCGGGGGGTTACCACCGTCGTTGCCAAGCTGTTCAATATCGTCCAGCCAGATAGAGCCTACTTCGGGCAGAAGGACGCCCAGCAGTTAATAGTTATCAGGAAGATGGTGGCTGACCTTGATATGAGCCTAGAAGTCGTGGCTGTGCCCACGGTGCGCGAGCCCGACGGTCTGGCGATGAGCAGTCGCAACACCTATCTTAATCCCGAGGAGAGAAAGGCAGCATTAGTTTTATATCAGGCGCTTACTCTGGCTCAAAAGCTATGGTCACAGGGTGAGAAAGACGCTAAAGTTATCCGCCAGCAGATGACAGACCTCATTCAGAAGCAGCCGCTGGCGGAAATTGACTATATCAGCATCGCCGACGCCGAGACCCTGGACGAACTGGACAGGGTAAAACCCCCGGCTTTAGTCTCAATGGCGGTAAGAATCGGCAAGACTAGGCTGATAGATAATGTGGTATTAAACTCAGAAAATAAAGACTATTAGCTCCCAAAGAAGAACGGCTATACATAGCACTACGAACCACCACCATCTTCGGCGCAACCCGGAAATAATGCCGAAGATGCACAACAGAATGATTAGTATATCAATAATAACGGCTAGTCCCACTCGCTTTACCTCAACCCAATTCCTATTGTATTAAGACTGTTACACATCGGGGCTTTAATATAGTCCCCTCTTTAAGACTTTGTCAATACTCCAAAACCTATTCCCTCACCACCCCCACAATCCCCAGCATGGCTATAAAAGCAGGACCAGGCTGATAGATAATGTGGTGGTGGGGTAAGGTTATTAAGTGACTTTAATGGTAATATTCTTATAAGTTGATTCAATGTTCTCTGCTTTTATGAAGGTACGTACTCTGTAATCGCCTTGTTCTAGAGGTGTAATAATTAGAGGAAGACATATATGATGTGTGTTGCCATGAATTAGGGATACCGTATAACGAACAATTTGCTCATCCTTATCCCGATAAATTGAATAGTAGTCTGTTTTCTCAACGATAAAACTATTCGGCAAAATAAAGCCGATTTCTACATTCTTCGCCATTCGGCTTTCATGGTTTTGTATTCCGAGTTCTAGTTCTTTTTTGCCATTGGCTTGCGCTGTAACCATGCGTGAGTCATCTTTTATGTCTTTGCCATCCAAAGCTATATAAACTCTTTGTAAATAGTATTGTCCTGTTTTTTTGACTTCTTCCACTAATGCTATCAATAATTCTGTTGTTCTATTCTCCGTATCCTTTCTATCGACATCAACAATCTTTCTCACTTCAATTATGATACCTATCAACTTCCACAAAACAACTATGGCATAGCTAAAAGCTACCAAACTCACTAAAAGGGGATAGAGGCAATAATAATTGGTAAAGTGAGATATAAGAAATGTTGCTACTACCCCCAAAAGGGCAAGCATAAGAGATATAAATAGCCGAATAACTTGCTTCTTAGGATTTAGGTAGGATAGTTTAGTTTCCGCAGTTTTCTTGATGGATTTAAGTTCTTTCAAACTCTGTTCTATTGCTGATACGTCTATACCTGCCTTTCGTTCTTTTCTTTGGAATTGCTCCCTGATATTCTCCTCACTATGGCTCTTTTCAGCTTCATATTGGATAGCCAATTTTGATAGCCCTTCTTGAAATACGGAAAACAAAATCGCAACAACAGGAAGTACAAAACCTAATACGGCAAGTATAAGATATCCAAATAATTGAATAGCCTGTTCCATTATCCTAGCCTTCTATTTAAGGGAATTATACCACATTTTTTTGTAAATACGTCTGAATCGAAAAATCCCCTTCTTTTACCCTCTCACTACCCCCATAATCCCCAGCATGGTTATAAAGGCAAGACATTGACCCTATCCCCCTGACCCCCTTCCCCTGGAGGGGAAGGGGGAAGTAGTTTTAGGGGGGCTTCGCCCCCCTCTTTTTTATTCCTCCCCCTTTCCTTAGTAAGGAGAGGGGGACACAGGGGGTGAGGTTAATTGACAACTAGATTGATAGATAATGTGGTGTTATAATAGCGCATCAAATAGCCCATTTTTACTTAAAATAAAAGGAGGTAATATCTATGTCTACACGTTGGAGCAGCGGTGCCTTCGCCAAGCGTATGGCTGGCATGTGGGCGGTATTGGGTGGCATTTGTTGGTCGCTTGGTCTTATCTTCGCTATATTAGGCGTCATTGCCGAAACCACGGACGCCGCGCTTGGTTTGGAGCCAATGTCCTGGTTCATGCTGGCAATTGCTCTTTTTGCCGCTAGCATAGCTGAATACATTGGCTGGGCAGTGGGTGTGCTTTATAAGGAGTAAAACCCCAAACCCTACTCCCTAACCACCCCCATAATCCCCAGCATGGCTATAAAGGCAAGTCCGGCGCC
>JAGMCH010000096.1 GCA_023129255.1 Dehalococcoidales bacterium
ACGATGCGCTTCATAGGGAAGGCACAGCCGGAGTTTCGTATGGCGGCGCGCACCCGCTCCTTTGCTTCCTGGACGGCGGTATCAGGCAATCCGACGATAGTAAACACGGGTAAACCGGGGGAGATATCTACCTCAACCTCGACAATAGCCCCCTCCAGCCCAACCACAGCACAGGTTATTACTTTGGCTAGCATCTTTTCTTGGCTATATTACCCCGCAGCCTTCTATGTGTCAATGAACTGGGATTGTTTATTCACCCCATCCCCCCTGTTTTAAGTTCTTTTTCCCACCCACCCGCCCTCACAGGCTTCGCCTCTAAAACTCTCCTTCAGCATCCCCTTTACCTCCCCGAAGCGGGAGATTGGGAGTGAAACCCTCGTAGGGTGGGCTAGGGTGGGAAGATAGACAACTTCTAAACGGGGTGTTTAAGAAGGGCACCAGCCCCTATAGGGTGGGAAGAAAGAGATAAAAGTGTTGACAAACTATATCTATATATGATGGAGTCAACCCAAAAGAAAATGTTAGATTATATTGTCCCCCAGAGTTTATATTTTACGAACTTCGCTTTTACAGGGCGCACCAAGTGCGCTTGGGGGGCAGTTTTTTGAAAATGTAAAAATATAATCACTAATAAATTAAAAGATTTAAAAGTAACCCTCCCAAGCGGAGGGAATTTTATTTATTAAGAGCAATGAAATATACTAGGGGGAATAAGAAGATGGTTGGTTTCCCCTGGGATTACAGCCAGACTCCAGCCTCGATAAGGAGGGAAGCCCCTGAGCTCGGTCAGCACACCGAGGAAATTTTATTGGAACTGGGGTATAATTGGGACGATATTACTGAGTTGAAAACTGGGGAGGTAATACTTTAAACTAGGTATGCTAAGAAAGGGGTGATATTATGCCGGAAGAGGCTACTGGTGAGGGACTGGCGGCGGTGGATAGATACCATCAGGACTATGGCTCAAGAGCCAGAGAGCTAAAGCGGCAGGGCAAGAAAATACTTGGCTATTTATGTGCCTTTGTTCCCGTAGAGATTATAACTGCGGCTGGCTTTATGCCATTCAGGATAAAGGGGGATGTTAATGAGCCGATTACCAAGGCTGATACCGAGATGGAGACTATCGTTTGCCCCTTGGTTCGTAGCTGCTTTGATATGGCACTCAAGGGCAACTATGAGTTTCTTGACGGTATAGTTATACCCCACGCCTGTGACAGTATCTGCCGAACTTACGATATCTGGAAATATAGTCTCCACCTCCCCTACTCCCATTTTATCAATATGCCTCATGGAACTGGTAAGCCATCTTTAGACTTTTACCAAGCGGTGCTGAATACATTTAGAACGAGCTTAAGCAGGTTTGCCGGGAGGGAGATTTCTGACCAGGAGCTGACTCAGGCAATAGGGCTCCATAATCAGAATAGGGCTAAGGTCAGAGAACTATATGAATTGAGAAAGGCGTCTCCTCCCCTAATCTCGGGCACAGAAGTAGCCAGGGTATTAATAGCCGCCATGAGTATTCCTGTAGAAGAGTCTATTAAGATGCTCGGCGATGTTATTGAGGAGGTTAAGCAGAGGGGAGGCGTTCTAGCCCAGAAATCAGCCCGGATAATGGTGGTTGGCGCTCAGGTGGATAGCGTTGCCTTTATCGAGCTGATTGAGGATAGCGGGGCGTGGGTGGTAGCTGATGATTTATGCCCTGGTGCCAGGGAGTTCTTTTCCGATGTGACTGTCACCGCCGACCCTATTGAGGGCATAGCTGAACGGTATTTGAGAAAGGTAAAGTGTGGTCGAACTTATCGTGAAATGAAGGGGAACTATGAGGAATATTTAGAGGACAGGTTCGGCCATATGAGCCGGATGATTGAGGGTTTCAATGTTGATGGTGTGGTGCTTTATATCTACAAGTATTGTGACCCCTTTGGCTTTGAGGTGCCTCAGATAAAAAGCTATATTGAATCTAAGGGCACTCCAGTGCTTTATCTTGAGGATGAGTATTCCATGTCCACCATTGGTCGGTTGCGAACCAGAATCCAGGCTTTCCTGGAGCTACTTGGCTCAAAATAGTCATAGATGAAGGAGAACGAGCATGACAGAAGAAAAGAAGCCAGAAGAGAGAAAGAAGAGAAGGACAGCTACCGAGGCGGCGAGCAGAATAGGCCCCATGGTTAAGGCAACAATTGGGGGGACGGTGCAGGCAAGGGAGGAAGGGAAACCTATAGCCTATTCCTTTATCTGCTGCTGTTATGATGAAATCATCCGAGCCATGGATATTGTCCCGGTGTGGACTGAGAACTATGCTGGTGTATGTGGGGCTAAGCGTGATGCCCAGAGATTTCTGGAGAGGGCTGAAGCGGAGAATTTTTCTCGCTCCCTCTGTACTTATGCCCTGTGTGGGCTGGGCTTTGATGCTTGGCGCGAGGAGCTGGGTGAGATGCCTCCTGAATCCCCATGGGGAGGACAGGCAAGACCTGACATGATGCTTGGCAGTGGTCAGATGCTCTGTGACCCGAGGAATAAATGGTATCAGGCATCCCAGCGCTATATGCCGGATGTTCCAGTCTATGATGTGGGTCTTCCCTGGCCGCCCTATGAGGACGATTATGACTACCGTGAGGTCCAGGACTACTATGTGAAATATATAGTGGAGGAGCTTAAGGGTCTGGTACAGTTTCTGGAGAAGCATACCGGCAGGAAGATGGACTGGGACCGCCTCAGCGAGCTGGTTGACCTGGCTGACAGAACCTGGAACCTGATATGGGAGACCTACGAGCTGCGTAAAGCCGTTCCTACTCCCATGGGTACCGGGGATGCTATGAATACTATGGTGCCCATGGTGTTTATGATGGGAACCCAGGAGGCTTACGACTTTTACAAGGAGTTAAATGACGAGCTAAAGCATAAGATAGCCAATAAGGAAGGTGAAATTCCTGACGAGAAGTACCGGCTGATTTGGGGTGGGGGACTACCAGCCTGGTTTGCCCTCACCGACTTTAACTACTTTAACAACAAGGGGGCGGTATTTCCCGTAGAGACCACCTATCGGATGGTAGAGGCGATTTATCATTTTGATATTGATTTGTCCAAGATTACTGACCCTCTGGAGCATGTAGCCTGGAGATGGGTGAAGTTTTGGACTTACTGGTATGACAAGGCTAAGAAGCGTCCCGGCTCTCATCCCGATGTTGAGCGGCTGATTCAGTATATTGAAGATTACAAGATAGACGGCATAGTAATGCATGAAGCTTTTTCCTGCCGCTCCTGGCATGTCGGCTTAATCTGGCAGCTAAATCAGCTAAAGAAGGTATATAGAGATATCCCCTCGCTAATCCTGGAGAGCGATATTGTAGATATTAGTTCCTATAATGAAGCCGACACCAGAGCCAGGATAGACGCCTTTATTGATACCTTGGAGGCGGTTAAGAGCCGGGGAAGGTGAGTTCCTGATAGCGGCTATGATATAATTAAGGCGCTACCAAGTAGCGCCTTAATTATTAATGCTTTAGTGGGTGTGAGCTATATTGAGCCAATATTTTGCCGGGATTGACCTTGGTTCCACCATGACCAAGGTAGTGATTATGAACCAGGCAGTGCTCGCCTCGGTTATCGGTCCTACCGGGCCTGAGCACAGGAAGCTGGCTAATCGGGTAATGGAAGAGGCGTTGGTCAAGGCAAACCTGCCCTTTGCTGACATAACCTATGTGGTGGCTACCGGCTACGGGCGAATTAATGTCCCCTTTGCCGATAAGCAGATAACCGAGATATCCTGCCATGCCCGCGGGGTTGGTTACCTGCTGCCAGAGGTAAGGACGGTTATTGACATCGGCGGCCAGGACAGCAAGGGGATTAAGCTTAAGGATGGTCGGGCGGTGGACTTTGTCATGAATGATAAGTGTGCCGCCGGCACCGGCAGGTTTCTTGAGGTGACGGCTGAGGGGCTTGGTGTCAAGCTGGATGATATGGGGAAGCTTTCCTTAACTGCCAAAAATGCGGTGAGGATAAGCAATACCTGCACCGTGTTTGCCACGCAGGAGGTGGTGGCTAAACTGGCGGAGGGGGTGCCACTACCTGATATTATCGGTGGTCTGCATGAGGCGATTGCCGCCAGGGTATACAGTATGGTAAGGCGCCTGAAGATAGAGAGGGAAGTGGCGCTGACCGGTGGTGGGGCTAAGAATATCGGCCTGGTCAAGGCTTTAGAAACCAAATTGGGTTACCCGGTCTTGGTGCCTCCTGAGCCTCTGCTTACCGGAGCCATTGGTGCTGCTCTGCTGGGTAAGGATATTGTCAAAGAGGCGGCGGAAAAGGGAGAGACCTTGCCCAGAAGCGAGCGTCGCTTGCAGGAGGCTACCTTCTTTACATAACAGGGAGTTCAAGAGAGGCGAAGCCCCAAATATATTTTGTATCTTTCCCCACCCGCCACCCTTGGAGGCGTCTAGGAGAGGTGAGGCCCACGAGGGTGGGTTGGGTGGGAAGAAAAACAAAAGTTAAAAACAGGGAGGGGTTGGGAGGAAAGACAACTGAAAACAGGGGATGGGGTTCTAAAATAGCTATGGTTTATATTGCCGGCATTGATATCGGTTCCGCTTTTTCTAAGGCGGTAGTAATGGCCAAAAATGAAATTATCTCCTACCATGTAATGCCCTCAGGGGGGGATTATAAGCTCGCTGCTGAGCAGGTAGCCGGGGAGGCTCTAGCCAAGGCAAAGCTGTCTTTAAAGGATTTGGCTTATACCGTAGCCACCGGTTATGGTGCCGCCAATGTCTCCTTTTCCAATCAGGCGGTTACCGATATATCCTGCCAGGGTAGGGGTATATTCTATCTGTTCCCCTCTGCTCGAACTGTGATTGATATTGGTGGGCAATTCACCAAGGTGTTTAAGGTTGATGAAAGGGGGAGGGCTATCGCCTTTCTACAAAGTGAGAAGTGCGCTGCTGGGAGTGGGCGTTTCTTGCAGATAATTGCCCGGGTGCTGCAGATTGACCTGGAAGACATCGGCGACTTGTCTATGAAATCTCAAAACAGGGTTGACTTCAATACCGGCTGTGCCGTATTCGCTGAATCAGAGGCAATATCCCGCATTGCTGAGGGTGCTGCCAAGGAGGATATCCTGGCTGGTCTTCATCGGACTTTAGCCGCTAAAATCCAGACCATGGTGGAGAGAATAGGGATTGAGCCCGATTGTGCCGTGGTGGGTGGTGGGGCTAAGGATATCGGACTGGTAAAGAGCATAGAGGAAAGATTAGGCTGTAGCCTTTTGCTTCCTGAGGAGCCGCAGATTGTAGCTGCTTTGGGTGCTGCTTTGATAGCTGGGGAAAAAGTTTCCCACTAAATTTAAGGGGGGTTGATATGCTGGAGAAGAAACTTATATCACAACTGCGCAAGATTGTTGGGAAGGACGCTGTTCTAACCTCTAAGGAAGACTTGACTACTTATTCCTATGATGGCACCACTACCTGGGCTCATCTGCCTGATGTAGTGGTGCTACCGCTGACCACTGAGCAGGTGTCTCAGATTCTGAAGCTGGCTGATGAGAACAAGATTCCGGTCACTCCCAGGGGCGCCGGCACCAATGTCAGCGGTGGCTCAATCCCGATAAAGGGTGGGATTGTATTGTGCACCACCAAGATGAACAAAATCCTGGATATAAACAAGACTAACCTGACGGCTACTGTTGAGCCTGGCGTCGTCCTTCAGGACTTCAACATAGCCCTGGCTAAGCAGGGTCTGTTCTACCCTCCTGACCCCCAGAGCTTTTTGGGCTGTACCATAGGTGGCACTATAGCTGAGAATGCCGGTGGTCCCTATTGCGTAAAGTACGGCGTAACCAAGCAATATGTTCTCGGGCTGGAGGTGGTTTTAGCCAATGGCTATATTATGAAGCTTGGCGGGGTGACGGTGAAAAACCGCACCGGCTATGAGCTGATGATGCTGTTCACCGGCTCAGAGGGGACGCTGGGGGTAATAACCAAGATAACCCTGAGGCTATTACCAATGCCGCTGGCTAACAAGACAATGATGGCTATTTTTGATGATATGGCGGCGGGTGGTCAGGCAGTATCCAATATTATGGCTAGTGGGGTGGTGCCAGCCAAGGTTGAGTTTGTTGACAATTTCGTCATTCGGCGCATTGAGGAGATGACCCCCATGGGTCTGCCGGTGGATGCCAATGCCCTGCTGCTCATTCAGGCTGACGGCTCCCCGGCGGCGGTGGAGGCCGAATCAGCACAGATTGTTGATACCCTGAAAAAGAGCGGAGCTAAAGAGGTTAGGGTCGCCAAGGACGCTGATGAGGCAGCTAGGTACTGGAAGATGAGGAGTGGAGGCTTTGCTGCTGTTTTTGGCGCCGCCCACACCGTCATGGCCGAGGATGTAGCTGTGCCCCGGGATAAGCTGGTTGAGTTTATCCGCAAGCTGGGCGAGATATCAGAGAGGTCTGGTTTCTTTATCCAGTATCTGGGTCATGCCGGCGATGGCAATCTTCACCCGTCTATATTTACTGATATCAGGAATAAGGAGGAGTTTGAGAGGGCTCAGCAGACGATGGAGGAGATATTTGAAGCGGCGCTTTCCCTGGGCGGTGTGCTATCCGGGGAACACGGCATTGGTCTGGAGAAGCAGCGCTTCCTCAAGCGGGCGATGGACCCGGTAGCCCTTAACCTGATGAAGAAGATAAAGGGAATACTGGACCCCAACCACATTCTCAATCCGGGCAAGATATGGGAAGAGGAAAGGGTGTGATATGGTAAAAGCCACTGAAGATAGGTATGAGCAGATAAAGAGGTTTGAAAGTGACTTAAGCCAGTGCATGAAGTGCGGCTTTTGCACCTTTTTCTGCCCGGTATATCAGGAGGAACGGATAGAGCCTTCGGTTGCCCGGGGCAAGAATATGATGATACGGGGGCTGCTGGCTGGTGAGTTGGATTATACCAAAGAGTATGCTGAACGTCTTAACAAGTGCACGCTGTGCATGGCTTGCACCACCAACTGCCCGGCTAAAGCTAACATTCCCAACGTTATCGTCGCTGCTAGGGCGGATACGGTCAGGGCCAGGGGGTTAAAATTTCCCTATAATATTATCTATCGCTGGCTCTTGCCCCGCCGGACATTGTTTGGTAATGTGGTCCGGTTTGCCTCCTGGTTTCAGGGCATTTTCCTGCCCAAGACCGAGGGCACCATCAGACACTTATCCATGTTCCTCTCGGCTCTGGGTAAGGGGAGAAACATACCTCAGATTGCCCCCAGGTTTTTAAGACAGATGGTTCCGGTGGTGAACAAGCCGCCGTCTGGCGTTAAGACCAGAATGAAGGTGGGCTATTTTACCGGCTGTATGACCGACTTTGTTTTGCCCGACCTGGGTAAGCATATAATCGATTTTTTGACCAGGAATGGGGTGGAGGTGGTAGTGCCCAAAGAACAGGGTTGCTGTGGGGCGCCGGTATTTCTGGGAGCTGGCGATTTTGACACCGGCAGGAAGATGGCTGATACCAATGTTAAGGCGTTTGAAGGTCTGGACTATGTTATTTCTGACTGCGCTACCTGTACCTCGGCGCTTAAGGACTACCCCAAGTTTCTCGCCGATACCCCGCAGAGAGAAGAGGCTTACACCAGGTTTGCCGACAAAGTCCTGGATATTTCTCAGTTCCTGGTTGATGTGCTGAAGCTGCCGCCGTCAGCTTACCAGCCTTCGGCTGAGGCTAAGGGTAAGAAGGTTACCTGGCATGACCCGTGTCATCTCAGTCGGCATCTGGGGATAACCAATCAGCCCAGGCAGATTATAAAGTCGATACCCGAGGTGCAGTACGTGGAAATGCCCAATGCCGATAGGTGCTGTGGCATGGCGGGCACATTTAGCATTTATTATTACGACCTGTCCAAGCAGATTGCTGATAAGAAGGTGGAGGCGATTAAGTCAACCGGGGCTGATATTGTGGTCAGTAGTTGCCCTGGATGTGAGATTCAGCTGATTGACAGTCTTCTGCGGAACAAGGTGCCGGTAAAGGTGATGCATATTATGGAGCTTGTAGAATAAGCAGAATGGATTGATTGGGTATTGACAGAACGTTAGGACAGGACTAAACTCAAGTTCCAACATGTAAAACGACCTTAAAATAATATATCGGTTTGGGGGGTTGAGGCGATGAGACAAGGGCACTGAAACCGCTAAATAAATTGCGGTGGCTAGTGCCCTTTTTTCATTTGGGAATATCCGTCTTGAAAGGAGGATGAAATGAAAACCATAGTAGGCTTAATAGTCATAGTAGCAATGGTATTAGGGACAATGGTAGGATGTCAGACTACGCCGTCAGAGCAGGGTTATCGAGATTTGTCAGTCGGGCCAATGACGGTAAGCATTCCTGATGACTGGCAAAGGCCAGAAGACTATGAGGAATTTGTGGAAGAGGTTTTTACCGGTTTTACCGAAGAGGAGAGACAAATCATACAAGCGGATGTATATGGGGATAAATCAGAGGATGCTGTCACAATGCTTATGACAATTGACATGGTCGGATCTTACGAATTAATGGACTTTACTTGGCGAGGCTGGGATATCGAGCTGGAAGAAATGGGTATGACTGCAGGGGAATACTCTGAAATGACCCAATATGGCTTGGTAGCTGGACTCACAGAGCTCACCCGAGAAGTACACCGGCAGTTGACGATAGGAGGTAATGAAGCTTGGGAGACGACGTACACTGCAAAGTCTGAGGGTGAGCCAGTGCAGGTCTGCGTATTGATTGTCTTTGCCCCAGACGATGCCGGAGTGCTGCTAATGATGGTGACACAGGCTAAATGGGCGAAGTTTGAGGGAGCCTGGAACACGATTAGAGACTCGGTAAGGATATAAGAGGTGTAATTTAGGCAGACTCACGGCGGTAGCTGGCACCCTTTTTATTTCTTAAGAGCCTGCCGGCAAGCCTCATATCCCAGGTCAAAGGCTTTAATATTAACCGGGGCTACTTTAGCCGGGAAACGCTCCCGGATAGATTCCTTTATGGTGGCTATTTTTATGGGCAGCTGCTCGCTGCCGAATAACGCCCCCAGCATCACAATGTTGGTTGTCAACCGGCTTCCCGCCTCTTGAGCCAGTTGAGCCGCATCCAGCTTGATTATCCTGCCTGAAGCTTTGCTCAGTTGCCCCAGGATTTCCTCCAAGCTGGGGTAGCTACTCTCACCCACGGAGACGGTGAAAGGGATTGTTACCGCCGTATTAAGAATGACCAGGCTGGACTTTGATAGATGGGCGATATTTCTCAGTGCCTCCGAGGGCTCCATTCCGACTAGAGCATGGCACTTGCCCAGAGGGATGAGAGGACCATAGACCTCGTCTCCGATTCTGATGATGCTGGTTACCGAACCTCCCCTGACCGCCATGCCCAATATTTCAGAGCCTCTAACCTTCAGCCCGTCTTTAACCGCTGACTTCCCCAGAAGCTCCGATAGCAAAATCACGCCCTGTCCACCAACACCGGTGATTAGCACGTTGAATTCTTTTATCATTCCCTCTCCTCTATTATCGCCTTGTAGGGGCAAATCTGGGCGCAGATTCCGCAACCAGTACATAGCGAGCTGTCAATTATGGCCTTACCATCCTCTTTTATTATCGCCGGACAACCCAGAAGTTCGATGCAGGCGTTGCATTTTGTATTACATTTGTCCTGGTCTATGTAGTAGGGGATAACCCTTTCCTTCCGTTTTCTCTTCTCCCTCTGTTCAA
>JAGMCH010000097.1 GCA_023129255.1 Dehalococcoidales bacterium
GCCAATGGCAATACGCATTACTCAGCCTCCCTCTTTAAAGACAATGTTGGGGCATACCCGTTGTAGTTCTTCTCGTGATATAGCGCCTTCCCGCAAAATGACGGGGGTCTCCCCGGTCAAATCAACGATAGTAGATTCCTTGCCGCCGGGGCATCTGCCGCCATCAATAATCAGGTCTATCTTACCACCCAGTTGAGCACGGACATCGTCGGCGGTCAGCGGACTCGGCTTGCCGCTCAGATTGGCGCTGGTGCCAACAATAGGGGTCCCCACACCTTGAGCCAGAGCAAGGGGGACGGCATGGTCTGGAATTCGGATGGCAATTGTTTTACCCCTACCGCTGACAATATCGGGGACAGATTCGGACTTAAATAGCACTATGGTCAAGGCACCGGGTAAAAATTTATCGGCTAAGAGCCAGGCAACCTGGGGCACTGGCTGAGCAACCTCGCCTATCTGAGATTTATCGCTTAGCAGTAAGGGGAGCGCCATACTGCGTGGTCGCTTCTTTACCTGATAGACCCGCTCCACAGCACGGCCAATGCTGATGCCGGCGCCCAGCCCGTAGACGGTGTCGGTGGGGAAGGCAACTATACCTCCCTGTTTAAGGATAGTAATAGCCTGCTCAATCTGCTGTTGGATGGATAAAAGCAGTTTATTTCCCATCGCCCCTTCTTGACGACAGTATAGCACAGTGTTATGCCAGACCCAAAAACCGGGGGTTACGATGGGGGATATGAAGGCAGTATTTGTGCGGGGGGCGGAGTGTATATGTTAGGTATGTCATAATTAATATATGGCGTTATTTTTACGCCATATAAATTCTACTATATATCAGCTCCACTGTCAAGGGGTCTAACCCCGAAAATAAAAAAAGTCTGTTGAGACAAGAGGTACCCACTTGAACAAAAGCCACCACAGTGGTAATCTGTATGCTATAAAATGGTTAAAGGTAAGTTGAAACAAATCAAAAGTAAGAGCCACCGGGTGACAACCAGTGGCGATATTGAGGTCTCCACCTATCTGGAGATTGCTAAGGAGTTGGGTGGTGAACAGCCGGCGGCGGCAAAGGAAGCCATACCCAGTGCTGAGCGCGAGGCTATAATTGTCATTGATTTTGGCTCGCAATATAGCATGCTAATCGCCCGCCGGATACGCGAATGCCAGGTATATTGTGAGCTGGTACCACCTGATACCCCCTGGGAGAAGATAGCCCCCTTAAATCCCAAGGGATTTATTCTCTCCGGGGGTCCAGCCAGCGTCTATGAACCCAATGCACCTCTGGCGCCGGCTTATATTTATGAGCGCCACCTGCCTATATTGGGTATATGCTATGGGATGCAAGTCCTCACCCATCAGCTAGGTGGACAGGTCACACCAGGAGCCAAGCATGAGTATGGTCATGCCATTCTTCATTTGAGTGAAGTAGATTCACCTCTATTTGCCGATTTGCCTCCTTCCTCTCCGGTGTGGATGAGCCACGGTGATAAAGTTGAACAACTACCTCCCGACTTCACTGTCTTAGCCTATACTGAAAATTCGCCTTTTGCCGTTATGGGCAGAGATGGGGAAATATTTGGTCTCCAGTTTCATCCTGAGGTAATCCATACCCCTGAGGGAAAGACAATCCTGAAGAACTTTGTCTACCGGGTATGCGGCTGCAGGGGAAACTGGACAATGAGCAGCTTCATAAATGATAGCATATCCAAAATTAAACAGCAGGTAGGCAAAGGCAAGGTCATCAGTGCCCTCTCAGGGGGGGTTGATTCGGCAGTAGTGGCTACCCTCATCCATCGGGCTATCGGTGACCAGCTTACCTGCATCTTTGTCAACCATGGGCTGCTGCGTCGCGAGGAGGTGGAAAGAACCTTTAATGTCTTTAAGCTTAACCTGGGCATGAATATCATCTATGTAGATGCCAGCCAAAGATTTCTCAAGCGCCTGAAAGGGGTAATAGACCCAGAGGCGAAGCGCAAGGTGGTGGGCGAGGAATTTATCCGGGTATTTGAGGAGGAAGCCAAGAAAATAGGCAAGGTTGATTTTCTAGCTCAGGGAACTCTTTACCCTGATGTTATTGAGAGTGCCTCAACCGCCAGCGCCTCAGCCAAGATAAAAACCCACCATAATGTGGGTGGGCTGCCGGCCAAGATGACACTCCAGTTGCTGGAACCCCTGCGAGACCTGTTTAAGGACGAGGTGCGCCAGGTGGGGCTGGCTTTAGGACTTCCCGAGGAGATGGTATGGCGGCAGCCCTTCCCTGGACCAGGTCTAGCCATTCGCATTATTGGCGAGGTAACCGAGGAGAAGATTGAGATACTGCGTGGTGCTGACTTCATTGTAATGAACGAGATTAAGAAGGCAAAGCTATATCGCCAGCTCTGGCAGAGCTTCGCCATACTCACCGATGTCAAGAGTGTGGGGGTGATGGGCGACTACAGGACCTATGGCTATCTGGTTGCCGTCCGTGCCGTAACCAGCGATGATGCCATGACTGCCGACTGGTCTCGCCTGCCCTATGATGTGCTGGCTCGGATTTCCAGTCGTATCGTCAACGAAGTGCCCGGGGTAAACCGGGTGGTATATGACATAACCTCCAAACCCCCTTCTACCATAGAGTGGGAGTAGAAATTAAGAAGAGGAGGTTAAGATGGGGATAGGGAATCTTCTGTTAAACTGGGGGGTTTTGGTGGTAGGTCTTATCATGTTTGGCTTCGGATGTCTTTGGTTATCATTCTACTGTAAAGCATATAAAGCACACGTTCTCCGTTATGGGCGCTTTCGCTTTGGTAGGGAATACGGGACAAGTTGGACGGGGGCTGATATAAGTGGGGCAATTCTTATGATTAGCGTCTGGGTTATATGTGCTCTTGCGTTACCAGGGGCATTGCTATTCTTTTTTACCGGTCTAACTGATATAGGCATACCTTTATGGCTCGGATGTACACTTGGCATAGCGGGGATACTGTTATTCCTGATTGCGAGTGTAAGTAGCATGAGTTTGGCAAAGCAAGAGGCAGAGACAGCTTTTCGTCATAAGCTAGAGGAAGAGCAGCATGAGAAGGATAAAGGCGAGTAGTCTTATGGAGTCATTCTCCAAGAGGTTAGCTTCATTGTCTGAGAAATAGTTTTGTACAGCCTGTAGGTAAACGCCAAAGGAGGTGACCAGAAATGGGGTTTCTTTTCGGTGAACCGAAACTGGATAGAGGAGAATTTAATCAATGCCTTAAATACCTTGAAGAGCATTACAAATTAACCACTTTCCAAGAAAAGGAAGCAGATATATATAACGAGTCATTAACACAATATATGCCTTCATTAACGACTGATAGTCGTAGTGCTGAAGAGATGCTTAAAGTTGCAGAACGCTTTAAGAAAGCTGCTCATCTGCTTCTCGCACGAAGTAAACAACTTGTATCTGTACCAGAACCGGCAGGAGCACTACACTTTGCTTGGCAAATCGTATTCTCCGATTACACTGCTTGGGTTGACGCACAATATGCTGTTTATGCAGCGATTGCACAAGGTAACCCCCCATTTGCAGAGCATGTTCAAACTCTTTTTCGCCAGCAAGAGAAATCTCATCAAAAGGCTTTACAAGAAGAAAAGAAACTGTTAAAGCTACTTAGGGCTAATGGTTTAACTCCCAGTGATATACAGAGGCTAACTGATAAAGCATTTGCAGCTATTGAAGCAGAGAACTGGCAACCAGAGGAGACTAAGGAGGCTTAACAAATCTGGCATAGCCTGCAGCTGTGGCTGGCTATTTATTTAGGGTAGCCTGAAGGGCCTTGCCCTTCAAAAAACTTCCTTTCCCCTCTCCTTGATAGGAGAGGGGGACACAGGGGGTGAGGTAGATAAAGATACTGGTTGTCGGCGGTGGAGCCAGGGAGCATACCCTGGTCTGGAAGCTAGCCCAGAGCCCCAAGGTAAAGGAAATCTATGTTGCTCCGGGCAACGCCGGCACGGCTAAAATTGCCCGCAACCTTGATATCAAGCCTGGTGATATAGAGTCGCTGGCTAAAGTAGCCAAGGAAAAGAGCATCGTCCTTACCGTTGTCGGGCCGGAGTCGCCTTTAGCTGAAGGCATCGCCGACCAGTTCCTTATCAGGGGTTTGCAGATTTTTGGCGCTACCAGGCAAGCCACCGAGATAGAGTCGAGCAAGGTGTTCGCCAAGGAGCTGATGCAAAAATATAATATCCCCTGCGCTAAAAGCACCAGCTTCTCCGACTATAATAAGGCAAAGGAATATATCAAGCGGCAGAAACCGCCTATCGTGGTCAAAGCCGATGGACTGGCTGCCGGCAAGGGGGTAATTGTCGCCGATTCAATACCCCAAGCTCTGGACGCTCTGTCCGATATGATGGAGGCTAAAGCCTTCGGTGCCGCCGGTGACAGGGTGGTCATTGAGGAGCACTTGTCAGGGAAGGAGATGAGCGTTTTCGCCTTTACCGATGGACATACGGTAATCCCAATGGTGTCAGCCTGCGATTATAAACCGGTATTTGATGGCGACCGGGGACCTAATACCGGCGGCATGGGTAGCTACAGTCCGCCGCAGTTTATGACTCCTGTCCTGGCTAAAACAGTAAGGGAGACCATTATGGAGCCGGCGGTAAGTGCGATGCATGACGAAGGAAGAACTTACAGGGGTGTACTTTATGGCGGCTTGATGATTACCAATAATGAGCCAAAGGTGCTAGAATTTAATGCCCGGTTTGGCGATCCGGAGGCACAGGTTACCCTGCCTTTGCTCAAGACTGACCTGGTGGACATTATGCTGGCAGTGATTGATAACAAGCTTGACCAGATAGAGGTGGAATGGAGCGAGGATGCCTGTGTTGGGGTGGTAATGGCATCAGCCGGCTACCCCGGAAGCTATAAGACAGGCTTACCCATCACCGGGCTGGATAATTTGGATAAGGACATCCTGGTGTTTCACGCCGGAACCAAGGTTGGCTCAGAGGGACAGGTTCTAACCAGTGGAGGGCGAGTGCTCACGGTGGTGGCTGTGGGTAAGACCATCGCTGAGGCTAGAGATAAGGTCTATGCCAATATCCCCCGGATTCACTTTGAGGGCTGCCATTACCGTAAGGATATTGCTCTGATAAAATAGAGTTGGAAGTAGGAAACAATGAGAGGTAAAAGATTCAATTTGGGAGTCATAAGTGTACTGGTTGCCCTTCTGGTGGTATCTATTACTGGCTGTACCAGGCAACCTTCACCGCCGGTGCCACCAATAACTCCAGTCACCCCGGGTTATATTCAGAGTTATGACCATAAACTCGGCTATAGCTTTGAGTATCCTGAAGATTGGACAGTACATAGTCCAGAAGAATTTAGACTGGTAGGGGGCGTTGAAAAAGTTGAAATGTTTACAAAGAAAGGTGAGGGAACAAGCATTACAATCGTAGTTGGATCAACTGATTGGACAAACTTAGAAGAAGTAAAGAGACAATATGGAGAAATACACCCCATTAAGATTATTTTAAAAGAAGACATTATTGAAGTAAATGGCAGAGAAGGATATAAGATTATTTATAAGAGTTTCGCCACAAAAACAAGTGTAGTGGTGTTTCTTGCCAATGGCAAGGCATATACAATCAACTACGGCACGACAGAGGATTTGTATGCTGCGTCTGAGGAAATCTTTGACCACGTCATAAATTCGTTTGTCATCCAATAGCAACGATTTGTTATATGTGGTAGTAAGAACGAAGGGGGTGAGGTAGATAAAAATGCCATTAGTAGCTGTAGTCATGGGTTCCAAATCGGATGCTGAAGCCCTCAAGCCAACGCTGGATACTTTAGATGCCCTTGGTATTGATTATGAGGTTAATGTAATATCAGCCCACCGCCACCCGGAGAAAGCTCGGCAATTTGGGCTGGAAGCACAAGGTCGGGGGCTTGAGGTTATAATTGCTGCTGCCGGTGGGGCAGCACACCTGCCCGGAGTCCTGGCTAGCTGGACTACCCTGCCCGTCATCGGCGTGCCCCTAGCCACCAGTGAGCTGAAGGGGGCTGATGCCCTCTACTCCATAGTTCAGATGCCAGCCGGAATACCGGTAGCTACCGTAGCTATAGGCAGTGCCGGGGCTAAGAATGCCGCCTATCTGGCGGCTGAAATCCTGGGCTTGAAATATGACGAGATACGAAAAGCCTACCAAAAATACAGAGACGAGTTACAGGGAGAAAACAAATGATTGAGCGCTATTCCAGACCCCGAATGAAAAGAATCTGGTCGGACGGGAATAAGTTCGATAAATGGCTTCAAGTAGAGATTGCCGTCTGTGAGGCATGGGCTGAGCTGGGTGTAATTCCCAGAAAGGCTATACCCAAGATAAAGCTAGCCCGGGTTAACCTTAAACGCATGGAGGAGATTTTAAAGGAAACCCACCACGATGTGACTGCCTTTCTTGGCTCGGTGTCAGAGAGCCTGGGAGATGAATCGCGCTTTATCCACCTTGGCCTTACCTCCTCTGATGTGATAGACACTGCCCTTAGCTTGCAGCTAATCGAGTCCGCTGAGCTACTGAGTCAGGATATAAAGGAACTCATCTCGGTACTGGCGCAAAAGGCAATAAAACATAAATATACCGTTATGATAGGACGCACCCATGGGATTCATGCTGAGCCAATCTCCTTTGGTTTTAAGCTGGCACTATGGACTGAGGAGATGAGGCGCAATTTACAAAGACTGGCTGAAGCCGAAAAGGCCATCGCTGTGGGTAAGATTTCAGGGGCAGTGGGTACCTATGCTACTCTGTCCCCTGAGGTTGAAGAGAAGGCTTGCGCCAGGCTGGGGCTGGCCCCAGCCCCGGTATCAAGCCAGGTCTTGCAACGCGACCGCCATGCTCAATTCGTTACCACTTTAGCCATAATCGCCAGCTCACTGGAGAAATTTGCTACTGAGATTAGGGGGCTACAGAGAACCGAGACCAGAGAGGTGGAAGAACCTTTTGCCGCCGGTCAAACTGGCTCTTCGGCTATGCCACATAAGCG
>JAGMCH010000098.1 GCA_023129255.1 Dehalococcoidales bacterium
TCACCCTGGCTTCTCCTTTGGCGATTTGCTCCTCTAACTCCAGCAAGGTAAATACCCTATCATCTTTCCCATAAAGGTATTCGGTGGGTTTATATTCTTCAGCACCAGTAGCGATGATGGTTATTCCATGGTGTATCTCCTTGACCCTTCCTCCAGACGTCACCGTAGTTATGAAATTCCCCACATAACCGGAAGCCTCTGTGATGGTAGAATCAGTAGATACATGAATTAAGGGGTGTTGGTAAACTTTGCGTATAAGATCACTCAAATATGCTTGAACATCCAGCCCTTCCAAGGTGTAATGAATTCTTCGAGCTATTCCCCCCAAGTCTGTATCCTTTTCCACCAGGTAAACCTCAAATCCCTGGTTGGCTAAGCTCAGAGCACTGGTCATTCCAGCCACGCCTCCTCCGACCACTAACCCCCTTTTATCGACCGGCAGCTCAAATTCCTGTAAAGGCTGTAAAAGGGCAGCTCGGGCTACCGACATCCGAACTATATCCTTTGCCTTTTGGGTGGCATCTTCCTTTTCTCGAGAGTGGACCCAGGAGCAATGTTCCCTTATATTAGCCATCTCAAAGTAATATGGATTAATTCCCCCCTCGCGAAGCGTATCCCGGAATAGCGGCTCATGTGTCCTGGGGGTGCAGGCGGCAACAACCACACGATTGAGCCCTTTTTCTTGGATTGTGTCTGCTATCTCCCGGGCAGCATCAGTAGAACACGAAAACAGGTTTTCTTGAGCGTGGACAACATTGTCTAAGGTCAAAGCATATTCAACTACCGAAGGAACATCTACCACTCTTCCGATATTGGCTCCGCAGTGACACACAAAGACCCCCACCCTGGGCTCCTCTCCTGAGACATCCCTTTCCGGTGGATATACCCTTTCTCTGGACAGCTTCCCTCGCCGGTAGGCAAGGAGTTGACTACAAAGGGCAGAAGCTCCGCTGGCGGTCATAACCGACTCGGGGATATCTATAGGACCCTGGAAGGCTCCGCTTACAAAAATTCCCGGGCGGGAGGTCTCAATAGGATTAACAGGATTGGTTTTACAGAATCCATGAGAATTAAGTTCGATGCCGAACTTATTAGCCAATTCTTCCACATCCTCAGGAGGGTTCAACCCAACGGATAATACCACCAGGTCGAATTCCTCTTCCTTTACTCCATCCCCGTCAGTAGAGTATCTTATAGTTACATTCTTGCTTTCTGGCAGCTCTTTCCCTATTGATACGTAGCTTCTTATAAATCGAACCCCGGGAAGGTTCTCTGTTCTTTGATAAAATCGCTCGAAATCCTTGCCAAATGACCGGATATCGTTATGGAATATAGTAGCCTCAATCTCACTGTCATGGTCTTTTGCCAGAATCACCTGCTTCTGGGTATACGTGCAGCATACGGCTGAACAATAGCTGTTACCGCCCGGGATAACCTGTCTGGAACCGACGCACTGAATCCAGGCCATATTCTTCGGATGCTGCCCGTCAGAAGGGCGCCTTATCTCACCTTCGTAAGGCCCGGTGGAACATAATATTCGTTCAAAGTCAAGACTGGTTATCACGTTCTCCATCTTTCCGTAGCCATAGTCGCCCCTCAGCTTCGGGTCAAATATCTCATAGCCCGGGGACAGAATTATCGCTCCTACCTCTACTTCTACCTTCTCCTCCTTTTGATGAAGGTCTATGGCTTTATTCTCACAGACTCCTACGCAAATGTTACATTTTTCGTCTTGAAGGAAAAGGCAGGTATCAGGGTCTATATAGGTGATAAGCGGAACTGCTTGAGAAAAGTATATATGGGTAGATTTACTATAGGATAAGTTTTGATTGTATCTATCCAGGACTTTAACCGGGCAATACTCAGTACAGGTAGTACAACCTCGGCATTTATCATCTAAAATGTATCTGGGCTTTTTAATCAGGGTTACCTTGAAGTTTCCTGCTTCCCCTTCTACGCTGTCAATTTCAGTATAGGTCAGGATGTCTATATTGGGGTGTCTATCACATTCAATAAACTTAGGAGATTCGATGCACATAGAGCAGTCATTAGTGGGGAAGGTCTTATCAAGCTGGGCCATCTTGCCGCCAATAGCCGGCGCTTTATCAACTAAGTAAACCTTAAAACCCATATCAGCCAGGTCAAGGGAGGCTTGAATACCACTGATTCCTCCACCGACAACCATAACATCGCCGATATTACTTTCTGCGTAACTATTAACAAACTGTCCTTCAACTGGTTCTTTTTCCACTATTCTCCGTCCGTATCAGGTTTATTCGGTTCCCTAAATCACTTCTTGGATAATTTCTGTGATGTCTTTAATCTCTATGACTTCACTATCCTCCAGGGTTAACCTGCTATCCTCAAAATTGGTGATGCAATATGGGCAGCAAGTAACCAGCACCTCAGCCCCAACCTCAATAGCTTGTTCTAATCTGAGGTCGGAGAATCTTTCACCCTTTGGAGTGTCCATCCAAATCCTGCCTCCTCCCCCTCCGCAGCAGAGACTATCTTCCCGCGAATCAGCCATCTCAATCAGTTCTAAACCGGGTACCTTCTTTAAAACCTCTCGGGGTTCGTCATATATGCCATTATGTCGACCCAGGTAACATGGGTCATGATAAGTAATTTTCTTCCCATACTCCTTGCTGAGCTCGAGCCTTCCCTCATTAATAAGCTCGAATAAATATTGGGAGATATGAACCACCTCAAAGTTGGCATTAAATTCGGGATACTCGTTTTTGAAGGTGTGGTAGCAATGGGGGGAAGAAACAAGAATTTTATGCACCCCGTTATCTATAAAAGTTTTAATGTTTTCCCTGGCTAAGCGTTTGTATAATTCCTCATCGCCCGTCTTGCGGATGCTTTCTCCGCAGCAATTCTCCTTGGAACCTAGTATCCCAAAATCTACCCCTGCCCTGTTAAGGATATCGGCTGTGGCAGTAGCCACTTTTCTTAATCTTGAGTCATAGCTGGGGTAGCAGCCGGGGAAATATAAAACTTCCATTCCCTCGGTGAACGTTTTTACAGACAGACCTTCTGCCCAATCTCCCCTCTTTTTTCGTTCTTCACGCAAGGGGTTACCTTCGGCACCGAGGCTTGCTTTTACGGTGTGGATTGGAGCAGGAGAAATCCCTGCTTCCGAGGCAATCCTGCGTAAGGATACACTAACTTCTATCGTTTCCACTCCCCTGGGGCACTGCTGAGGGCAGCTTCCGCAGGTAGTACAAAGCCATATATCTTCACCTTCTATCTCAGGCAAACCGAACGTAGCCTGTCGGACTATGTTGCGCATACTAAAGGTTCTAACCCTATTCCACGGACAAACAGTATCACATAATCCGCATTGATAGCATAATTTGAAGGCTTCTCCGCCTGCCTCTTTTGTGGCATCTATTGCCTCTTTGAAGGGGGCTACAATCTCCATTATCTTTTTTAAATCCTCTTCTTTCGCCTTAATGTTTTAGCCCTTGGCTAATCGGGTAACGGTATCCTTTACCTTCTTGGCTCCATATTTTTTTACTAATACCTCTAATCCTATCTCCATCTCCCCCGGCTTCTCTTCTTCTTCCCCTTCCTCTTCCCTTTCTTCGTAAGTCAGGGCATCAGATAAGCACCACTGAACACACAGCGGCTCTGGTAGTGGCGGTTCTTCTTCACACATATCACATTTTAGAGGGAGACCGGAATCAGGGTCTTTGAAAAGCTGCCTGGATGGGCAGGAAGCCCTGCAGAAGCTACACTCGTCATATACCTTTCCGTCAATCGTATAAATGTCTCTGCCATTACATTCGGCTTCAGTATACTCACCAGCCAATACCGGAACATAAATATCTCTTAGTGGATCCCAAAGCACCCGAATCCGAGACCTCTCCGGATTAGTGCTGCTATATTTTGGCTCAGCGTGAAAGGCGGAGCAGATTGCCTCACATGCCCGGCAACCATTGCACTTATCAACATCAATCTTGATTACCTTGACTTTTTTCATTCTTTATTACCTTGACTTTTTTCTTTTTTTGGACCCCTCTTAGCTACCTTCGCTTTTTTGCTTTTTGGGGAATCCTGCTTAGTTACCTTGACTTTTTTCTTTTTATAAATCCCTCTTTGTTCTAAGTCTTGGCTAACGTAATCCAAACCGAGTTCGTCTAAAGTCTCTTTGGTAGGAATACCTTCATTATTCCATCCCTTAAATTTATAGTACTCGTCAAGCAGTTTAGCTTCTATCTCAGGGAATCTCTTCCTCCAATGGTCTTCTGGAGGACGCTCGTCTTTTCTCCTCATGCCTCTTCTTACATTAATGGCTCTAATTAAATTTCGGTTCCTCTTGGCTATTTGCCATAGTCCAGCTTCATCGATATCAATCCCGGTCGCAAATGAGATGAAACTCGGTAAATTGTGTATATGATACGGAGGCTTAATGGGAAATGATGACAAACCGGCGCATATCCCGGTGGCGTCGTCAATGTAATGCATAGTCTCTTGCCATTCAACAAGTTCACAAGTTGCTTCAATAGTTGGGTAATATGGAAGTGAGCGTGGCTCCCAGTTCAAGACAAATTCCTTAAACTCTTCCTTAGGAACCTGGACCCAATCCTTTACAAACTCCTCTCTCTCCTCTCTGGTAGCAAAAGGCGCCTGGGGTATCTGCCCTTCAATTTGGGTAATGTTGATTTTCTCACCTGTGGCCCACATGAGATAATAAATAGGGTTCAGCACCCCTAGTTTGATAGGGATCTGCTCATGTTTCTTAATAGTATTATGATCGTAGGCCTCAGCCCCCTTGCCAATCTTACGGGCCGCCCAATAAACACCATTAGCCAAAACATCCCCAATCCCTTCTCGCCGAACAATTTTTTCAAGCAACCAGAAGAATCTCTCCTCGTTATCGGACGGAAATCCTGGCAGGTCCTGGTCAGTCAAAATGCCAGCTTCATAAAGCTCAAGGGCGAAGGCCATAACTTGCGGGGTTGTGTATCCGTCCACTCCATACTCCTGAGCAAGACCAGCGATTTTAAAACCAAAATCCAGGTCTGACATGGCCGCCATTGTATAAGTAAGTTTCGAGTAGCATTTCATCATGTATCTTTGAAGTTTGGGGTGGGTAATTATTCCCGAGCATTTCATCGGGCAGTTATAGCAACTTATTAGCCGCTCCACCGCTTTGTCCTGAGTCTTCTTCCACTTCTTTTCGACTTCCTTGTTCCAAAAATCCTTTCTCCTAATGCGGGCATTCCCCCAGGCGAAACTGGCAGTGTGCCATTGCTCATCATGTAGTGTCATCTCTTGGGGTGACCCAAGCCCGGCTAAAATGGGCGGTACCCCCTTAATTGGATTTTCTGCTCGGTACTGTATATATTTCAGCACCTCGTTGCAAAGCTCAAAAAATTCAGCCGGTCGGGCAACAAGGATGTCCTTTGTTCCGCGAACAGCTATCGCCTTTAACCCTTTGTCTCCCATAACGGCGCCTATTCCGCCTCGGCTGGCACTGGACCTGCCCTGCTCAATGGAGGCAAAATAGACCCTATTTTCACCGGCCAGGCCAATAGTAGCCACCTGGGCTTTCGGCTCCTTCAACTCCTGTTTAATAAGTTCTTCAGTTTCAAGACAGCCTTTCCCCTGGAGATGACTGGCATCACGTATTTCTACTTTGTCATTGTTTATCCACAAATAAACCAGATTGGGGGACTTGCCACGAATGATTACTTTATCATAGCCGGCAAATTTCAGTTCTGGTGCCCAAAATCCTCCCATTATTGAATATGCCATTAACAAGGTCTGAGGAGAAAAGGTAGAAACAATGGTACGATTAGCACCAGTAGCCGGTGTGCCAGCTAAAAGACCAGCGCTAAATATTAGTAGATTATCAGGAGAAAAGGGTTCGACTTCAGGGGGAACCCTATCCCATAATATCTTGGCGTTAGTACCTAGACCACCCAGGTAAAGTTCAGTTAATCTTGGGTCAGTTCCTTCCTTCTCAATGCTTCCTCGGGATAGATCAATTTCTAAATTAACCCCTGTCTCTGCGTACCTCATTTTTTACCCCCTCAGGTTACCTAGCCTCTAAATAACCCTTCCGATTAAGTGTTTAAGCCCTCCTTGCGCCTCGGTAGTTCTTGCGCACTGAGTCGAAGTATTCATTGGCTTTCTCGGTGAGCAAGCCGTGGTATTCATCAAATAGAGCAGCTGCCTGGGGACGCAGCCAATTCTCGGGCAAAAGCTCCTGGGGCAAATCAGGATCCAAGAAGGGCAACTTGCGGTATTCATGGATAAGGTTGAAACGTGCTACAAAACACTCGCTGGGTTCAATAGTTTCACCGGCCTGTAATCGTTTCAGGTGCTCTTCCAGCTTCGGGCGATACTCAGCCAGGAAGTCAGCATACTTCTGGTGTATCTTGCCCAGGTCCCAGCAGCGGGAAACTATCTTCTTGGGATCGGTGAACTCTTGATGTTTAGCTTGGAAAATTTGAATGTGCTCCTTGATTTGAAGCCTCTCGGCTAAATCTTCCACCTCTTTAGTCAGGTCATAGGGCGATATCCAGGTAGCGTTGCTCAAGGGCCCGTACCCCATCCAACTCAGCTCAAGGCGCAGGCGATCCCTCGCCTTTCTTTCTTGCTCAGGAACGGAGTAAATAACTATGTTCCAATTTCCGTCCCATTGATTTTTCCTTCGCACAAAAATGCGCTGTGTTCCTTTAGCCAATAAACTATGGCCTTCCTCCGTTAGCGAATAATAACTCCTCACCCCGCTGTGCCTTACTTTAAGTACACCAGCCCGGCACATCCTCGATACGGCTGACCTGACAGACTGCTCGGAAAGATCGAAATTACCCAGCAGTTTTATCAGGCTGCCAATTCCAATTTCCACCCCTATATAACGTACGTAATCACCGTAAAAGGTCAGCAATGCTGCTCTAGGACGTAACATCAGTATGTCTCCTTTTCGGTATTGCGTTAATTTTACGCTATATTGTAATAATAGCATACAACGTCAACCATGTCAATACCCTTTTTATTGTTTAGCAATTCTTCAAAAAAATTATTTGAACCGAAGCTAGCCATCCAGCCTGAAAGCTGTTATATTTAGAGAAAGCTGGAGGCCCCATAAAGTTGAACAATGGGTAGGTTATGCTAGAGATAGCACTTTGACCAACTTCATATAAATTCCGGAGGTAAAATGTCAAAAGGTAGAAGCGTGGAGTGGGTTGAATATACAAAGGTGAATGCAGAAGTTACTAAGGCTAAGGAAAGAATAGTAACAGAACTTGGTTTATCAATTATCATAAACGGAAGGCATTTTGCCACAGCGATGATAACGCCTATGATGGAGAAGGAGTTTATCATCGGACATCTATTTGGGCAGGGGATTATAGAAAATATTGTCGACATAGAATCAATAACAGTAAAAGATAATATAGCTGAGGTAACTTTGCCTGAGAAAGAAGATAAGGCAAATTGGTCTCCGGAAATACATTCTGATTT
>JAGMCH010000099.1 GCA_023129255.1 Dehalococcoidales bacterium
ACTGAGCCTCTGTCGGCAATATCACTGACCACACCCAAGAAGCAATTTCTTGCAGTAGACTGGAGGGGCTCTTTGGAAATGAAGATATCTTCAGGTCGGAGGGAAAGGCGCACCTCACCCTTGGCCTCCGTTATCGCCCTGAGTTTTGCGCCACCGATGTCAATGAGAGTGCAGCCATCCTCTATGCCCATAACCCTGCCCGAGAGTATATTTCTTGTGAGAGCGAATCGGGCCACAAATTCCGAACTCGGCCGGCGTAGAAATTCCTCAGGTGTCCCTATCTGGGCTATACAACCATCATTCAGTACGGCAACTCTATGCGCCAGAGCTATAGCTTCTTCAAAGTCATGGGTAACATGGATGACGCTCAACTCAATCCTGCTATGTATTTCCTTTAACTCCCTTTGCATCCTTTCCCTGGTCTCGGGATCAAGCGCACTTAAGGGTTCGTCCAGCAAGAGCACCTTGGGTTCAGTGACCAGTGCCCGTGCTAGAGCCACCTTCTGCTTCTCCCCACCACTCAAAGTAGCAGGACTCCTCTTAAGCAGATGCGAAATTCCCACTACCTCAACAATGGCATCTATCTTTGCTTTTGCCTCATTCTTAGGGCACTTTCTCATCTTCAATCCGAAGGCGATGTTCTTCTCCACGGAAAGATGGGGAAATAGCACCTGGTCTTGATAAACAATTCCAATTTCCCTTTTCTCGGGACTCAGACCAGTGATTTCCCTGTCGCCAATCCAGACCTCCCCTTCAAGGACTGGATAGAGCCCAGCAATGGACTCAAGTAGCACGGTCTTCCCTGCCCCAGTAGGTCCAAGGACGATAAAGTATTCCCCTGGCTCAATATCGAGGTTGATGTTCTGAAGGAGAAAATCACCTAAATTAACCTTCAGGTTCTTTATAACAATCATGCCTTTTCACCTCTATAGGCTATTGACCTGAGCAAGATGAAGGCGATAAGAGAAATAAGGATTGCTATAGCTGCTACTGGCCTGGCGTAATCCAAGCCAAAATCGAAGCGATTAGCGACCAGGACAGGGAGGACCTTAGGGTTCCATCCCAGAAAGGAGGCACTATACGCTATGATGATTATGGCGCCAAACTCAGATAGGCCCCGAGCCCACATGAGCACTGAACCAGAGAAGATGCTTCTCCAGGCCAGAGGTAATGAAATCCGAAAGAACGACTTCCAGGCAGAGGCACCTAAGGTTCTGGCTACCTTCTCTAATCTGACGTCCACGGCTTTGAAGCCCTCCTTAGCCGCATCAATAAGAAAGGGAACGCTGACAAACATCATGGCGATGACCACTCCAGTAAAAGATCTAAAGAAGCCAATGCCTATACCATTCAAAATCTTGCCGAAGAGAAAATTGCTGCCGAAGACAAACAGGAGGGCAACACCAGCGGCAGAGTGAGGGATTACGATAGGTACATCTATAATCGCCTCTACAAATCTTTTCCCCCGAAATTGATGCCGTGCCAGAAGATAAGCTAAAGGAACGCCAAGAAAAAGCCCTATCAGGGTAGCTGTCAATGCCGCAAAGATGGTGAGCAGAACAGAGGAGTAAACATCCTCTTCGAGTAGAGTGTTCCATAAAGTCCCGGGAGAGGAAGAAAATACTGTCTTAAGCGGAGGAGCAAAAATGAAGAGCAGCATAAAGGCGCCAAGCAGGATAAAAACTATTTCCATACTACCTGGCTTTTTCCAACCACTCATTTTAGTCATATTCTTCCTCCTTCCGGCGGCAAAGCCACAAAATCAATACAAATAATTTGCTCCTCAGCCCCTTTGCATGCTAACACCTACAAACTTCATTGCAAGGCGGTTTCGATACCCGCCACGAACAAGTGAGGCACGATAGGCAGGATGGTGTAGCGTACTAGGATGGGAAAAGAGAACAAAAAAGCACCTCGTTGGAAGAGGTGTTATTGAATAACTAAATTTTATCTTCTCTCCTTTCCAAGCACGGGAGGCATAGACATTTCTATCTATGCCCTCGAGGCTTTTCAGCCCACCGGCTGCTTGCCATGGATTCTCTTTAGGCAAGACAGCTCGGAGAGAGCTAACATTTGATTTCGGGCATTATATCAGGGGTTTGCCAGCCTGTCAAATCCAGTATATCCGTATAGATACAGAAGCAATTGCCAGGTAAGTCAGACGATTATGGTTCTTCTGTCTCCTCACCTGGTGGAGCCTCTTCGGGAGCTCCAACCGCTTCCTCCGCCACCTCTACTACCTCCTCTTCCACCTTTTCCACAGCTCGCCAACTAATTTTCACCACAACCAACTCTGGGTCGTTAAGAACGGTAATATCTTTATCTAGGGCGATATCCTTGACTCTTATCGCTTGCCCTGGCTCGGTGAAGGAACTGATGTCCACTTCTACGCTAGCGGGGATTTTTGCAGGGAAACACTCTACAGTCAAAGTCCCAAGC